>CAIZGR010000467.1 GCA_903932535.1 uncultured Hyphomicrobiales bacterium | reverse complement strand
CGTCAAATGAATTGTAGGAATCGACGGATCGGGATCGATTCCCGATCGCGATGGATCGTCGGCGCCGGCGGCCTAACCTTTCGGTCATTCGAGACCGGCTTCCTCGGATTGATCCGTCGCGAGGTCGTCGCGGCCGAGATAGGAGATGGCCAGCTCGCGAAAGATGTAGTCGAGGATCGAGGTCGCGTGTTCGATTCTTTCGTTGCCTTCGACAAGGCCTGCGGGTTCGAAGCGGGCGCCCCTGAAGACGTCCACGAATTTCTCGAGCGGGACGCCGTGCTGCAGGCCGAGCGAGACGGCGATCGCGAAATTGTTCATGAGCGACCGGAAGGTCGCGCCTTCCTTGTGCATGTCGATGAAGATCTCGCCGAGGCGGCCGTCGGCGTAGTTTCCGGTTCTGAGGTAGATTTTCTGCCCTCCGACCCGCGCCTTCTGGGTGTAGCCGCGCCGCCGATTGGGGAGGCGTTCTCGACGCGGAAGTCCGGCGTCCTGAGTAGCGGGGTCCCCCTGCCCTTCCGTTTCTCGGCTCTCGTCTGCGGCGGAGTCCTGCGGAGCGCGCGAAGCGACCTCCTCGAGCTCCAGCGTGTCGCAACGATCGGTGACGGTATCGTGGTCCATGGTCATGGGTTGGTCTCCGTCATCGCTTCGACCGCTTCGCGGTGGTCCTTGCAGGCCCATCGCCCTTCGCGGTTGTGAAGAAGGCGCACGCCGAATCCGAACGGCGCCGGCTCGCCACAAACGGCGCAGGCTCGCTGCCCGTCCGCACGGAGGATCGGCGTCGCCGGCGCCGCTGGCGCTGCGGGTTCATCGGAGGAGAAACGATCGAACAGCGATCGCATCGCCGCGCCCTGCGCTCTCTCAGCCGCGGCGATGCAGCCGGCCGGCGATGTGTCGCAGGCCCGCTTTCGCCTGCGGGGAGAGATGTCTGGGTCCGGGGCGGGAGAGGAACACTCGCGAGCCTTCGGGGATGGCGTCGAGGAACGGCGACGGTTCGGCCGGCCCGCGGCGATAGAGCGCCCAGGAGATGCGAACCCGACGCATGCCGCGGGTCAGGCCGACATAGGCGAGCCGGCGCTCTTCATCGATCTCGCCGTAGCTCGAGGGAAGAATTCCGACCTCGAAGGCCGGCAGGAAGACGTGCGGGAACTCGAGCCCCTTGGCCTTGTGCAAGGTCATCAGGCTGACGGCGTCCTCGTCCCCGTCCCTTTCCCGGCTCGTCGCGAGCGCCGCGTGGTCGAGAAACTCCCGAGCGCTGTGGAAGCCGCCGACGATGTCGAGGAGCTCCCCGAGGTTCTCGAGCTTTGGCTCCATGTTCTCGGCCCTGCTCTCCCGCAGCATGGCGCGATAGCCCGTCCGATCGAGCAACAGGGAAAGCTGGTCGGCGAGCGTCAGCGTCGCGTCGGCGCCGACCGATCGGATTTGCTCGGCGAATTTGATGCCTGCCTCCTTGGTCTTCGGGGGAAGCGCGGCGGTCTCGACGGCCTTGAGGAGCGAAACGCCGAAGAAGCTCGCGTCGCGCTCGAGGATCTCGATCGCCTTGGCGCCGAACCCGCGTCGCGGCTCGTTGACGACGCGCCGGAAGGCCTCGTCCGACTGACGATCGTCGGGCATGGCGGCCAGTCGAAGGAGCGCCAGCGCGTCCTTGATCTCGGAGCGGGCGTAGAAGCCGACGTCGCCGACGAGGCGATACGGGATCTTCGCGCGCAACAGGGCTTCCTCGAACGCGCGCGACAGGAAATTGTTGCGGTAGAGGACGGCCATGTCCGCCCAGCGGGCGCCCTCCCCCTTCCGCGCGCTCAACGCCTGGGCGAGGCCCGCCGCTTCGTTCTCGCCGTCGCG
>CAIZGR010000466.1 GCA_903932535.1 uncultured Hyphomicrobiales bacterium | reverse complement strand
GTCGGCTACGGCCACGCGGAGCAGGCCGCGCCGTTCGACGAAACGAGCTGGACCAACCTCGAAGGCGAAGGGCTCACCGCCTACGTCAAATCCAAGACGATCGCCGAGCGCGCGGCCTGGGATTTCGTCGCCGGGGACGGCGGGCCGGAGCTCGCGGTGGTCAATCCGGTCGGGGTGTTCGGGCCGGTGCTGGGGCCGGATACGTCGACCTCGGTCGTCATCGTCCAGCGCATCCTGAACGGCTCGATGCCCGGCCTGCCGCACCTCAATTTCGGGGTCGTGGACGTCCGCGACGTCGCCGGCCTGCACCTGCGCGCCATGACCGACCCGCGCGCGAGGGGCGAGCGCTTCCTCGCCGTCTCGGGCGATTTTCTCTCGCTCGCCGACATCGCGCGGATCCTGAAGGCGCGCCTGGGCGAGGCGGCCCGGCGCGCCTCGACGCGAGAGCTGCCGGACTGGCTGGTGCGGCTCGCGTCGCTCGCCGATTCCTCGGTCCGCCAGATCGTCCCCGAACTGGGCAAGTCGAAGAACGCGACCGCCGACAAGGCGAAGCGCCTGCTCGGCTGGTCGCCCCGGTCGCGCGAGGACGCGCTGGCCGCCACCGCCGAAAGCCTGATCGCGCTCGGGCTCGTCAAGGGCTGAGGGCGCGGCGGCCGCCTCGCGGCGGCTTTGCCGACCGCTCGCGCATGCCGTATGGACGAAGCGCGGGAAGCGGCGGCGCGGCGGCGCGCCGGCAAAGCGGGGGCCGAAGACATGCGCGTGAGCCGCGTCGTTTCGACGATCGCCTGGGTTTTTGTGTCGATCCTGGTCGTCGCGCCGGTCGGCCTGTGGTCGGCCCTTGCGCTCTGGTTCCGGCTGCCCGCGCCGGATGCGGTCCGCGGCGGTGCGGCGGGCGTCGCCGCCATCGTCGCGGTCGCCACGATGTTCGCGCTGTTCTCGCGCGTCCGCTGGCGCGCGCTCGGCGCCTTCGCCGTCGCCTTCGCCGGCGTGCTCGTGTGGTGGAGCACGATCCTGCCGCCGCGCGACGGCGACTGGACGCCCGACGTCGCCCGGCAGACGACCGGGACCATCGACGGCGACATCTTGACGCTTTCCGACGTGCGCGATTTCGACTGGCGCTCGGACCACGACTTCACCGAGCGGTGGGAGACGCGATCCTACGACCTCTCGAAGCTCGATTCGCTCGACCTCATCCTCTCCTATTGGGCCGGGCCGCAGATGGCCCATCTGATCATGAGCTTCGGCTTCTCGGACGGGCAGACGCTGGCGTGGTCGCTCGAGGTCAGGCGCGAGAAGGGGGGCGTCTATTCGCCGGTCGCCGACGCCTTCAAGTCGCATACGCTGGTTTCGCTCGCCACCACCGAGCGCGACGCGGTCCGCCTGCGCGCGAACGTCCGCGGCGAGGACGTGCGCCTCTATCGCCTGCACGCCTCGCCCGCGGCGATCCGCACGCTCCTGATCGGCTACGTGGACGAAGCCGACGCGCTCGCGCGCCATCCCAGATGGTACAATTCGCTCACCGCCAATTGCACGACCGCCGTCACGCGGTTGATCCGGAGCCTGGGCGGCGTCCTGCCTTTGGACTGGCGGCTGATCGTCAACGGCTATCTTCCCGGCTACCTCTACGACCACGGCGCGGTGACGACCGGCTATCCGCTCGCCGACCTCATGGAGCGGGCGCGCGTCGACGAGCGCGCCAGGGCGGCCGACGGGTCGCCCGATTTC
This sequence comes from uncultured Hyphomicrobiales bacterium, assembly GCA_903932535.1. Lineage (GTDB taxonomy): Bacteria > Pseudomonadota > Alphaproteobacteria > Rhizobiales > Beijerinckiaceae > Roseiarcus. The sequence continues at coordinate 1,965 of CAIZGR010000466.1, read as the reverse complement.
TCGCGCCTGATCCGGGCCGGCATTCCGGCGCCGGACGGCAAGCCGATGATGTGAGGGGCGGTTCGCCCGTCGTCGCAAGCGCCGCGCCCCGGGACCGGGGAAACGACGGCGCCGGGAAGGACGCGATGCGCGAGGGGCGCAATCCGGCGCGATTGCGCGCAGGAGTCAAAAATCCGACAATGCCCTGCCTTCGAGGAGTCTCGCCCGTGACCGAATCCCTGCCCGTTTTCGACCTCCTCATCGCCGGGGGGGCGGCGTCCGGCCTCGCGTTGGCGGCGGCGGTCAAGCAGGCGCTCGGCGACGGCGCCGCCGTCGCGGTCGTCGACCCGGCGCCGCCGCCGTCCGCGTCCGCCCGTCCGCCGCTGCGCACCGTCGCCATCGCCGAGGGGCCGCGGCGCCTCCTCGAGCGGATCGGCGCCTGGGACGCCATCGCGCCGAAGGCCCAGGCGATTATGAAGATGACGATCATGGACGGCGGCGTGCGCGACGCAGTGCGCCTGCCTCATCTCGCGTTCGACGCGCCGGGGGGCGGGCCGCTGGCCTACATGGCGTTCAACGACGACGTCGTCGCCGCGCTCGCGGCGCTCTGCGGCCGGCTCGGCGTCGTCCGCGTGGGCGCCTCGGTCGCCGGCTTTCGGCCCGGCAAACGGGTCGCGGAACTCGCCCTCGCCGACGGCGGGACCCTGCGCGCCCGGCTCGCGGTCGCGGCGGACGGCGCGCGCTCGAAGCTCAGGGCGCTCGCGGAGATCCCGGCCTACGGCTGGGACTACGACCAGTCCGGCATCGTGGCGACCATCGCGCACGAATACGATCACGAGGGCGTGGCCGAGCAGCATTTCCTGCCGGCCGGCCCCTTCGCCATCCTGCCGCTGCCGGGACGGCAGTCGAGCATCGTGTGGAACGAGCGGCGCGCCGACGCCCGTGCGCTGATCGCCCTCGACCCGGACGACTTCCTCCGGCAGCTCGCCTTCCGCTTCACCCCGAAGCTCGGCGAGATCCGCCTCGCTTCGCGCGTCGAAGCGTTCCCGTTCCGCTTCCAGGTCGCCCGCCGGTTCGTCGGCGAGCGGCTGGCGCTCGTCGGCGACGCCGCCCATGTCGTCCATCCGATCGCCGGACAGGGCCTCAATCTCGGCCTGCGCGACGTGGCGGCGCTGGCGGAGGCCATCGTCGGCCCGATGCGGCTCGGCCTCGATCCGGGCGCCCCGAGCGCGCTCGCCGGCTATCAGCGCGCGCGCCGATTCGACGTCGCGGCGAGCGGCCTGGGCATGGACCTGATGAACCGGCTCTTCTCCAACGACCTCGGCCCGCTGCGGTTCGTGCGCGACCTGGGCCTCAGGCTCGTCGACCGCGCCCCGCTCATCAAGGACCAGCTCATGATCGAGGCCGGCGGCGCCGGGCGCGAGGCGCCCCGCCTCCTGCGCGGAGCCGCATTGTGAACGAGCCCTGGCGCCCAGCCACCCTCGCCGCCCAGGCGCTGGGCAAAATCGACGAGGCGACGCGCGCGCTCGTTCCGCCGATCCACCTCTCCACCACCTTCCTGCGCGATGCGGACAACCTCTACCGCAGCGGCAACGTCTACGGCCGCCCCGACAACGCCACAGTGCGCGAGGCGGAAGCCGTCATCGGCGCGCTCGAAGGCGCAGCCGAAACACTGGTCTTCGGCTCGGGCATGTCGGCCGCGGTCGCCCTGTTCCTCAGCCTCGGGGCCGGCGCGCATGTGGTCGCCCCGACGATCATGTACTGGGCGCTGCGCAACTGGCTGGCCAAGGACGCGGCGGGCTTCGGCCTGAAGGTCGATTTCGTCGACACCGAAGACTTCGCCGCGCTCGAGCGCGCGGTGAGGCCCGGCGAGACCAAGCTCGTCTGGCTCGAGACCCCGAGCAATCCGCTGTGGGGGATCAGCGACATCGCCGAATCGGCTGCGCTCGCCCACGCGGCCGGCGCGCTGCTCGCGGTCGACTCGAC
>CAIZGR010000465.1 GCA_903932535.1 uncultured Hyphomicrobiales bacterium | reverse complement strand
GGCGCCGGCGCGCCCGACGGCGCCGTCCTGCCGGACGCCTCCACGTCCGCCGCGCCGCCCGTTCCGGCGCCGGTCGTTCTTCCCGCCGCCGTCGCCTACCGCAAGGGCGACGCCGCCGGCCTCGCGGCGCTCGCCAGGGCCGAGACCGATCCGGATCGGCGGCTCGCCCTCGAATGGGCGGCGCTCCGGGCCGATCCGCATCCGGCCTTCGCGACGCTCGCCGCCTTCGCCACGGCTCACCCGGCCTGGGGCGGCGAGGGCTATCTGCGCTATCGCGAGGAGGCCGAGCTCTTCGTCCATCCGGCGGCGCCCGCCGAGATCACCGCTTTTTTCGCCGCCGAGCCGCCCCGGTCGAGCGCCGGCAAGTTGGCGCTCGCCCGCGCGCTCGGCGCGTCCGGAAAGGGGGACGAAGCGATCGGGATCGCACGCGCGCTCTGGCGCGACGGCAATTTCGACGCCTGGACGGAGAGCGCGATCCTGCGCGAGTTCGGGCCGGTCCTGACCAAGGCCGATCACAAGCGTCGCGCCGACCGTCTGCTCTACGCCGAGAGCTGGGCGGCCGCCTTCCGCGCCGCCGCGCTCGCCGGCCCCGACGAGACCAAGCTCGCCGATGCGCGCGCCGCCGCCGCACGGGGACCGCTGCCTTCGGCCCTCATCAAAGCGGTCCCGGATTCGCTCAAGCACGATCCCGGGCTTCTGTTCGCCCGAGTCCAGGACGCACGGCGCGCCAAACGCGCCTACGAGGCGGCGACTCTGCTCAACCTCGCCCCGGTCGAGCGCGACGCGCTCGTCAGTCCGGATTCCTGGTGGAGCGAGCGGCGCATGGTGGCGCGCCAGCTTCTCGATCTCAACGAGCCGAGGCTCGCGCTCGCGCTCTGCGCCAGGGCGGCGAGGCCGGACGAGCCGGCCGCAGAGGTCGACCGCGAATTCCACGCCGGCTGGATCGCTTTGCGCTTCCTCGGCGACGCGGCCGAGGCGGCGGAACGCTTCGCCCAGGCCGCGGTCGCCGCCGAGACGCCGCTCTCGATCGCGCGGGCCGAGTACTGGCGCGGCCGGGCCGCCGAGGCGCTGGGCGACCCCGACGGCGCGACGCTGCATTACCAGAACGCGGCGACCGAGCCGGTCGCCTATTACGGGCAGCTCGCGGCCGAGCGCATCGGCGTCAAGCGGCTCGCGCTGCGCGCGCCTCAGCGGACCGCGCACGGCGCCGAGCGCAACGACGCGGTGCGCGCGGCCGACGCGCTCTTTTCCGAAGGCCTCGACGATCTCGCGGTGGCGCTGGCCTACGAGGCGGCGCGCTCCTGGCGCGACGAGGCGCAGATGGCCGCGATGGCCGAGGTGCTCGAGCGACATGCGGACGCCACGACCCAGGTCCAGTTCGGAAAGCTCGCCATGCTGCGCGGCTACGCCTTCGACGCGATGGCGTTCCCGGCGAAGGGCGTGCCGGCCTTCCTGCCGCTCGCCCATTCGGCCGACCGCGCCAGCGTCTACGCGGTGGCGCGGCAGGAAAGCGAATTCGTCTGGCGCGCGGCCTCGGGCGCGGGCGCCAAGGGCCTCATGCAGATCCTGCCCTCGACCGCGGCCTCGACCGCGCGCCGGGCGGGCGTCGCCTACGACTACGAGCGGCTGATCGCCGATCCGGCGTTCAACACCCAGCTCGGCGCCGCGTTCCTCGGGCAGGTGATGGAGGACGAGGGCGGCTCGCTCGCCATGGCCTTCGCCGCCTACAACGCCGGGCCGGGGCGGGTCGCGCAGTGGATCGCCGCTTACGGCGATCCGCGCAACGGCGCCGACCCGGTCGACTGGGTCGAGCGCATCCCGTTCGAAGAGACGAGGGACTACGTCCAGCGGGTCAGCGAGAACCTCGCGGTCTATCGGCAGCGTTTCGCAGACGAGCAGACGCCGACCGACCAGCTCTCGCCGCGCGTGGCCAAGGACTGACGCCCGGACGGCTTCTTGCCGACCTCGCGAGCCCCTGCGCGCCGGAAGGGGACGCGCATCGACATATGATGGTCGGCGGAATTGACATACTGTCTGCGGTCGTATATCCTTGTCCTGCTCGCATTTAGGGACAGATCGGGGAGGGGGGACTTATGCGCAGCGCCGATAGGATGTTAGCCGTCGCGCTCGGGATGGCCGTTTTGCTGGCGACGCCGTCTCTGGTTCTGTCGCAACCGGCCGACACGCCGGCCGCGGCCGCGAGCGATGGTCCGGGCGGGCCCGCTTCCTGGACGACGGGAAACAAACTCGCCGTCGGCGCCTCGGCAGACACCGGCAGCAACGTCTGGTTCACGGTTGCGAAAGGGATCACGAGCGAGGTTTTCTATCCGCGCCTCGACATCCCCAACATGCAGGACATGCAGTACGTCGTCACGGACGGCTCGACCTTCGTCGACCTCGAACGCGACGCGACGAGCCATACGATATCGATGCCGGCGGAGACGGCGCTCGAATACACCGTCACGAACACGGATGCGCGCCCGACGCCGAAGTACCGGATCACCAACACCTACGTGACCGACCCGAGCCGCGATACGCTCATGATCCGCACACGGTTCGAGTCCCTCGACGGCGGCGTCTACCGGCTCTTCCTGCTCGCGAACCCGAGCATGGCCGGCGGCGGCGCCGGCAATTCCGCATGGTGGGACGCGACGAACTCGGCCCTCATGGCCAGCGGGACGCGAACCCTGTTCGGCTCGCCCGTGACGGTCTTCTCAGCGCTGAAGGCCGGAAGTCCGAACGGCTTCGTCGCCAACGACAACGGCTTTTCCGCCATGGCGAGCGACTGCAACGTCGAATTGCACAAGAACAAGGCCCTCGTCAGCCGGTTCGACAGCGCCGCCAACGGCAATGTCGTGCAGTGCGGCGAGATCGGCAATCTCGGCGCAGATACGACCTTCACGGTCGCGCTCGGCTACGGCGGCGACGCGGCGGCGGCGCTCGCGGCGGCAGACGGAGCGCTCGCGGCCGGATTTCCGGATCGGGAAGCCGCCTACCGCAAAGGCTGGAGCGACTATCTCGGCGGGCTGCGCCCAGCCCCCGCCAGCGTCTCGGCCGACGCGCGGCGCCGGCGGGTTTACGACGTCGCGGCGATGGCGTTGCACGCCGCCGAGGACAAGACCTACCGCGGCGCCAGCGTCGCCGGATTCGCCACGCCCTGGGGCGATTTCGTCAACGGCGACCAGCCCAACGACGGCTATCACCGGGTGTGGGGCCGCGACCTCTACGAGCAGGCGACGGGATTGATCGCGGCCGGCGATTCCGCTCAGGCCCTGCGCATGGCGCAATTCCTGTGGAACGGGCAGTTCATTGCAACGACGACTCCCGGAGGCGGGACGACCTACGCGCCCGGCGCGTTCCCGCGCTACACCCCCGTCAGCGGCGTCGCAGGCGCGACGGCGAACGACCTCGGCTGCTGCGAGCAGCTCGACGAGGAGGCTTTCGCGATCCTGCTCGCGTGGACGACAGGCCTGACGGACGGCGCGACCTACCAAAAGATCAGGACGACCGCGGATCATGTCGTGGCGACCGGGCCCGCGACGACGGAGCGGTGGGAGGAGCAGTACGGTCAATCGCCGTCGTCGATCGCGGCGATCATCGCCGGTCTCGTCGCGGCTGCCGAAATCGCCCGCCAGAACGGCGACCCCGCGAGCGCCGCACGCTGGGAGGCGACGGCGGACGGGTGGCGCTCGAGCCTCGCCGATCGGACGTACACGACCGTCGGATACTGGGCCGATCATCGATACTTCGAGCGCATCGACCCGGCGCTGGATCCGAACGGTTCTGCGACGCTCTGTTTCCAGGAGGGCTGTTTTCTCGCGCATGACGTCGCGGACTTCGGCTTTCTCGACCTCGTGCGGCTCGGCGTCTTCGCTCCCGACGACTCACACATTTCGACGTCGCTGTCGCCGTCCGCCTCGGCGTCGGACGGCAACTCCGCCGTGCAGGTCGCGGTGCCCAACGGCGACATCTACTTCCACCGGTACGATCACGACAATTACGGCGAGAGCAACGCCGACTGCAGCGGATGGCCGGCCAACGGCGCCGATCGCTTTGGCCGGTTCTGGCCTGTCCTCTCCGGGGAGCGCGGGGAATACGAGATCGCCAACGGCCGTTCGGGCGCCGTCTATCTTCAGTCGATGGCCGACGCGGCCAATGACGGCGGCTTCGTGCCGGAGCAGATCTGGGACCGTCCCGACATAGTCTGCTATCCCGAAGGCCGGCCGACCGGGAGCGCGGCTCCGCTCAACTGGGCCGAGGGCCAATACCTGCGTCTCGCCCAGTCGATCGACGCCGGCTACAACCTCGACACGCCGTCGGTCGTCAAAGCGCGGTATCGCGGCGCGGGTCCGATCCTCGGCGCCGCGGAAAAATGCATCGACGTCGCCGGCGCGAGCACGCGCAACGGCGCCGCCGTCCAAATTTTCGCCTGCAACGGGACGGGCGCGCAAAGCTGGGCCTGGAACGGCGGGGACGGGACGCTGCGCGCGCTCGGCAAGTGCATGGACGTCGCCGGCGGCGCGACCGCCAGCGGCACGCCGGTCCAGCTCTGGGACTGCAACGGCACGGGCGCTCAGGAATGGCGCTGGCGGCAGCAGAGCCGCCTCGTCAACCCGCAGTCCGGCCGCTGCTTGGATGTCGCCGCCGGCGGGACGCGGCTTCGGATCTCGGATTGCGACGACGCCGCGTCTCAGGCTTGGCGCCTGCCCTGAACAGGTTCGGAACCGCCAAGGCTGCCGCCGCACGTCTCCTCATGCCGAGGAGCGATACGAAGCGTGACGTCTCGAAGCATGCTCGAGCGGGCGATGAATTTCACGCTTTCTCACACATCCTTCGACAAATCTGAACCGGGTCGAAGGGAGCGGCCCGGGAACTGCGGGGAATCGCGGACGGCGGTTTCCGTTGCGGCGCGAATACGCGCGACTTGATCGACATCGACGCGACCCGCGCGGTCCCGGCGGCGGCCCTTTCGCGGGAGCCGGCGACGGGAATGACGCGAAATCGGACGGGCGAAAAAAGAAGGCCGCGCCAAGCGACCTTCTCTGTCCGGCAGGATCAGTCGGCGATCACGTGGCCGAGACGCGCGCCTTGGCGCCGCGCCGCGCGGCCCAGCCGAGGCCGGCGAAGCCGAGCGCG
>CAIZGR010000464.1 GCA_903932535.1 uncultured Hyphomicrobiales bacterium | reverse complement strand
TGTTCGACTATGTCGGCGACGCGCCCTTCGTGCTCGACGGCCGCGCCGAGGAGGCGGCGGCGCAGCGGGTCGCGCAGATCGCCGACGCCTATTCCGCTCGCAGAGCGGCCTACCAGCAGGACCCCGGCAAGTCCGACTACAAGCCGCTGCCGGCCGCCCGGCTCTATCTCGCGGGCGGCGAATGGAAAGAGCGCCTGGAAGCCGGACCGCTCGCCCGGCTCACGCCCTTCGAGCTGCCGCCCGGCGCCGCGACGATCGTCGATTGCGGCGGGCGGCTCGGGCGGACCTTCGCCCCCGAGCGGCAGACGGAGGGCGCGAACGTGTTCGACGCCGCGGTCGCGCACGTCAAGGACCTGCGCAAGCGCGGCCTCAACGTGATCGTCGCCGGCTGGACCGACGGCTCGCGCGAGCGCTTGAGCCACGTGCTCGCCGAGCATGGGCTGAAGTCGCTGGAGCTGGTCTCGTCGTGGCCGCAGGCGAAGACGGCGCGGCCGGGCGCGCTGCCGCTCGCGGTGATGGCGCTCGAGCAGGGCTTCGAGACGCCGGAATTCGCGATTATCGGCGAGCAGGACATTCTCGGCGATCGGCTGGTGCGTCACGCCAATCGCAAGCGCCGCGCCCAGGACGTGCTGGCCGAGGCCGCGGCGCTGACGGCAGGCGACCTCGTCGTCCACATCGACCACGGCGTCGGCCGGTTCGTCGGCCTGAAAACCATAGAGGCCGCCGGGGCGCCGCACGACTGCCTGGAAATCCACTACGCCGGCGGCGACCGGCTGTTCCTGCCGGTGGAAAACCTCGAGCTGCTGTCGCGCTTCGGCTCGGAGACGGGCGATCTCGACAAGCTCGGCGGGGCGGGGTGGCAGTCGCGGAAAGCGCGCCTCAAAAAGCGCGTGCGCGAGATGGCGGGCGATCTCATCCGCGTCGCCGCGCAGCGCATGACGCGGCCCGCGCCGCGCCTCGCCGTGCCGGAAGGGCTCTACGACGAGTTCTGCGCCCGCTTCCCCTATGACGAGACGCAGGACCAGGCGGGCGCGATCGAATCGACGCTCGACGACCTCGCCGCCGGCCGGCCGATGGACCGGCTGGTATGCGGCGACGTCGGCTTCGGCAAGACCGAGGTGGCGCTGCGGGCCGCCTTCGCGGCGGCGATGAACTCGAAGCAGACCGCGATCGTCGTGCCGACGACGCTGCTCGCGCGCCAGCACGCCAAGAACTTCCGCGAGCGCTTCGCCGGCCTCCCGGTGCGCATCGGCCAGCTCTCGCGCATGATCGGCGCGGCCGAGCAGCGCGAGGTCAAGAAAGGTCTCGCCGAGGGCGGGATCGACATCGTCGTGGGCACCCACGCCGTCCTCGGCAAGGGCGTGCAGTTCAAGGACCTCGGCCTCGTCGTGGTGGACGAGGAACAGCATTTCGGCGTCGCCCACAAGGAGCGTCTGAAGGAATTGCGCGCCGAGGTCCACATGCTGACGCTGTCGGCGACGCCGATCCCGCGCACGCTCCAGCTCGCCATGACCGGCGTGCGCGATCTCTCGATCATCGCCACCCCCCCGGTGGACCGGCTCGCCGTGCGCACCTTCGTCTCGCCGTTCGACGCGCTGATCGTGCGCGAGGCGCTCTTGCGCGAGCGCTACCGCGGCGGGCAGAGCTTCTACGTCTGCCCGCGGATCGAAGACCTCGACGAGGCCGCGGCCTTCCTGCGCCAGAACGTGCCCGAGGCGAAATTCGTGCTCGCGCACGGGCAGATGGCGGCGAGCGAGCTCGAGGACAAGATCGGCGCCTTCTACGACGGCAAGTACGACATTCTGCTCTCGACCGCGATCGTGGAGTCGGGCCTCGACATTCCCCGCGCCAACACCATGATCGTCCATCGCGCCGACATGTTCGGCCTCGGGCAGCTCTACCAGCTGCGCGGACGGGTGGGGCGGGCGAAGGTGCGCGCCTACGCGCTTTTCACCACGCCCGCCAAGGCCAAGATCACGCCTCAGGCGGAGAAGCGTCTCGCCGTCCTGCAATCGCTCGACACGCTCGGCGCGGGCTTCCAGCTCGCCTCGCACGACCTCGACCTGCGCGGCGCCGGCAATCTTCTGGGCGAGGAGCAGTCCGGCCATATCAAGGAGGTCGGCTACGAGCTCTACCAGCAGATGGTGCGCGAGGCGGTCGAGCGCATCAAGTCGGGCGAGGACGCGACTCCCGAGGACCTGTGGTCGCCGGCCATCCAGCTCGGCGCGCCGGTGACGATACCCGAAAGCTACATCCCCGACCTGCCGACCCGGCTGTCGCTCTACCGCCGCCTCTCCGCGCTCGAGGACGAGGCCGAGATCGACGCCATGGGCGCCGAGATCGTCGACCGCTTCGGCCCCCCGCCGCCCGAGGTCGGGCTCTTGATGAAGCTCGTGCTGATCAAGGCGCTCTGCCGCAAAGCCAACGTCGAAAAGCTCGACGCCGGCCCGAGGGGCGCGACGCTGGCCTTCCGCGGCAACGCCTTCGCCAACCCGACGGGGCTGGTGAAGTGGGTGGCGGCGCAGGGGTCCTTGGCGCGGGTGCGGCCGGACATGCGGATCGTGGTGGTGGACGACTTCGAGAAGCTCAAGGACCGGCTGGCGGGCACGCTGAAGATGATGCGGGAGATTGCGAAGATCGCGGGGAGGAAGGGGTAGGGGCGACCCGTTCTACCGCAACTCGTCGATGATCTCGGGATGCCGGTCGAGTATGCCGATGAGCACGCCCGTCGGACCGCTCGGCTCGACGAGGCCGCGCTCGTACTTGTCGAAGGCGTTCTCGCCGACTTTCAGCAACGCGCCGGCTTCCCGTTGCGAGAGCTTCAGCTTGGCGCGCACGCGCCGGATGGTCGCGGGCGAAGGCACGCCCTCGATCTTTTCCTTCAGCGCCCGCAACGCCTCGTCGACCGCGTCCAGATCGTTTCCGACATGCACGCCTTCGCCTTCGCCGGCCGGGTAATAGCCGGGCAGGTCGACCGTGATGCGCTCGCCCTTGTAGGCGACCGCGAAGGGCCGGACGCCACGGGTCAGAATTGCGCCGGACTCCGGGGCCGTCATGGTCGCAGGGAGCGCTCTTGCCGCCATGGTCATTTCTCCTTGAACGCCATCACGGTGAATTCGGTGACGACGTCCGCCTGAAATTTCACGTAGAGCGTCAGCCCGCGCGCCGGGACGTGATAGACGTCCTGCCACACACGATGATCGGCCAAGGTCGTCATCGATTTGTAAAACATTCCGCGCTCGATTCCGAGGATCGTTTCAACCACGCCGGTCCGATCGAACCCGATTTCGACAGCGTTCCGCAAAGCGGAGGAGGTCATGGCCAACGTCTCGACCGAGCCGATCGCGAGCTTGATCGCGTCGAGATCATAGGTCGGCCGACGCTTTTCCATTGGCCTAATCTGCCACCTTAAAGGTGGCGGATCAAGGGAGGCAACCGCAACGATGTCAGCCGCACCGACGTGGTCGGCTTCGATATCGACGGCGCGTCCCGTCGCCTGCTTGGCCGCCCCTCCGGGTCTAGCGACGCCCGGAATTGCCCTCTGGGCGATTATGGGGATTGCGAAAAGTGTCACCGTGTGGCCAAAGTGTCGCCATGTGGCCCTGGAAGGCAGGTTTCCTGGTTCGGAGAACCAGATGATAGCGCATAATTACGGCGACGGTTTGGTAAAACCATTATCTGAATATGTTGAGTGGTCTCGCGCATGTTCTCGTCGCTTTGGGCGTCGTAACGCAACATTAAATGTCTGGTTTCGGGGACAGGGCGATGTGACATGGCCCCTAAAACGCTCTCTTTACAGAGGTAAATTCCGCCCCGAACTCGAGCGGGAAATGCTGAGAGACTTTCGCGCCCATGCCGCTGAGTACGTTGATTGGCTTTTCTTGGCTCAGCATCATGGCATTCCGACGCGAATTCTTGACTGGACCGAAAATCCACTTGTGGGGCTGTATTTCACTTGTTGCGAATAACAGTCGTCTATCGATGGCGTCGTTTGGGCAATAAATGCTTGGGATTTGAATAAGGTTGTAAATGGTGTTCAAGCAGTTCCAGAGTCAGACCAAAAATACCTTTCAGATTATATAATAGACCTTCATACCGAATTTGGCTTTTTTAGCAGAGATATCAAGGGAATACATCCCGTTGCAGTTCGTCCAACCTATCGATTTCGACGCCAAAACGCGCAATCAGGCGTATTTACCATTCACGGACGCGAAGTCAAATCAATTGAGTCCGTACAATTTGTCGGGAGAAATAGATCGGCATGCCTAATTAAGTGTATAGTCCCAGGTAGTGTTAAAGAAAAACTCATAAGAAAATTATATTCCGTTGGAATTCATAAAAGTTTCCTTTTTCCGTCTATTGATGGAGTCGCAGAGACGATAAAATCTCGGTATTCAGATAAGTATATGCAACGTTATGATCAATGATAGAGGCCTGTGAAAACCAATTGTGCTCATCGTCGTCTCTCGTCTCTTGGCAAGGACGCCGGTCCGATTGCAGGCGGCTGACATGAACCACGGACGTTCCAAGACGGCCGGCGTGGGCCTCCCGCGGATTAGGTCACCCCGGCCAAAACCCGCCGTCCAACACCTGCTCCACCGCCCACGGACAAGCCGCCGGAAACGTCGCCCCCGGCAGCCCCGTCTCAGCCACCGCATCCAGCGCCGCGTCGCGATAAGCGGATGTCAGCGCCTGAGGCAGCAGCGGCTTCAGGCTCGGGTTGTCGTCGAGATGGTCGGCGAGGCGGTTGCGCTGGACGCGGATGCTGGCTTCCCAGCTCGGGCCGCGCTTGCCGGGTTGATAACGCCACTTCAGCAGGTGCAGCAGGAGGACGCTCAGGCGGCTCACCAGCTCGCGCTTTTCCGTCCTGCCCATGCTCTCGATTTCCTCGGCGATGTTCTCGATGTCGGCCTGCGCCAGCTTCCCCGACCGCAGCAGCTCCGCCTGCTCGCGGCTCCAGGCAAAAAAATCGCTGTCGTAAAGCGGGCTCTTCACGGGCATGGCGAAAAGCTACGATGTCCGGTTGCTCGCGTCCATGCCGCACGCCCCCAACGGACGCGTCGAGCCACTTGACCGCGACAGTTATCGTAACTACGAAAATTCGTGACGACGTGGGACGAGAGCAAAAGGGCTGCGAACCTGGGCAAGCACGGGGTGGATTTCCGCGACCTCCAGGGCTTGGATTGGAACGAGGCGCTGGTTTTCGAGGATCGTCGCAAGGACTACGGCGAGACGCGGCTGATTGCGATGGCGCCGCTCGGCGCGCGCCTGCATGTCGTCGTGTTCGTCGAGCGCGGCGGAGAGCGCCGCATCATTTCCGCCCGCAAGGCCAACAGCCGTGAGGTCGCATATTATGAAATCGAAACTCGTTCGTCCGACCGCTGACGAAGACGTCGGGATCGCGCGCGGCATCGCCGCCGACCCCGATGCGGCGCCGGATCTTTCGCAGCCCGTCGAAGGCATCCTTCGCCGGCCGGGGCGCCCCCCGAAAGCCGACTGCAAGGTCTCCGTGACCTTGCGTCTCGACCGCGACGTCGTCGAGCGTTTCAAGGCGAGCGGCGCGGGCTGGCAGACCCGGATCAACGAGGCGTTGAGGAAGAGCAGATCCGTCTGACCGCGAACCGGCGCGACGGGACACGGAGGATGACGCGGGTCATCGCGAAGATTGCCGGGAAGACGTGGTGGGTCGGCTCTGTAAAGGCTTGCTACGCCCCCGCCATGATCTTCTCGCGCGCAGCGCTCGCCAGGAACGCCGAGCGGCTGAGGCCGCGCGCCCTGGCGGCGGCGTCGATCGCCTCGCCCCTTTTTGTTCACAACCAGCCCGCCGCCTCGGCGGTCGACCGCGCAACGCCCGGAGAGCGCTCGCGGCGACGGGGAACGACGATCATCATTGCGGGCGGTCGTCACGGACGAAGCGATCGTGACTTCCACCGCCGATATTGGTCCGACCTTCCGCCCGGAGACGTTCGACGATTTTTAGGACGTTGGCCTCGACCTTCGTCAGGGCGCCGCCCCAGACGGCCGAATGATACGCGCTCGCAGCTTTCGGAGCCAAACAGAAAGTGCAAAATATTGCGTATATGTATATCGTGATCGTGTTTTAAGGGGCGGAGACGTCCTTCCGATCGCTTCGACCCGGTGTCAGGCGACAAACACGCCTGTGCGTGCACCGGCTGTGGAAATCGCCGCCGTAAAGCGGGCTTCTTGCGGACAGGGGTCAAAAGCCAGGGCGTCTCGCAACCCGCGTCCATCTTCGCCGTCGGCTTCCGCCGCCCCTTGACGGCAATAATTGTCGTAACGACAAAAATCGTGACGACTTGGGACGAGAGCAAGCGGCTTGGAAACCTCTCCAAACACGAAACTCGTTCGTCCGGCCGCCGGCCAAGACGCCGAAATGTGTGAGGCCGCCTCTCGGATCGTCCGACCCGCCGATCAGCCGCCTCACATAAATCGCCAGAATCTCTCGAGGCGCGCCGGCGGAATCGGGCGCAATCCGCGAAGTCGGGCCAAGCCGCTGATTTTGCGGGGCCGTCGATCCGGCGACTGGGGCCTGTCGACGTCCGGTCTGCGGTCCGCTCGCGCGCCGCGCGCTTGAAATCGCCAAATCGAACCCTATGATGTCAATTCCCCTAGTGACGCCTCTCCTCTCGACGCGGTCCTCGGCGCCACGACTTCGGCGCATCGATTTCGCCGGAGGGGCGTCGATAGCGCAAATGGAAACAGCCAACAGTGGTCGGCATGGCCAAACCGAACTCGCGTAAGCTTCCGTCCGAAGCCCCCTCCGACGCGCCCGCCGCCCGGGCCGAGGAGGCGCTTCGGCTGGGCAGGTTCAAGGAGGCCATCGAGCTTTACAAGCCGCTCCTCAAGCAGGAGGCGCGGCCGGAATGGCGGGACGGCCTCGCCGCCGCCTATGTGGGCCGAGCCAAGGCGCTGTCCGCCAAGGGGCTGTTCAAGGAGGCCGAGGTCGTGCTCGGCAACGCGGTGGCGCTGGACGGCGCCGTCCGGGAGCCGCTGGTTCTGCTCGACTGCCTGATCCGCCAGGGCCAGATCCAGAAGGCGCTCGCCCAGGCCTTGAAATACGTCGGAGCCGATTCGCTCGCGCCCGGCCAGGGGCGCCTGATGGCCGATCTGACGCCGGCGCTGTATCTGGCGCGTCCGGTTCCGCTCGTGGCGGGCGAAAGCGACCCGCCGGCGCGCGTCGAATGGATCGCCGCCGCCAATGCCGCGCGGGAGGCGCTGGAGGCGCTGACGGCGCAGAAGCCGGCGGACGAGATCGAGCCGCTGCTCGCCAAAATTCCCGCGCGCTCGCCGTTCGGCCCGGTGCGGCTGATCGTCAAGAGTCTCATGACCGAAGACCCGGCGAAGGCCCGCCGGCTGCTCGAGGGCGTGCCGGCGGACTCCGCGTTCGGGCCGCTGCGTCTCGCGGCCGAGGCGGCGCTGC
>CAIZGR010000463.1 GCA_903932535.1 uncultured Hyphomicrobiales bacterium | reverse complement strand
TCGGCGATCTTCTGAAGGTTCATGCCCTTCAGCATCTCGCGGATCGCTTCCGCGCCGATCATGGCGGTGAAGTTGTCCTGCCCGTATTCGTCCTGCGCGCGCAGATAGTCGTCCTCGGAGAGGAGCTGGCGCTCCTTGAGCGGCGTCAGGCCGGGATCGAGCACGATGTAGGACTCGAAGTAGAGGACGCGCTCGAGATCCTTCAGCGTCATGTCGAGCAGGAGCCCGATGCGCGACGGCAGCGACTTCAGGAACCAGATGTGGGCGACGGGGGCCGCGAGCGAGATGTGGCCCATGCGTTCGCGCCGCACGCGCGACAGCGTGACCTCGACGCCGCACTTCTCGCAGATGACGCCCTTATACTTCATTCGCTTGTACTTACCGCACAGGCACTCGTAGTCCTTGATGGGCCCGAAGATGCGCGCGCAGAACAGGCCGTCCCGCTCCGGCTTGAAGGTGCGGTAGTTGATCGTCTCCGGCTTCTTGATCTCGCCGAACGACCAGGACAGGATTTTTTCGGGGCTGGCGATGGCGATCTGGATCTGGTCGAACGCCTGAGGCGCGGCGACCGGCGCGAACGGATTGGTGATTTCCTGGTTCATTCTCGTCTCCCGCGAGCGGGGCGCGGCCAACGCCCGAACTCGCCTCGATGGAAGAAAGCCGCGGCGGGACCGCCGCGACGAAAGTCCTTGCCGGGCGCGCCGCCGTCGGCGGGCGCCGGCCGCCTCACTCGGCGGCCTCGGCGGGCGGCGCCTCTTCCGGCGGGCGCTTGAGCGACGCCAGTTCGACGTTGAGGCCGAGCGACCGCATTTCCTTGACCAGCACGTTGAAGCTTTCCGGAATGCCCGACTCGAAGGTGTCGTCGCCGCGCACGATCGCCTCGTAGACCTTGGTGCGGCCCGCGACGTCGTCCGACTTCACGGTCAGCATCTCCTGCAGAGTGTAGGCGGCGCCGTAGGCTTCAAGCGCCCAGACCTCCATTTCGCCGAAACGCTGGCCGCCGAACTGCGCCTTGCCGCCCAGAGGCTGCTGGGTGACGAGGCTGTAGGGGCCGATCGAGCGGGCGTGGATCTTGTCGTCGACCAAGTGGTGCAGCTTGAGGATGTAGATGTAGCCGACCGTCACCTTGCGGTCGAAGGGATCGCCGGTGCGCCCGTCGAAAAGCGTCACCTGCCCCGACGAGTCGAGACCCGCCATTGTCAGCATGTCGACGATGTCCTTCTCGCGCGCGCCGTCGAACACCGGCGTCGCGATCGGCACGCCGCGGCGCAGGTTCTCGCCGAGCTCGGCGAGATTCTCGTCGTCGAGCGCCTTGATCGTCTCATCCTCGCCGTAGATCTCCTTGAGCTTGCCGCGCAGGAACTGGGAATCGTGCGAGCGCAGATAGGCGTCGACCGCCTCGCCGACCTGCCGCCCGAGGCTCGCGCAGGCCCAGCCGAGATGCGTCTCGAGGATCTGCCCCACGTTCATGCGGCTCGGCACGCCGAGCGGGTTCAGCACGATGTCGACCGGCTGGCCGTCGGCGAGGAAGGGCATGTCCTCCTGCGGCACGATGCGCGAGACGACGCCCTTGTTGCCGTGACGGCCCGCCATCTTGTCGCCGGGCTGGATCTTGCGCTTCACCGCGATGAAGACCTTGGCCATCTTCATCACGCCGGGCGGCAGCTCGTCGCCGCGCTGCAGCTTCTCGACCTTGTCGAGGAAGCGGTTCTCCAGCGACTTCTTCGACTCGTCGTACTGCTTCCGCATCGCCTCGATTTCCGACATGGTCTGGTCGGACTCGAGCGCGAAGCTCCACCATTGCGAGCGCGGGACCTCGTCGAGGATCTCCCGAGTGAGGATCTGGTCCTTCTTGAAGCCCTTCGGCCCCGAGAGCGCGCGCTTGCCTTCCAGCGTCTCGGCCAAACGCGCGTAGACGTTGCGGTCCAGGATCGCCTGCTCGTCGTCGCGGTCCTTGGCGAGCCGCTCGATCTCCTCGCGCTCGATCGCCTGGGCGCGCTCGTCCTTCTCGACGCCGTGACGGTTGAACACCCGCACTTCGACGACCGTGCCCTGCACGCCCGGCGGCACGCGCAGCGAAGTGTCGCGCACGTCGGAGGCCTTCTCGCCGAAGATGGCGCGCAGGAGCTTCTCTTCCGGCGTCATCGGGCTCTCGCCCTTCGGCGTGATCTTGCCGACCAGAATGTCGCCCGCCTGCACTTCCGCGCCGATGTAGACGATGCCCGCCTCGTCGAGGTTTTTCAGCGCCTCTTCCGAGACGTTCGGAATGTCGCGCGTGATTTCCTCAGGCCCGAGCTTGGTGTCGCGGGCCATCGCTTCGAACTCCTCGATGTGGATCGAGGTGAAGACGTCGTCCTTGACGATGCGTTCGGACAGCAGGATCGAATCTTCGAAGTTGTAGCCGTTCCAGGGCATGAACGCGACGAGGACGTTGCGGCCGAGCGCGAGGTCGCCGAGGTCGGTCGAGGGACCGTCCGCGATGATGTCGCCGACGTCGACCCGGTCGCCGACCTTCACCAGCGGCTTCTGGTTGATGCAGGTCGATTGGTTCGAGCGCTGGAACTTCATCAGCCGGTAGATGTCGACGCCGGGCTTGGCCGCGTCGGTCTCCTCGGTCGCGCGCACGACGATACGGGTCGCGTCGATCTGGTCGACGACGCCGGTGCGGCGCGCCGCGATCGCCGCGCCCGAATCGCGCGCCACGATCGCCTCCATGCCGGTGCCGACCAGCGGCGCGTCGGAGCGCAGCAGCGGCACCGCCTGGCGCTGCATGTTCGAGCCCATCAGCGCGCGGTTGGCGTCGTCGTTCTCGAGGAACGGGATCAGCGCCGCGGCGACGGAGACGAGCTGCTTGGGCGACACGTCCATGTAGTCGACGTGGTCGGAGGCGAGGAACACGACGTCGCCCGCGCGCCGGCACACGATCAGGTCGCCCCGCAGGCGGCCGTCGAGGTCCATCGGCGTGTCGGCCTGCGCGACCGCGTATTTCTGCTCCTCCATCGCCGACAGGTAGACGACCTCGTCGGTGACCTTGCCGTCGCGCACCTTACGGTAAGGAGCCTCGATGAAACCGTACTTGTTGACGCGTGCGAAGGTCGCGAGCGAATTGATCAGGCCGATATTCGGACCTTCCGGCGTCTCGATCGGGCAGATGCGGCCGTAGTGGGTCGGATGCACGTCGCGCACCTCGAAGCCCGCGCGCTCGCGGGTGAGGCCGCCCGGGCCGAGCGCCGACAGGCGGCGCTTGTGGGTGATCTCCGAGAGCGGGTTCGTCTGGTCCATGAACTGCGAAAGCTGCGAGGAGCCGAAGAACTCGCGCACCGCCGCCGCCGCGGGCTTGGCGTTGATGAGGTCCTGCGGCATGATCGTGTCGATCTCGACCGAGCTCATGCGCTCCTTGATCGCGCGCTCCATGCGCAGGAGGCCGATGCGGTACTGGTTCTCCATCAGCTCGCCGACCGAGCGCACCCGCCGGTTGCCGAGATGGTCGATGTCGTCGATCTCGCCGCGGCCGTCACGCAGGTTCACCAGCGCCTTCACCACCGCCAGGATGTCGTCCTTGCGCAGCGTGCGCTGCGTGTCGGGCGCGTCGAGGTCGAGGCGCATGTTCATCTTGACGCGGCCGACGGCGGAGAGGTCGTAGCGCTCCGAATCGAAGAACAGCGACTGGAACATCGCCTCCGCGCTCTCGATGGTCGGCGGCTCGCCGGGGCGCATGACGCGATAGATGTCGAACAGCGCGTCCTCGCGCGAGGTGTTCTTGTCGACCTTCAACGTGTTGCGGATGTACGGGCCGACGTTGACGTGGTCGATGTCGAGGATCGGCAGCTCGGTGAAGCCGACGTCCAGCAGTTGCGCGAGCGACTTCTCGGTGATCTCGTCGCCGGCCTCGGCGTAGATCTCGCCGGTCTGCGGGTTGTAGAGGTCTTCTGCGATGTACTGGCCGTAGAGATCGGCGTCGACCGCCAGAAGCGCCTTGAGGCCCTTGTCGGCGAGCTGACGGGCCGAGCGCACGGTCAGCTTGCGGCCGACCTCGATGGCGACCTCGCCGGTGTCGGCGTCGATCATGTCGACGGTGGCCTTGATGCCCTTCATCCGCTCGGGATCGTAAGGCACGCGCCAGCCGTCCTTGAGCCGGCTGTAGTTCACGGTGCGGAAGAACGTCTTGAGAATCCCCTCGCCGTCGAAGCCGAGGGCGTAGAGCAGCGACGTCACCGGAATCTTCCGGCGCCGGTCGATGCGGGCGTAGACGATGTCCTTGGCGTCGAACTCGATGTCGAGCCAGGAGCCGCGGTAGGGGATGATGCGAGCCGCGAACAGGAGCTTGCCGGACGAGTGGCTCTTGCCCTTGTCGTGGTCGAAGAAGACGCCCGGGCTGCGGTGCATCTGCGAGACGATCACGCGCTCGGTGCCGTTGACGATGAAGGTGCCGTTCGGCGTCATGAGCGGCATGTCGCCCATGTAGACGTCCTGCTCCTTGATGTCCTTGACGGACTTCGCCTGCGTCTCCGGATCGACGTCGAACACGATGAGGCGCAGCGTCACCTTGAGGGGCGCGGCGTAGGTCATCCCGCGCTGGCGGCACTCGTCGATGTCATATTTCGGCGGCTCGTATTCGTACTTGACGAACTCGAGATGCGCGGTGTCGGCGAAATCCTTGATCGGAAACACCGACTTGAACACCGCCTGCAAGCCCTCGGTGGGACGGCCGCCCTTGGGCGCGTCCATGAGGAGGAACTGGTCGTACGAAGCCTTCTGCACCTCGATCAGGTTCGGCATCTCGCCGACTTCCTTGACGTGCCCGAAGACCTTGCGAACGCGCTTGCGGCCGGTGAATGTCTGCGCCATGTCGTTCCTCGATGCTCACGCCCTCGCGCGATCCCGTGCGGCCAGGATCGCTTTCAGGGCCGCGGGACGAACCGATCGCCCCTGTCAATCATCCCGCTCTGGAGCGCGCCGGTGCGCGCCCCGAAGCGGTCAAATGAAACCCAACCTTCAAAACGCCGGAACGGCCCCGGGGCCGAAAGGCCCGGGACCGTCCCCATTTTGACTGACGGGCCCGAGTCGGGCCCGCCCGCTCGTCACTTGAGCTCGACCTTCGCGCCGACCTTCTCCAGAGCGGCTTTGATCTTCTCGGCTTCGTCCTTGGTGACGCCTTCCTTGACGGGCTTGGGCGCGCCTTCGACGAGGTCCTTGGCCTCCTTGAGGCCGAGCGCGGTGATCGCGCGGACTTCCTTGATGACCTCGATCTTCTTGTCGCCGATGGCGGCGAGGATGACCGTGAACTCGGTCTGCTCCTCGACCGGGGCGGCCGCGGCGGCGGCCCCGGGAGCGGCGGCGACCGCGACCGCAGCGGCGGCCGAGACGCCCCACTTGGCTTCGAGGAGCTTGGCGAGCTCAGCAGCTTCGAGAACGGTCAGCGAGGAGAGTTCGTCGACGATCTTTTCGAGATTGGCCATTTTGCCTGTTCCTTAATATGGGTTCGAACTGGGAGTTTTGAAGAGCCTCTGTCAGGC
The DNA here is from genome assembly GCA_903932535.1 of uncultured Hyphomicrobiales bacterium. Taxonomy (GTDB): domain Bacteria; phylum Pseudomonadota; class Alphaproteobacteria; order Rhizobiales; family Beijerinckiaceae; genus Roseiarcus. The sequence goes on along the minus strand of CAIZGR010000463.1, from coordinate 12,537 downwards.
TGCGTCTTTGGCGGCGTAGGCCCCGAACACGCGCGCGAGCTTGGCGGCGGGCGCGGTCGAGAGCTGGGCGAGCTTGGTCGCCGGGGCGGCAAGGAGCCCCAGGAGTTTGGCGCGCAGCTCGTCGAGGGACGGCAAGGTCGCGAGCGCCTTGACCCCATCGACATCGAGGGCCGTCTTGCCCATGGCGCCGCCGAGGAGAACGAATTTCTCGTTGTCCTTGGCGAAGGCCACGGCTGCCTTGGCCGCCGCCACCGGATCGGCCGAATGGGCGATCAGGGTCGGTCCCTTGAGCAAGGGGCCGATGGAGGCGACGTCCGTGCCTTTGAGAGCAATCTGGGCGAGGCGGTTCTTGGCGACCTGGACGGAAGCGCCAGCGGCTTTCATCTGCTTGCGCAGACGCTGCATCTGGGCGACCGTCAAGCCGGAATAGTGCGCCACGACCACGACCGACGCCTTCGAGAAGAGGTCGTTCAGGGCCGCGACAGCTTCTTTCTTTTCCGCTCTATCCACGGTGCTGTCTCCGGTCGGCGGGCTTGGGGCCCGCCTGTTGCACATGCCGCGCCGCGCGAATCAGACGACTCGAGCGCCACGACGACTTGCGCCTGTCCCCGGAGATGGGCGAGCCCAACGCCGGACAGATGGTTCGAACCGCATCGGCCGCAAGGAATCCCCCACGGTTGGAAATTCGGTCTTCCCCGTCTATGCTGGCCCCAGGACCCCTTGGACGGGGCCCTTCACGGAATTAAGCGTTCGGCCCGAAGGCCTCGCGCGCCGGCAGTCTCGGACAGGACATGGCCGGAGCGGACGCAAGGTTTTCCCTTCCGTCCTTCCGGCCTATCCGCCGCCTCTTTACAAGCCCGCCTCCACGAAGCGTTGCCTGATCAGGGCGGTAGCCATGTATGATCATTCGGGGTTGCATCGCGCCGCCAGCCCCGGCCGGGCTCCTTAGCGCGTTCGCCCATTGCGCGCAAGAGGGGCGTCCCCGAATTTTTCTCGCCCGGCGCGCCCCTGAAAAAGGCATGGCCGCCGCCGCAAGATGCGCTTGAACTCCTCGGCGCGCCCCGGGAATGCTTGCCGCACGCTGCAAACGCCAATTTCCAGGACTGCGATGAAAACCAGAGCCGCCGTCTGCCGCGCTTTCGCAGCGCCCCTGACCATCGAGACGATCGACCTCAGGGCGCCGGGGCCGGGCGAGGTCCTGATCAGGACAGCCGCCTGCGCCATCTGCCACAGCGACATCTTCTACGTCGACGGCGCGTGGGGCGGCGACCTTCCGGCTGTCTACGGCCACGAGGCGGCGGGCGTGGTCGAAGCGGTCGGGCCGGGCGTGACGAGGCTCGCGCCGGGCGATCCTGTCGTGGCGACCCTCATCCGCAACTGCGGTTTCTGCCCGGCCTGCGCCGGCGGCGCGCCGGCGTTCTGCGAGGAGGTGTTTCCGCTCGATCGCGAGACCCCGCTCATGGACGCCGCGGGCAAGCCACTCGCCCACGGCCTGCGTACCGGCGCCTTCGCCGAGCACATGGTCGTCGACGCTTCGCAGGCCGTCGCTATCCCGAGGGACGTAAAGCTCGACAGCGCCTCGCTGATCGCCTGCGGCGTGCTGACCGGCTTCGGCGCCGTCGTCAACACCGCCGGCGTCAAGGCCGGCTCGAGCGCCGTCGTGATCGGCTGCGGCGGCGTCGGCCTGAACGCCGTCCAAGGCGCGCGCCTGTCCGGCTGCGCTCCGATCATCGCCGTCGACGTCGCGCCCCTGAAGCTCGAGGCCGCGCGCGCATTGGGCGCGACGCACGTCATCAACGCCAAAACCGAGCCCGTCGAAGACCGGGTGAAGGCGTTGACCGAGGGCCGCAAGGCGGACTGGGTGTTCGTCACCGTCGGCGCCGAGGGCGCCGTGGAGCAGGGCGTCAAGCTGATGAAGCGCAACGGCGCCACGGTGCTCGTGGGCATGCCGCCCGCGGGCGTCCGTGCGACAATCGATCCCGGCTGGCTCGCCGCAGACGGACAGCGGATTCTCGGCTCCAAGATGGGCTCGGCACGGCCTATCGTCGACATCCCGAAGATCGTCGCGCTCTATCGCGACGGGCGGCTGAAGCTCGACGAACTGATCACCGGCCGTTATCCGCTGGAGCGGATCAACGAGGCGCTCGAGTCCTCGCGCTCCGGCCGCGCGGTGCGCAACGTCATCGTGTTCTGAGCGGAGACGGGACCCATGAAGATCGCCGAACTGAAGACCTTCGTCGTCGGCAACCCGCCGCCGGCCTTCGGCGGGCGCTATTTCCTCTTCCTGAAGCTCCGGACCGCCTGCGGCGTCGAGGGCGTCGGCGAGGTCTATGCGGCGAGCTTCGGACCCGAGGCGCTCGTTGCGATGATCCGCGACGTGTTCGAGCGCCACGTCCTCGGCGCCGACCCGTTCGGGATCGAGGCGCTCTGGCGCAACGTCTACGCCCGCGGCTACACCGGGCGGCCGGACGCGTCGCTGATGGGCGTCCTCTCGGGCGTCGAGATGGCGATGTGGGACATCGTCGGCAAGGCGGTCGGCAAGCCCGTCTACGACCTCCTCGGCGGCAAGGTTCACGAGCGGCTGCGCAGCTACACCTATCTCTACCCGGACGAGCCGGGCGCGCACGCCCATTCCGCGAGCCCGGTCTATTCCCAGCCGCAGGCGGCGGCGGAACGCGCCCTCAAGTACCTGGCCCAAGGGTTCACGGCGGTGAAGTTCGACCCCGCCGGCCCCTACTCCGCCTTCGACCCGCGCCAGCCCAGCCTCGAGCGGCTCGAACTGGCGGAGGCCTTCTGCCGCACGCTGCGCGAGGCGCTCGGGACCCGCTGCGACCTCCTGTTCGGCACGCACGGGCAGTTCACCGTCTCCGGCGCCCTGCGCCTCGCGCGCCGGATCGAGCCCTACGAGCCGCTGTGGTTCGAGGAGCCGACGCCGCCCGAGTCGCCGGAGGACATGGCGAGGGTCGCGGCCCAGTGCCGCGTGCCGATCGCGACCGGCGAGCGCCTGACGACCAAGTACGAATTCGCGCGGGTCCTTTCGACGGGCGCGGCTTCGATCCTCCAGCCGAACCTCGGCCGGGTCGGCGGCATCCTGGAGGCCAAAAAGATCGCCGCGATGGCGGAAGCCCATTACGCCCAGATCGCGCCACACCTCTATTGCGGGCCGGTGGTCGGGGCGGCCAACATCCAGCTCGCCGCCTGCAGCCCCAATTTCCTCATCCTCGAAGGCGTCGAGCGCTGGGACGGCTTCCACGCCAAAATCCTGAAGAAGCCGATCCGCTGGGAGGACGGCTGGGTCATCCCGCCGAGCGAGCCGGGACTGGGCGTCGAGCTCGACGAGGACGTCGCCGCCGCCCATCCATGGCGCGGGACAGACCTCCATCTCATACCGCGGACGGCGCCGGTCCACGCGCCGGACTGAACGGCGGCCCCGGCAGGCGTCAGCGCTGCGGCCCCATGAGCCAGGCGCCGCGCTCGGCGCACCAGACGTGGTTGTGAAGGTTGGCGACCCACTGGCGCCCCGACGCGGTGATCGAGAGGTACTTCACCCCTTCCTCGATGTGGCCGGCGACGCTTTTCGAGAAGAAGGTCGGATATTTTTCGACCAAGTCGGCCGGGGTGTCGTAGCCGAACTGCCGGTTGGACCCTATCTCCTCGAACTCGGCGAAGAGGGCGTTGGCCTTTTTCGGATAGAGCGGATCGCCGAGCTGGCCGATGAGATCCGACGCCAGCACCAGCCGCGCCTCGAGGTCGGCGTTCTCGCGACCCTCGAGGCAGGGCGGGAAACGGGTCAGCTCGATGGCCTCTGCAACCCGCGCCGGATCGATATGCGGGGAGTTGCCCAGCCGCTCGTAGCAGAACAGCTTCGACCGGTCGACGTGGTAGGGCATCAGCGCGGCGTCGGAAGCCCCGCGCGGCAGCCTCACCTTCCGCCCGCTCTGGTCGACGACAAATTCGGTCGACGTGTCGCCCTTCAGCACGCCGCGCACGAAGCCGATGTCATGCAGCAGGCAGGCGCAGATGAGGTGCAGATAATCGGCCGGCTCGATCCGCTGGGACAGGACGCGCCCGCGCAGGATGTCCCGGCCGACATGCGTCACCAGCATCGTATGCTCGAAATTGTGGTAGAGCGCGTCGCTCTTGGCGATGGCCTCGATGGCGCTGCGCGCCAGCGAGCCGAGCCGTTCGGCCTTGTCCTCGTGAGCGGAGCCGAAGATGTCCCGGAAATCGCCGGCGAGGAACTTCCCCAGCTTCCTGGCCGCAAAGGCTGCGATCGTCTCCACCGCCTGGGCTCCCCGCATGTGCGACCGCATCTCGCAAATCGACGTTCGTCGTCAGGCCTTACTGTAATGCAACCTCAGCCCGGACGCCAGAGGCCGCGAAACACGCATCCGCCGCGACGACCCCGTCGCTCGCCGGCGGACGCCTGCCGCATAGGCTCGGGACGGGCGCCGCTGACCGCCGGGGCGCGCGCGACGCGCGCCCTCCGTCGGAGTCCCGGCGTCAGCGGAACTCGAACGCCGAGATCGTCTTGCCGCCGACCACGTCGCGGAAGGCGTGGCGGCCTTCGCTGTCGCCGGCGGCGCCGGCGATCACCATCAGCGGAAGGAGGTGCTCTTCGCGCGGGTGGCAGCGGCGGGCGCCGGGCGCGGTCTCCCAGGCGGCGAGGCGGGCCTCGCGCTCCGGCGCCGGCGCCTTCGCGGTCTCGTCGAGCCAAGCGTCGAACGCCGAGGAGGCGCCGTCGCCGCCCGCGAAGAAGGTTCTCAGATCATGGAAGCTCATGCCGCTGCCGACGATCGCCACGCCCTGATCGCGCAAAGGCGCGAGCGCCTTGCCGAGCCGGATGTGGAAGGCCGGGTCGAGGTCCCTGCGCAGCGACAGCATCACGACCGGGATCTCGGCCTGCGGGTCGACGATCAGGAACGGCACGAACACCCCATGGTCGAAGCCGCGCTTCTCGTCGGTCGCGACCGGCAGCCCGGCAGCCTCGATCAGGCGCGCGACCTCGAGGCCGAGCTCGGGCGCGCCGGGCGCCGGGTATTGCAGATGATAGGTGTGGTCCGGAAAGCCGTAATAGTCGTAGAGCATCCCCGGCTTCGGGTTGACGCTGACCGTGGGCTCCGCCGCCTCCCAATGGGCGGTCACGACCAGAAACGCCTTCGGCCGCTCGGGCAGCGAAGCCACGAGGCCGGAGAGATAGGCGCGCAGGCCGTCCCAGGCGCGCGGCCCGAACGGCGGCGGGAAGTCCATCCAGAAGCACGGGCCGCCCCCATGGGGCAGGAAGATCGCGGGTTGGCGGGCGGGCATGAGGGTCCTCGACGTCTCGGAGCGTTGGAGCGTAGGTAAGCCCCGGCCCGCCGGACGACAACGCCGCGACGCCCCCGCCGCCGCAACGCTCCGTCCCGCGGGCCGGGACGCGTCGCGACGGGGACGCATCTCGAAGGGCGGCCGAATCCGCCCCCGGATTGTTTGTTTTCATGGGCTTGAGCGGGCTTTTGCGAACCGATGCGACTGCCGAGGCCGTCTGCGCAAGCGTTTAGCCGTAGTCCGCGCCGGCATCGCGAGCGAAGCGTCGCGATGACGACCCGTTGCAACTCAACCGTCGGTGAAGGCCGAAGCCCTCAGTCCCGCACATCGCTGCACGGGACCGAGCTGTCTCCCACTCACATCGCCCCGAAGAGCACGGCCTGCGGCGTCTTCGGCCGCTCGTTCGCGGCGGCTTGCTTGGCGAGCGCAGCGTCGAAATCCCGCTGCTCGACGCGCACCGAGGCGGGATCGACCAGATCCTCCGACACGGTCGGAAAAACGCGGCGAACGGCGTTCATCGCCGCTTGGTCGACGACGAAGCGGACTTCGGCGGCGGACAGCCCATCCGTCAGCTCCGCGAGGACTGCGCGGTCGATCTTCGGATCGATCGGCTTCTTGCGCAGATGCACCTCGAGAACCGCGGCGCGCGCGTCGCGATCGGGCTTGGGGACCTCGAGCCGGAAGTCGAGGCGTCCCGGGCGCAACAGCGCGTCGTCGATCATGTCGAGGCGGTTGGTCGCCGCGATCACCCAGACGTCCCGCAACGATTCGACGCCGTCCAGCTCGGTCAGCAACTGACTGACGACCCGGTCGGTCACCGGCGAACGGCCGTCGAAGCCGCGCTTCGGCGCCAGCGAATCCACCTCGTCGAGGAACACGATGCACGGCGCCGCATGACGGGCCCGGGCAAACAGCTCGCGAACGCCCTGTTCCGACTCGCCGACATATTTCGAAAGGAGCTCCGGCCCCTTGATCGAAATGAAGTTGAGGTTGCTCTGCGAGGCGAGCGCCTTCACCAGCAGCGTCTTGCCGTTGCCCGGGGGGCCGTAGAGAAGAAGGTCGCGCGGCGGCTGCAACCCGATCTGCTCGAACAGGACCGGCTGGCTCAACGGCCATGTGATCGCTTCCTTGAGCGCGGTCTTGATCGAATCGAGCCCGCCCACTTCGTCCCACCGGACGTTCGGCACCTCCACCGCGACTTCGCGCAAGCCGGAGGGCGCCACTTCGCTCAACGCCTCCTTGAAATCGGCCATGGCGACGTCGAGCGAGGCGAGCGCCTCGTAGGAGATCGGTCCGGAATCGAGGTTCATGCCGGGAAGCTGGCGGCGCAGCGCCGCCATGGCGGCCTCGCGGCAAAGCGCGTTCAGGTCCGCGCCGGTAAAGCCATGCGTCACGCTCGCGAGCTGCGTGACGTCGATGTCGTCGGCGAGCGGCATGCCGCGCGCATAGATCTCGAGGATCTCGCGCCGCGCCGGCTCGTTGGGAATGCCGATGGCGATCTCGCGGTCGAACCGGCCAGGCCGGCGCAACGCCGGATCGAGGCTGTTGGGCCGGTTGGTCGCGGCCATGACGATGACGTCGCCCCGGCTCTTGAGGCCGTCCATCAGGGCGAGCAACTGCCCGACGACCCGCTTCTCGACCTCGCCTTCGACCTTCTCGCGCTTGGGCGCGATCGCGTCGATCTCGTCGAAGAAGATGATGCAGGGGGCGCGCTTCTGTGCGTCCTCGAAGATCTTGCGGAGTTTCGCTTCGCTCTCGCCGTAGAACTTCTGAATGATCTCCGGGCCGCTCACATATATGAAGGCCGCCGACGACTCGTGGGCGACGGCTCGCGCGAGCAGCGTCTTGCCGCAGCCCGGCAGGCCATGCATCAGCACGCCCTTCGGCGGCGACATCCCGAGACGCTTGAAGATTTCCGGATGGGTGAGCGGCAGCTCGATCATCTCGCGGATCTTCGCGATTTCGCGGTCCATGCCGCCCAGTTCGTCGTAGGTGACGACGTCGTCCGTGGCGGCCTCGCTCTTGCCCGGCGCGCCGCCGCGCTCCTTCTCGACCGAAAGCAGCGTGTCCGGATGGATCATCACCGGACCGTCGGGCTCGGTGCGCACCACGCTGAAATCGCGATGGCTGCCGCCGAACAGGGCGATGCGGACGCGGTCCCCGGTTCGCACCGCGAGGCCGTCCAGCCGGCGCGCGGTATGTTCGATCTCGTCGTCGTGCAGGGCGCCCCCGCCGAGCGGCGCCAGCACCAGACTGCGGGCGACGGCGTGGTTGACCTTGTTGATCGCCACCTTCTGCCCGAGCGCGACCCCGGCGTTGGTGCGCCCGACGCCGTCGAGCTGGATGACCTGCTGGCCCCTCTGCTCCTTGAACGTGGGCATCGCCTTTGCGACGGTTCGCGTGCGGCCCTCGATCTCCAGCACGTCGCCGGGAGCGGCGCCGATCGCCTTCAGCGTTTCCGGGTCGAGCCGAACGATACCGCGTCCGACGTCCTCGCGCCGCGCCTCGACGACGGTCAGGCGCGTCTTCTCGCCGTCTTGTGGGGCTTCTTTGGGCATGGATCTCTCCGCTCGCCTTCGTTCCTGTCAAGTATTCCGGACCGCCAGGTATTCGACTGAGACTCGCTTAGATAGGTGCTTGGCGACGTCGTGCAACGCGCCGATGAACAGAATTCCGGTCATGCCCTCGCCGAGCGTCTCGTCGATTCGACCTGCGATAAACTGATCCCGGGCGTCGAGAAGCTCGGCGGCCCGCGCCTCCGTACGCTCGGACGACTGGACGAGCTTGTATTCCTCGAGCAGCAGCGCGGGCGATTCCGTGCCGACGATCGACGCGCCGCTGTCGGCGAGCGCCTCCAGGAGCTGATGGTTCCGGCTGCCCTGCACGGCCATATCGTGAACGAGCGCCCGCTCCTGGCCGCAGACCGGCAGGCTGTCCTGATAGAGATTGACGCGCCGGAGATCGAGCCGGAGCGAGCGGATTCCGTCGGCGATGGCGACCCAGATGGCGTCGAACTCCGCCGCCCGCTCCGCGAGCTTCTTTTCGCCGTAACGGGCGACAAACGCCGCCTGATAGGCCGCCGCCGCCGACCCCATTTCCGCGAGGCTGTGCACGACCGGAACGTAGATCAATCGAGCCATGTGTCGTCTGCCCCCCGCGCGTCCGCGCGCTACGCCGATGCGTGCTGTCAGGCCTCTTTGGTTATCCGCACCTCGAGAACGCCGTTGCGCAGTTTCAGTTGCGGGCCGCCGGCCAGTTTCCCTTCGACGAGCGTCTCTTTGCGATAGAGCCGTTCGCCCGTCTTCGCGTCGAGCAGGAGAATGTCGCCGTCCAGAACGCAGCGGATATCCTTGCGCTCCACCCCGGGCAGCTCGAAAAGGAACAGGATCTCGTTCGGCTCGTCGAACATGTCCATGACCGGCTCGAGGACCTCGACCGAAGTTCGCTTCGGCTCCCGTCGCTTCGGCGCCTCGCGCACCACCGGCTCGTCCTCGGCGGGCTCCTCTTCGCCCGCCGCTTCGCGCATCGTACGCGTGCCGAACGAGTATTCGAACACCTTGCCGTCCTTCTCGTGGCGCCCGCGCCGCGGAAGCTGGTCGAAATCGGAAAGCACCGTGAACAGATCCGACAGGCCGCGTGCAATCTTGGAAAAGGCCGCCGCTCCGGTCACGTCGTCCTTGTCGTCTCGATCGTCCTTTTTCATGACGCTAACTCCTTGAGTTCAGCCGGCGCTTTGGCGACGCCGAGCGCCTGCTCGATCCGCCCGAGCCGCTCGTCCATCGCCAGCAGCGACGCATTCTGCTCCGGCGCCAGCTTATCCTGGCGTCCGTTGTGGTTCCACCAGTCGAGGCCGAGTTCTTTCGCCCTGTCGACCGAGCAGATCACGAGACGCAACTGAATGGTGAGAAGCTCGACCTCGACCAGCTTGATCGAGATGTCGCCGGCGATCACGACGCCCTTGTCGAGAATCCGTTCCAGCAGATCGGCGAGATTCGTGCTGTCGACCGAATGGGTCAGCGAGGAGGACATGAGTTGGCCTTTCAATACGTCCCTTCCGGGACGTCCAGTGCAAGGGAGAGATCCTTCTCCGTGAAACCGAACTGGCGCTGCAGCTTGTGAATTTCGTCGGCCTGCATGGCCAGCGCCTCGCCGAGCTTGTCGACCTGCTCGTCCGTCAATCGGCCCGCTTCCATACGATGGACCGCCTGCTTCTCCAGGACGTCGTGAAGCAGCTTCACCAACGTCAGCACGAGCCGGATCAGCCCCTGCGCCGTCGACGATCCACCTTGCGACGGATTTCCGCCCGCGTCCGCCAGGTCGGCGCGAAGGCTCGGTGGAGAGGCGGCGGCGGAGGTCCCGTCGCCGGGAGGCGCGAGGCTCGGCGGCGCGGGCGTCCGCTCCGCCGCGAACGGCGTCGCCAGCGGATCCTGTGGCGACGGCGGCGGCAAAGACGCGGTGCGGGGGCGAACCGGCAGGATCGGCGGCGGGCCCTCCGGCCATATCGTGTCGATCGAACCGAGGAGCAGGCGCAGATCGAGGTACAACAGATCGACGTCGGCGAGGCCGATCGTCAGGTTGCCTTGAAGCGACACGCCGCGGTACAGAATCCTGTCGAGCGCATCGGCGAGAGACAACTGGTCCGCGCGTGGGCGAGCCGCATTCTCCGGGAAGCGCTCAGGAGCCGGCATTGTTGCGGTCATCTCCGTCGTCCTCCTGCATCCCGTCGAGGCGGGTCAGCAGCACCTGCTCGCGCGCGTCGAATTCCTCCTCCGTGATCTTCCCCTCGTCGAGTTCGCGGTGAAGCGCGGTGAGTTCCGCCATCGTGGCTTTCTCCTGCGCCTCGCGTTCCTTCTGAACCGCCTCGTTGATCTTTTTCAGGACGAACATCAGGCCGCGCGCGGGCGACGCCAGCAGATCGTCGATGATGAACATAGCTGTATCCCTTGACGACTCACGGCCCGATACCATCGACGCCGAAGGGCGTCGAGCAGCCTTCACCTGTTATCGGCCCGCCGGATGGCCGCTCGGGACCGCGAGGCGGGATTTGCGCGCCTATCCTGCGTCCGCATTGAACTGCACGAAATTGTGCGGCGGCCACGGGCCGCTCAGATTGAAGACGACGTCGTCGTCCATTTGAGCGGCGACCGCCCCGACCGCCGCTTCGAACGCCTCGAGGCCGTCGCGCGGCGCGAGGATCGCGAGATTGGCGATCTGCTTGTCGTCTCGAACCGGCAATTCCATGGTCTCAGAGCAGGATCCCGCGATCGCCGCCACCACCTGCGCGGTCAACGCCTTGCGGTATCGCGTATAGGCCTCGTCGAACATCTGGCCCAGCCGAATCTTCTCGTCGTGCGACGCCTTGTGGCGGCTGCGGAACGTTCGATCGCGCGCCGTCTTCAGCGCCGGCGTCCGCTCGACCAGATAGGCGATCGGGTCCGGAACGTCGAGGCTCAGGCGCAATCCCATTTCAACGGCGCCCGAAACCCGCTGCAATTGCGACGAGAGCGACGCCTGGTTGTCGCTGAGAAAACGCCGCAGGTCTTCCTCCGACTTCGCCACCGTCCCGAACGTCATCGGCAGCAGGTCGAACTTCGCGTTGAGCGCGGCGAGCACCCGCTGCGTAGCCGCAATGTGTTTCCGCTCGGCGCGGACGCTGCTCAGAGAACACTCGCTCACGATCGCGCAAAGCGGGTCCGCTTCCAAACGAAACGCGGGTTGGTCGAGCACACCCTGCAAGGACGGCAAGGCGCCGTCGCCGGCCTTCCCGACAGCGTAGACATAAAGGCCCATCGAGGACCCTCCGTATAGACGAGCATAAACACTGCTCTCGGGTGAGAGCAGGCCTGCTGCGGTCGACGTTCTCGCCTCGAGTCATCGTGGACGCCCGAGCCGGAAGTGAGCGCCTTAGTCCTCGTTCTCCCCCAACGGCCCGTAGGATCGGACCGAAAGGTCGGCGTCGAGTTCGACGGCGTAGTACTCGATCTCGAACACTTCCTGCGTCAACGGCAGGTTGAGCATCTTGACCTTGAGGTTGGGAACGAGAATTTCCGTTTCCGCTTCCCAACCGTCCGATCCATGATCGAGCGGCGCAATCTTCGTGATGCGAATCTCCCGAGCGCCGAGCTCCGCGGCAAAGAATTCGCGGATCGCGGCGCGCGCCGCGGAAATCCTGCTGATGGGACGCGCCGCAGCCGGCGCCGCCGGCGTCATCATGATCGGCGGCGCTTGGGCGATCGTCCCTTGATGATCGGGATGTTCACTCTCGGGTACCATTAGACTTACTCCCTCGACCGCTCTCTCGCCACGAAGCGTAGGCCCGGCATTAGGCCATCAGTACGAGAATTGAAAGCTTCGCTTGGCCGGATGGACCCCGACGGCGGTCTTGCGCGGACTTTCGACAGGCCGGGCCGGCGGGTTGCTGCCGTTCAGGCTGCCGAGAATATCGCCGATTTCGGTGTCAATTTCGCGAAAGCGCGCTTCGATCGTGTCGAAACGGGAGCGGGCCGTCCGAATCTCCTGCATTCGCCTCGCCCGCTCGAGCTCGAGAAAGCTGATCCGTAGGTAGGCCTTGTGAGCGGGAATCGGGGTGTCCGACCGGCCGGTCAGCGTCCGCAAGTCGTTGAGGCCGCGCAGGGGCCGTCGTTGAGTCGTCATCGTCATTTTCCTCGCCTTGTTCGAGGCGCCGCAGCTTGATCCGTGGGCGCGTCGGATTGCGATTCGGAGTCTTCGCCGTTCCCGGATTCGAAACGCCGCATGAGGAGATCGATCAGGGCCGGCGAGACGGCGCCGTCGATCTTCGCGTGGGCGGACGTCTGGCTCAACACATCCCGGCAAGCCCATACGAAGACCGGATTCCTCAGGCTCGCCTCGCCGCCGCGCGCGGCTAGAACCCGGGCGATCGCGATCGAGGCCCGCAGCGTCGGATAGTGCGGATCCTGGCCTTCGGCGCGGCACAGCCGCACCAGATCGACGACCCGCGTCGCACGATCGCGATCGAGGCTCGATTTCGCTGCGGTGATCGAGATTTCCGTTTCGCGATCGTAGTGGCTCAGACGCAAGGTGATCATGCGATCGAGCAGCGCGTCCTGCGTCTTGTACACGCCCGAATATTCGACCGGGTTCGAGGTGAAGATCGCCCGGAAGTTCGGATGCACGTTGACGTAGCCTTCGCCGCGGCCGTGCAGGCCCGGGACGTTCAGGACGCCTTCCGACAGGATGCTCAGAAACGGG
>CAIZGR010000462.1 GCA_903932535.1 uncultured Hyphomicrobiales bacterium | reverse complement strand
CGCCACGCCCGCCGGCTGCACGATCACCAATTGGTCGAGTCCCAACGTGACGCTGCTGTTTCAGGCGAGCCAGTTGCAAATCCTCACCTTCGCCGCCGGACAATATGTCGGCGACGTGATGCGCATTCGCGGCGGCGGCGCGTTCGGGCAATTGCGCGACCGCGTCGCGGTCGTCACTTTGACGGTTGACGGGGCGACGACGCTATGAATTTGCGACGCTCGCTTTTCGCCGTCTTCGCGTTCCTTGTGAGTTGCGTTGTCGCCGTCGCCGGCGGCTACGATCCGACGGGCACGTCGGGCACCACGACGGGCGCGATCGGCGGCGCTTTCACCAGTTCGATCTACGATCCCGGCATTGACGTGCTGGTGTTCGGCGGCCCTAGCGGCGGCCAGAATTTGAGCGGTGTGCTGGTCAATTCCAACATCTGCATCATCGTCGGCGGCGTGAATTGCGATTCCGGCGGCTCGATGAGTAACTCTGTGCTGGTCGGCGCGCATATCTGCGAGCATTGCACCGACCCCGGCGTCGTCGTCGCCAGCATCGTCGGCATCGGCGAATCCGCGCTCTACAACACCAAAATGGCCGGCAACCCGGTCGCGGTCGGCCAGCTCGCCGGCCATAACCTCTATGTCGGCGTCAACGACGCCTTTCTGGGTTTCGAGGCCGGCTATGGCGGCTCGTTGACCGGCAGCGCCAATTATTCGACGGGCCTGGGCGCGCAAACTCTGTGGTCCTTCACCAATATTTTCGAGGACACGGCGGCGGGCGCGCTGTCGCAATATTCGGTGACGACGGGCAGCTACAATTCGAGCCTGGGCGTAGCCAGCCTCTATTCCTGCACGACCTGCGATCACAACGACGCGCAGGGCGATCACGCGCTCTATGCGATGGTTTCTGGATCGGGCAACAACGCCGACGGCTATGGCGCGCTGGGCGCGAGCGTCGCCGACAATTACAACAACGCGCAAGGCTTTCTGGCGGCGGCCTCGGTCAACGGGGCGGGGGGCGTCGTCGCCCTCGGCGCGCAGGCGCTGCAAACCGACGTGACCGGGGCCAACGACACGGCCATCGGTTTCTATTCGGCGCACAACGCTCTCGGCGCCAATATTGTCGCGATCGGGGCGAACACCGCGCCGACGCTGACGAGCGGCGGCAACGACATCTATCTGGGCGCGAGCGTCGACGCCTCCTCGGCGACCGTCAGCAACGAAATGAACCTCGGCGGCGTCATCGTCTATGAGGCGATCAACGCGACGGCGTCGGCGACCGGCAATCTTTACGGCACGATCAAGCTTGGCGGTTCGAACACGCCGACCGCGACCGGCGCCAGCGTAGTCGGCGACAACAATGGCGGCTCGATCACCGTCACCGGCGCGACCGGCGCGATCGCGCTGACGTTCGCCTCGCCGGGCTTTCCGCGCGAAGCGCGCTGCACCGTCGCGCCCGCCAACGCCGGGGCCTCCTCATCGAACTGGTACGCCCCGCTCGCCTCGACGACGGGTTTCGGCGTCTACGGCACGCTGCCGTCCGGCGCCGTGTTCACCTATCTGTGCCACTGACGAGATTGCTTTCATGCAAACCTTTCTGAAGACGCTGGCGCTCGCGCTGGCGGCGCTGCTGTTCGCCAGCGCGGCCGAAGCCGTCGATTTCACGCAACCGATCCTCGGCCCCGACGACAAGCCCGCCATCGATCCCAAGGCCCCCGACGCCGGGCCGGTGACGCTGGGCGCGGTGATCTCCGCTGCGCTGTTGTCGCCGCCGCCCGGCGCGTCGCGCGGCAATGCCGGCGCGCCCGCCGACCCGTTGCGTCTGGCGCGCCGCGCCGAACTTGCGTTGCGCGTGCGCAGCGCCAGGGACGCGGCTTTGACCGCCGAGCAGATCACCGAGATTAAGGAGGCGGTGACGATCTTTCCGCCGCTGACGGTGCTGCGCGTGATCCAGGCGATCGATCCCGCCGCGCTCAAATGAAAGGTTTCCCGATGCGCTCTTTCCCGCTTGCGACCGCGCTGGCGCTCGCGCTCTCCGGCGCGGCTTTCGCCGGCCCTTCGCTCGACACCAACGGCAACGGGCCGGGCGTCTACGATCTCGAAAGCGCGCCGTTTCTTGGTTTTGTCGCCATGACGCAGGGCCAGACCTATACCGCCCAGCGCAGCGTCGAGGTCGATTGCACGGCGGCGGGCAATATCGTCTTCACCATGGCCGACGGCTCGACCCGCACGCGGGCGCTGACCGTCGGCACGACGCAATTTCCCTACGCCGTGACGAGCTGGACGCTGCCAGGATCGGGCGCGGCGACGGTCTCCGGCGTCTATAACGCGAAATGAGCATAGCAATGTTTTGCAGGTTCTTTGCCGGGTTTCTGGCGCTGCCTTTCGCCGTGGCGACGGCGCATGCCGTGCCTGCGGGGCAGACGCCGCAGATACCGTTTCCCTTGCCGACCGGCATGGGCGGAACGGGCGGGGCCGGAGGGGTCGGAGGGACAGGGTTCACGGCGACCGGAGGAATAGCGGCCCGCGCACCGGCTGACCGCGCCGCAGACGCGATAAACCTCAGAGAATTCGGAATTGCTATCGGAAATGGTTCGAGCGCGACTAGCGCGATCAGCGCGGCGTTCTCATCAACGACGTCTCCGACTGTGCAAATATCTTCTGGCGTTTATGGGCTTGGGACGGGAACTTATACAGCCGCGTCGGGCCTTTCTTTAATTGGGGCAGGGATAGGGCAAACAGTAATTCAACTACCCTCGTCTTGCAGCCAAACCGGGGATTTGCTGCGGTGGATAAATAAGTCTAACATACATATTCAGGATCTTACGATTGACTTGAACGGATGCTCCGTCGCGAACGGACTATCCGGCGCGGTAAGTATTTTTCAAGGCTCCAACATCTATTTGGAACGTGTGTCAATCATAAACGCGGGGTCATCTGGATGGCTTGAATTCAGTGCGAACGGAACAGCGCACGGATGGCTAACCGACAGCTACTTTCAAGCAACCGCGCCTCACTCAACGCAAAACCAAGCCATAAACCTTTCGGTGTCGGGCGGAGCAGTTAGTGACTGGCACATAGAGAGAAACACATTAATTAACACAGGGGCGCTCATTAGCGGCAACAACATCCATTTTGTAGCAAACGAAATCAGTGGATGGGGATACGGTGCGGGAGTTAGCACAGGACAAGGGACAACCAACAATTCGATTGTGCAAGGAAACCGCATACATGACAGTCAAACGGGCTTAGACAGTGACAGCACCTATCCAAACGGAATTGAAGGATGGGGCGCGAACGACAGCTATAACGGCAATACTATATGGAATATAGCTGCTTCGTGCATTTATAGCGGCGGCGCAAATCAGATAGTCAGCAATAACCTGTGCTGGGGGGCGGGTAAACGGGCCGACGGCGTCGGTGCGGTGGGTATTCAATCTGGTTATCTCAATTCGGGCGCTAACGGCAACGGCTCTTCTATCGTCAGCAACAAGGTGCGTGACGACGGGACCGGAACTACGACGTACGGTTATGGCGATAGCGTGTCATCGTCAGGCGTTACGCTTCGCAGCAACATTTTCGCGGGATCGTTGGGCGCTGCAAACATTGTTGGCAACACGACTGCGGATGGGGGAACCAGCGACAACCGCATAATCAATCCATGTTTTGCCGTGGATCAGCGCCAGGAAGGCGGGTTTGCGGCGCCAAGCGTCGGTTACACCGTTGATCGATGGAAAGGCGCCGCCAGCAACACCGCCATGACCTACCAGCGCATTGCGTCATCTTCGATGCCGGGATGCGGGTTTCAGATGCAAGTGCGGCCTGCTGTGACGGTAACGTCACCAGCCGCTGGCTTCATCTCTTTCATGTCGCAGGCGATTGAGGCTCAAGACCTTTACGACCTTCAATATGGCACGGCTTATGCAAAATCGCTGGTCGCGGACTTTTGCGCGAGTTCCCAAGTAGCCGGGACGTTCCCGTTCGCCCTTCAAAACCCCAACGCGGGCCGATCTTGGGTAAGTTCTTTTACTTTAGCGTCGGCAAATGTTGCTCAATGCTTTTCCTTTATTATACCGGGAGACATGTCTTCGCTGTCGTTGACGCCAACCAATGCGGGTTTAATCGAAGTGTTCGATTGGGGGTCTGGCGGAAATTCGCAAACGTCGACCAAGGCGGCGTGGGTAACAGGCAATTTCACCACACTCACGACGATCACGGCCCCGCTAAATTCAAATGCACCAAATACACTATTTAATATTTCGTCTTTGCGACTGTATCCTGGCGGCTTTGATGTGCCGTGGATACCAAGGACTTATGCCGAAGAACTACGCCGAGCGCAGCGCTATTTTTTCAAATCCTTTCCCGCCGGCGTTAAGCCCGCGCAATCTGGTGGGATTGCAGGCGCATTTTGTGTGAAAACGCCGGGCGCGTCGATTGATGTGTCTCAGGAAATAATTCTCCCTGTTCAGATGGTCAAAAAGCCAACAGTCGCACTATTCAATCCGTTGGCACCAAATTCTAATTGGCGCGACGTGACAGCGTCGGCAGATGTAACGTCCGTGCTCGATCCCCTGTCGGCGATGAGCATAAACGGGCTCCAGATTGTTTCATCGGGCTCATCAGCGACGGCAGGGGACAATATCTGCATACATTTGACGGCTGACGCGGACTATTAATTCCACTTTGAGCACTCTTCCTGCAACCATTTGTCCAACCTATGCGACGGCCCTTTAGGGGTGTTTGTGTCGTGATGGCGGTTTTATTCGCCAGCCCGGCCAGCGCGCTCGTTATTCGTGACGACCACGGCGGCGTCGTCTCCGACTATCTCCACCACTATCTGACCAGCGGCCCCGTCGAGATCGTCGGTCTGTGCGAAAGCGCCTGCACGCTGGCGCTGGCCGATCCGCGCACCTGCGTCACGCCCGACGCGCGGCTCGGTTTCCACGAGGCCAGCAATCCCGGCGGCACGCGGTTCATGTGGTTGATGATGCCGGAGCGCGTTCAATTCTGGATCGCCACCCACGGCGGCCTGACGCCGCGCATCGTCGAGATGAGCGGGCGCGAGGCGATCAACCTCGGCGTTCGCGCCTGCCGCTGATCGCGGCTGTCAACTTCAACCCACCTTTGAGGCGACCATGACGATCACCATGCCGCGCGTGGTTCAACGGCCCACGCCCAATTACAGCCCCGTCGCCATTCGGCATGATCTTCTGGTTCTTCACGTTATGGAGGGCGGTTACGCCGGTTCGGTCGCATGGATGGTTGATCCTCGCGCCAAGGCGTCCGCTCACTTTGCGCTTCGCGAGGATGGCGCGGAACTGACACAGCTTGCTCCTGCCAACGAAAAAGCTTGGGCGCAATGTTCGGGCAACTCGGCGGGCCTCAGCCTCGAACTGCCGGGGCGCACTGCCGACGGCCTTCCTGACGCATTGTGGCGGGCTGCGGCGGTGGTGTGGGGCTGGGCGAGCATCGCCTATGACATCCCGCCTGTTTGGGCCGCTGGCGGCGTCGGTAGGGGATTGGCGCAGCACCATGACGGCGGCCTCGCATGGGGCGGCCACGTCGATTGCAGCGGCGTCGGTTCGCCAGAATGGATGCGGTTCGTCGGATACGTCCAATCCGCTCGTGCCGAACTGAAAGCGCTGCCGTCTCTGCCGACGCTGGCGCTTCATGGTTTGCCCGGACCTGCCGACGTGTTGCACGAAGCATCGACGGTTGACCCGACGCCGTCGCACGGCGGCGCGGCGCGCAACGAGCCGGGCGACGTTCACGCTCACCCCACGCCCAGCGGCTATCCGGCGCACTCCATCGCCGCGCTGCAATCCGATCTGACCTGGCTCGGCGTCGCGCATCTCGACATCGACGGCGGGTTCGGCCCGATGACGCAGGCGGCGCTGCGGCGGTTTCAGGCGACGCACGGCCTCACCATCGATGGCAAGATCGGACCCGCAAGCTGGGCCGCCATCGACGCCGCGATGGCGAAAGCCGCATGACCGGCCTCGACATCGCCAATCTCATCAACAAGTGGGTCGAGGCCGAAATCGAAGCGATGCTGTCGTCGTTTTTCATCGGCGTCGTCAGCAAGGACCCTGCCGCTCTGATGCATTTTCAACAGGGCCTTCGCGACCTGGCTGCGGCCAAAGTCGAAGCGTTCAGGGCGCTTGAGGCGTTCGCGCTTTCGAAGGGCGTGGCCGCCTGATGGCGTGGATCTTCGATCAGGACCTGGCGGCCTACGGCGACCCGCTGACGCCGTTCCCGCACTTGGTCGTGGGCCTCGCCGCGCTGCTGATCATCGCCGCCGTCGTCTACGGCCTGTCCATTCATTAGGAGGCGCTCATGTCCCGTTCCCGAATTGTCATCAGCAAAGTCGACGCCCGCAAGCTCGCCAGCCCCACGCTCGAAATCGCCCCCGGCGACGCCGTGACTCCGGTGCACGAATGGAAACAGGCGTCGGTGATCCGTCAGGGCGCCGCGCAGCTCGACATCGGCGCCCGCTACACCGTCGCCAAAGTCGAGGGCGGCTTCAGCGCCGCTTTCGTCACCCTCGCCGAGCAACCGGGCGAAAAATTCCCGGCGCATCTGTTCGCGAGGGCCGCCTGACTTTTCCGCCCGCATTGGTTTCCCAAGGAGGCAAGCTTGGAAACGCTGCATGTCGTCACCTGCGTCGCCAACCCGTTGCGCTGGCTCACCCGCGAAGCGCTGGCGCGCTCCGCCCTGACAGCCTGGCTCAAGGCGCCGGAAGTCCATGTCACGCTGGTCGAGGTCTCCTATGGCGCGCGCGGCTTCAACCTCGCCGATCTCGCCGGGCCGCGCGTCAACCACATCGGCGTGCGCGCGACGACGCTGGCGTGGAACAAGGAATGCCTGCTCAACATCGGTCTCGCGCATCTGCCGCATGGCGCCGAAAAAGTCGCTTTCCTCGACGCCGACGTCGTCTTCCGCCGCCCGCATTGGGCCGCCGAGACGCTGGCCGCGCTCGACCTTTATCCGGTCATTCAGCCGTGGGACACGGCCTATGATCTGGGGCCGCACGACGAGCACATCCAGACCCACAAGAGCTTCGCCAGCCTGTGGCATGGCGGCAAACCGGTCGTCGCCGACGGCCCCCGCTTCTGGAAATTTTCCGGCGGCCCCTACGAATACGCCCATTCCGGCTACGCCTGGGCGTGGCGGCGGCGCGTTCTCGACCGCATCGGCGGTCTGTTCGATCTGGGCGGCATGGGTTCGGGCGACCATCACATGGCGCTCGGCATGGTCGGCAAGGCGCTGGCCTCGCTGCCCGGCATGGTCAGCGCCGCCTATCGCGAGGCCGTCGAAATCTGGTCGGACCGCGCGGCCAACGAGATCAACGGCAAGGTCGGCTTCACGCACGGCACGCTGGAGCATCCCTTCCACGGCCGCAAGGCCGATCGCGGCTACGAGACCCGCTGGGGCATGTTCATCGAACACGAGTTCAACCCGCACCGGGATCTGAAGCGCAACACGCATGGCGTGCTGGAGTTCGCCGGCAACAAGCCCGATCTGGAGCGCTCGTTCGACCGCTACATGCGATCGCGCGAGGAAGACGTCAACACGCTGAGCTGATGGATCGTCCCGAACCGATGCTCAAGCATTCCGAGATCGCCGAACTCGCCGCGACCGTCTATCGTCCCGCCTGGTCGGCGACGGTCGCCGCCGACGTCGATTATGCGTTGCTGCCGCGCGGCGGCGAGCTGGTCGTCGCCTTCGCCGGTACGCATCCCCAGTCGGCGCTCGACTGGTTGCGCGACGCCCGTTTCCTGCCGACGCGCATTCGCGGCCTTGGCCTCGTCCATGACGGTTTTGGCGACGGCGCGCGCTGCGCCTGGACGAGAATGAAGTCCGACGTCGGCTTGCATCATTCCGTCGTGACGTTCTGCGGGCACAGCCTGGGCGGTGCGCTGGCGGCCTGCGTGGCGGCTTTGCACGCCTATGATCGCCCAGGCGCGCCGTTCCGCCTCGTCACCTTCGGCCAGCCGCGCGTGGCGTTCCTCAATCCGTGGTTTCACCATTTGCTCGCCAACGGCGTCGAGGCGGTCCCCTACGCCCGCGCGCTCGATCCGGTGCCGGACGTTCCGTTCGCGCCGCTCTACACGCATGGCGCGCGATCCCGGCCGATCGGCGTCAGCCTCGGCGACAGCCCGGCGGAGCGCATCGAAAACCACGCCGTCGCGCGATACGTCGCCGATCTAAGGGCGCTCGGCGCCTAGCCGCATTTCGAAATCCCCAGCCCCGGCGCATCGCGCGGGGCGGGATCGCGCGCGTCGGCCTTGCCTCCGGCGTTGCGCGTCATTTCAGGCAAGACGAAAGGCAAACCCATGTTCGATTTCGCTGCCCTTGAAGCCGAGTTCGCAAAGTTGCAGGCGTATGTCGCCGACGGCGTGAGCCTGGTCAATGAAGTGCCGGCCGCGCTCGACGTCGCCGTCAAAGAAGTCAGCACCGTCGGCGCGGCGCTGTCCGGCCTGAAATCCTCCGTCGCTGCGGCGACGCAGGCCGTGACGGCCGCCGTCGCTCCCGCGAGCAAGTAAGCCGCCCCACGCCCCGGCCAAGCGCCGGGGCGCTCTTTTCGCATCGGAGACGGCATGGCTCTCATCACTGACCTTTCGTCCGGCCTCGGCGCCCTCGTCAAAGTCGCGACCGAAGTTCGAAACCGGAACCTGACGTTCACCGATGCGACGACGTTCGCCAATGACCTACAGACGCTCCTCGTGGACATCGGAATTGAGCCGCCCGCTGTCGAGGATCTGATCGACGTGGCCGAAGTGCTGATCCCGGCGCTCAAAGGGCTCTACGAGACGGGG
>CAIZGR010000461.1 GCA_903932535.1 uncultured Hyphomicrobiales bacterium | reverse complement strand
CTACCATCCGGAGGCGTTCGACGCGCTCGACCGGATCAAGGCGGCCGGCAAGATCCGAGACTACGGCGTCAGCGTCGAGCGGATCGAGGAAGGGCTGAAGGCGAACGAATAACCGGGCGTGGTCAGCGTCCAGATCATTATCAACATCTTCCGTCAGCGCCCGACCGGCCTGTTCTTCGAGGCGGCGAAGAAACGCAACGTCGCGGTGATCGCGCGCGTGCCGCTGGCGAGCGGCCTGCTCACCGGCAAGCTCGCCCCCTCCTCGACCTTCGCGGACGACGACCACCGCAAATTCAATCGCCATGGAGAGGCTTTCGACGTCGGCGAGACCTTCTCGGGCGTGCCCTATGAAGTCGGGCTCGCCGCGGTCGAGCGCATCCGGCCGCTGGTCCCGGGCGGCGCGACCATGGCGCAGCTCGCCCTGCGCTGGCTTCTGATGTTCGAGCCGGTGACGGTGGCGATCCCCGGCGCCAGGAACGCCGCTCAGGCGCGCGCCAACGCGAGCGCCGCCGACCTGCCGTGGCTGTCGGACGCCGACATGGCCGCGCTGAAGGCGATCTACGACGAGGACATCAAGCCGCACGTGCATCAGCGGTGGTGACCCCTGTAGCCGCGCTCGGCTCGAGCGCGGCTACGCGGTCGTCGACCGCCTCTACAAAGGTCGAGCGGCGTCGGCTCAGAACTTACTGCCGCCGATGCGTCACCACGCCAGAGCGGAGGCCGCAACGGCGCCGACGAGCGCGCCTAAAACGGCGCCGGGCACATTGCCGACCGCGCCGCCCAGGGCGCCGCCAACCACGGCGCCCGCCACGTCACACAGCCAGATTACGACAGGTCTCGCCGTTTCAATGGGCTGCGCGGACATCGCGGCCTCATGCTCCGCGGAGTCCATCGCAATGTTCGCCAGCGTCACCGCGACCGGCGACGCCTTGGTCGAGGCGATGATCGGGTTGGCGAACGCCCGCACGTGGTCCGCAACGTTGGCGCTCGCTATCTTGCCGCCAGTCGCGGCGCCAACGAGTTCACGGAACGCCACGCGTTCGTCTTCCGAGAGAAGGTTGAGCTTTGCAAGCTTCTCCAGGGCTTCGTTGGCAGCGGCGACCATTTGTTCCGGCGACATCGCGAATATGCGTTTCGCGTTGGTGATGGCCTCGCGGTGGAGACTTCCAGCGCTTTTCGACAGCGTCGTTGCGTCCAGGAGCAGCGCGTGGGGCGGATACGGCGTGATCGGCACATTCATGGGCATGCTTGAGCTCCTGGCGGCGTGAGGGGAAAGAGTGCGGCGTCCTTCACTTTCGTTCAGACGCGGCATCCATCGTCGGCGACAGGTCATACGCCTCCACATCGAAATGCTCCGTGACGAAAATCACTGTCCAATACGAAAATTGCTGCAATTACGAATATTTTTTCAAGTTTGGCGATTGATTTGACCAGACCGGTAACGGCCAAGCCCGATGCGAGAGCAGCCCCCATTTCACGGGCGTCATCCTGAGCTTGTCGAAATCCTGAGCTTGTCGAACCTCATCCTGACCCCCGGACTTGATCCGGGGGTGTCGAAGGATGATCCAGCGATCGGCGCCGTTTGTCTCCCCTCGCGCCTCTTTCGACAAACTCGGGACGAGGTCGTCAGAAGCGGCTTGGGCGTTGTCAAGACCGGGCTACTCCCCCGAGAACGCCGCCAGCACCTCGTCCATCAGCCGCGCCTCCTCGCCCTGGTAGCGCGACGAGAAATGAAACGGCTCAACGCGGCGCACATTCGCCTCGCGCGCGATCGATCCGGCGGCGGCCGTGGTCAGGTGGGCGCGGTCGGCGGCCAGCGCCGCGTCGGCCGCGGCGAACGGCGCCTCGATGAACAGGAGGTCGGCGCCGCGGACCAGCCCGGTGATCTTTGCGCGATTTTGGGCGGTGTCGGCGACGTCGGTCACGTAGCCGATCTTCTGTCCCGGCGTGACGGTGACGGCGGCGCGCAGCGTCCCGAGCGGCGCGACGCGACCCGGCGGCGTTCCCGCCCCCGGGCCGATGGCGATGGGAAAGTCGTCGGGCCTGTCGTCGACGAGCGCGCGCTTGAGCGTCTGGAGCCAGGGGCCTACGGGCAGGCCGAGGTCCTCGAGCCGCGCCTTCCACACGTTGACATGCGCCGTCTCCTGCACCGCGAAGCCGAGGCACGGCGTGCCGTGGTCGAGGACCGCGGTCGAAACCCGGAAGCCCGGGCCGGCGAACAGGACCCCGTCGGGAATCGCGCCCTCGCCGAGCGGCTCGATCGCGAACCGCGTCCCGAGCCGGAGGCGCGCCGCGCGCGCCGTCAGGTCCGGCCCGACTTCCGTGACGTGGAACGCGAGATCGGCCGCGTAGCGCTCGGCGAGGTTCCAGCAATAGGCGGCGAGCTTGTGGCGCACCTGCTCGACGAAGCCGGCCGGGCCATAAAGCCGCACAATCTTCTCGCGCCCGACCAGGATACGGAGCAGGCGATCGAAGCCGATAAAATGGTCGACGTGGGCGTGGGACACGAAAACGTGATCGAGGCGCTGAACCTTGCACGGCGTCAACGGCGCGATGTCCCCCAGATCGAACAGGAGCGTCCCCCGTTCGAAGATCGTCTCGACATAAAGCGCCGGATCGCCGGCGCGTCCGTTGACCAGTACGGGATGAAGGAGCGGCCGCATGGGGAAAGGTATAGCGCCTTTCGCCGGCGCCGTGCTCCGCGCCCACGCCCGATCGTCGTCGGCGCCAGCGATTCTAAAACTTCCCCGTGGCTTGGTTCTAATTTTTTTTGGACGGAGAGCAGGTGGGGCGGGATGGTGAAGGAGGCGAGGGCTTCAAGGAGGTCGGGCCGGGCGCGAAAGATCGCGAGGGTGGCGATGGTGGAGAGGGAGGCGAAGAAGCGTTTTCGTGTATCGGCGGCCTCGCGAACGCGTTTCCAGGGCGGCTCGAGGATATCGAGCGTTGAATGCTTGGTGAAGGCGAGCATGTTGACGGCAGCGAGCGTCATGGCGAGATGGGTCTCGCCATGGCCGAGATTGTATTCGAGTTCTTAACCGTGCTTTTTGAGACGTTGAAGCTTTCTTATCGCTCTTTCCCCTTGCGCGGTCGCAGGCGACAGTCTCCGCGACGTCGGCTTTGGTGACTGGCAAAGACGTGATCAGGGCCGTCCTGTATCTCACGACGCCCTTGGCGTCCAGGATCTCGAAGCCGATCCAGTCGACCGGCACGGCGTCCTCGCCGTCCAGCAGCGGAACGTTCTCGAAGAACCGGTCGCGATGCGTCTCGCGCGTCTTGCCTTTGCGGACATCGACCGCGACTTTCTCTCTCGCAGATCCTGCAAATGAAACGACCGTTAACCTGGATTTAGAGCCGTGCCCTAAACCCAAGCATACCTCCCCTCACGTGAACCTGAGGTCGCCCGGGTTCGCCGCCAGCGTCGCCTTCGAGACGCCGTTGAGGAGGATCGTGTCGCCGGCGGGATCGGCGATCTGGAGGTTCGCGCCGAGCTGGACGGCGTCGCCGAGCAGCGTGGCGGCGTCGGCGAACATCGCCGAGGACACCTGAAGCACGTCGTGCGCGGCCCCCGTCGCGGCGAAGCCCGTGATCGTGCTTTGGCCGAACCCGGACTGGTAGGCGAACACCTCGCCGCCGCCGCCGCTCTCGGTGATCGCCTCGACCGGGTGGGCGCCGAGCGCGAACGTGTCGGCGCCGGTCGTCACGCCGAGCGAGCCGGGGCCGGAGGCGACGGTCAGGCCCGCCCCGGAGAGGAGCAGCGCTCCGGACCCGTCGTTCATGTCGCGCGCCTGCGCGACATGCGCGCCCGAGGCGGCGTAGATGTCCGTGTAGGAGGCGTAGCCGAGCCCGGAGACGTTGAAGCTGGCGACGTCGTAGCCGCCGTCGGCGTCGACCGACTTCTCAGCGATCAGCGTCCCGTTCTCGGTCGCCGCATACCCGCCGCCGGCGAGCGGCGTGGTCACGATCGCGGCCGCGGCGACCGTCAGGCCGCCGGCCAGGATCGCCGAGGCCTGGGCGGCGCTGAAGCTCGGGCCGGCGCTGGTGGAGTAGAGCCCGGTCACGCCGATCCCGGGCAGGCCGGCGATCTGCGCGGCGGTCAGCCCCTGGAGGCCGGCCGCCGTGTCGACGATCGCCCCGCTGTCGCCGGCCGGCAGGCTCAGCGCGATCTTCGCGCCGACCAGGGCCTCCGCCTGCGCCGCGGTCAGCATGACCCCGGCGTCGGTCGCCCCGAGGCTCGTCACCCGCAGCCTGGCGAGGCCGGAAATCTGAGCCGTCGTCAGGCTCTGGATGGCGGCGGCGGTGTCGATGACCGCGCTCGCCTTTCCGCTCGGCGCCGTCAGGGTCACGCCGGCCGCCTCCAACGCGGCCGCCTGCTGGACCGTCAGCGTCGCGCCCGCGTCCGTCGCCTTGAGGCTCGTCACGTGCAGCTTGCCGAAGCCCGCGATCTGAGCCGTCGTCAGGCTCTGGATGTCGGCCGCCGTGTCGACGATCGCGCTCGACATCCCG
>CAIZGR010000460.1 GCA_903932535.1 uncultured Hyphomicrobiales bacterium | reverse complement strand
CTCATGGCGATCTTCGCCGTCGATCTCCTGTCGCTCTTCTGGGTGTCGCAGCTCGGCGATCAGGCGTTCAAGGCGGCCATCGGCTATGTCGGCCTCGCGACGTTCTTCTCCATGGCGTTCAACATAGGCCTGACCATCGCAGCGTCGGCGACCGTCTCGCGCGCCGTCGGCGCCGGCGACCGGCCGCGCGGCCGGCGGCTCGCCGCCTCGGCGCTGACCATCTCGTCCATTCTGTCGACCGCGGCGACGGTCGTGATGTTCGTCTTTCGCGACTGGGCGCTCGCGCATGTCGTGCACGCGAGCGGCGAGCCGTTCGCCGTCGCCTCGAAGTTCCTGGCGATCACGCTTCCGGCCAACGTGCCGCTGGCGCTGGGCTTCGTGATGTCGGGCCTTCTGCGCGCGGTCGGCGACGCCCGCCGGGCGATGTACGTGACGCTGTCGGGCGCGATCGTCACCGCCGTGCTCGACCCCGTGCTGATCTTCGGCTTCGGTCTCGGCGTCTACGGCGCGGCCTGGGCGACGGTCGCCTCGCGGCTCTGCTTCCTTCTGGTGGGCTTTCGCGGCGCCGTCCGGGTCCACGACATCGTGGCGCGGCCGAGCCTCGACGGGGCGCGGCGCGACTTCGGGCCGATCATGGCGATCGGCTTCCCGGCCATCATGGCCAATCTCGCCACGCCCGTCGGCTCGGCCTACACGGTGCGCGTGTTCTCGGACGCCGGCGAAGCGGCGATCGCCGCGAGCGCGATCATCGACCGGGTGACGCCGGTCGCCTTCGGCGTGATTTTCGCCCTCACCGGGTCGGTCGGGCCGATCATCGGCCAGAACTACGGCGCGCGGCTCATGGGGAGGGTGCAGCGCACGCTGACCAACTCCTTCCTTCTCTCGATCGGCTATGTTCTCTTCGCCTGGGCTGTCCTCGCCCTCGCCGCGCCCTTCGTCGTCGCCGCCTTCGACGCCAAGGGCGACAGCGCCGCGTACGTGACCTTCTATTGCCGCGCCGGCGTCGGCGCCTGGCTCTTCCTCGCCTGCCTCTTCGTCGCCAACACGGCGTTCAACAACCTGGGCTTTCCGCTCTTGAGCATGGCGTTCAACTGGGGCCGGGCGACGCTCGGCACGATTCCGTTCGTGACGCTGGGCGTGGGATATGGTGGGGTGAAGGGCGGTTTCGTCGGGGTCGCCCTCGGCTGCGCCCTGTTCGGCGTCATCGCGGTGGCGGCGGCCTATGCGACCACGGCTCGGCTCGCCAAGCGACTCGGGCCGAGATAGGGCGCCGGACCGGCCGGGGGGCGGCGGCGGTGGTCGCCTCGATCCTGCTCGGCGGCCTCGCCCATGAAATGGCGAGCCGGGGCCTCCAGGGCGCCCTCGCCGCGGCGCCGGGCGGCGGGCTCCTGGGGCCGCTCGGCGCGATCTTCGGCGCATCGCACCAAGCGGCGAACCCGCAGTCGGCGGCGCTGGCCGCCGGACTCGCAGCGAACGCCGCGACGACAAAAACGGGCTCTCGGTCCCCTCTATCCTGCAGCGGCGCAGCACAATCGCCCCGGCCCGCGGCCCATTGGCTCTTGTCGGGAAGGCGTAAGTGCCGTAACAAAATCAAAATTAAGTTTTATATAACTGTATTGTTCCGAATCATATCGGGGGATGTGATCGATGTCGACCCAAACGATTTCCAATAGCCCAGCAACTGCGCCCTCCATCTCTGGCGCGCAGGGCAGCCAGGTCACCCCCTTGGAGGCGGCCGTCACGCCGTTCGGCGGGGTGACGATCGGCGACGCCAACGTCGGCGCGACCGACACGCTGACCATCAGCCTGTCGAACGGCGGAGCGGGCGGAGCGCTCGCCGGGGCGGGCCTTTCGGGCGGAACAGGGGGCGTCTACACCCTCTCCGGGCCGGCCGCCACGTTGACCAGCCAACTCAGGGCGCTCACCTTCACGCCGGCCGCTGGTCAGCCGAACACCACTACGACCACGACGTTCACACTGAGCGACGCGAGCAGCGCGTATGCGACGCCGACCATCAATTCGACGACGACGGTGACCGACATCGATCCGGCTGTCGCTCCGACCATCTCGGGGACGGCCGGCGGCCAGACGACCAGCTCGAGGACCCCCCCCTCGCCGTTCGCCGGGGTGACGATCGGCGACGCCAACGTGGCCGCGACCGACACGCTGACCATCAGCCTGTCGAACGGCGGAGCGGGCGGCGCGCTTTCGGGCGCGGGCCTCGCTGGCGGGACGGGGGGCGTGTACACGCTCACAGGCTCGGCCGCGACGATAACGAGCGAACTCGACGCCCTGACCTTCACGCCGGCCGCCGGGCAGCCGAACACGAGCGCCGCCACGGCCTTCACGCTCAGCGACGTCAGCAGCGCCTATGCGCCGCCGATCGTCCTGGCGTCGTTCAATCAGTCGAACGGCTACAGTCCCGAGTCCGGGTTGATCGCCGACGCGGCCGGCGACCTGTTCGGAACGACGGCGGCGGGCGGCGCCGGCGGCAACGGGACGGTGTTCGAACTCGTCAAGACGGCTTCGGGATACGGCGCGCCGGTCACGCTGGCGGCGTTCAATGGAACGAATGGCTCCACGCCCGTCGCCGGTCTCGTGTCCGACGCGGCCGGCGACCTGTTCGGAACGACGGAATTAGGCGGCGCCGCCGGGGACGGGACGGTATTCGAACTCGTCAAGACGGCTTCGGGATACAGCGCGCCGGTCACGCTGGCGGCGTTCAAAGGGTCGAACGGCTCCTATCCTGCCGCCGGTCTGGTTTTCGACTCGGCCGGCGACCTGTTCGGAACGGCAAGCGCCGGCGGCCCCGGCGGCGTCGGGACGGTGTTCGAAATCGTCAAGGGGGCCTCGGGATACGGCGCGCCCGTCACTCTGGCGGCGTTCGGCACGGGGGCCAACGCCGGTTTGATGATCGACGCGGCTGGCGACTTGTTCGGAACGACCTATTCGGGCGGCGCGTACAGCGCCGGAACGGTGTTCGAAATCGTCAAGACGGCTACGGGATACGGCGCGCCCGTCACGCTGGCGACGTTCAACGGGTCGAACGGCTCTCATCCCGCCGCCGCTCTGATTTCCGACGCGGCGGGCGACCTGTTCGGAATGACAGGCTACGGCGGGGCCGCCGGCTACGGCACCGTGTTCGAACTCGTCAAGACGGCTTCGGGCTATGGCGCGCCCGTCACGCTGGCCGCGTTCAACGGCACGAACGGCGCCTGGCCTCTGAACGGTTTGAGTGTCGACGCGGCCGGCGACCTGTTCGGAACGACGTGGACCGGCACGGGCGGCGCCAAAGACGGGACGGCGTTCGAAATCGTCAAGACGGTTGCGGGATACAGCGCGCCCGTCACGCTGACGACGTTCTACGGGCTCGACGGCGCTTTTCCTGCCAGCGGCCTGATTTCCAACTTGCTTGCCAACGCGGCGGGCGACCTGTTCGGAACGACGGAATTCGGCGGCGCCTATAACTACGGGACGGTGTTCGAAATCACGCCCTCCCCGACGCCGACGGTCGATGCGACCACGACCTTGAAGGTCGCCTATCCCGCGGTCGCCCCTACGATCTCCGGAACGCACGGCGGCGCGACGGCCTCGGAGGCGGCGGTCACGCCCTTCGCCGGGGTCACGATCGGCGACGCCAACGCGGGTGCGGCCGACACGCTGACGATCACGCTCTCGGGCGGCGGCGGGACGCTCACCGACGGCGCGGGCTTCGGCGGCCTCTCCGGCGGAACGGGCGGCGTCTACGCGCTCTCGGGCGCGGCGGCTGCGATCACGGCCGAACTCGACGCGCTGGCGTTCGCCCCGGCCGCGGGTCAGCCGAATACGTCCGCCACCACGACGTTCACGCTGAAAGACGCGAGCAGCGCCGGCACGGCGGCGACGGACAAGGCGACGACGGTGACGGACATCGATCCGGCGGTCGCCCCCACGATCTCCGGAACGCACGGCGGCGCGACGGCCTCGGAGGCGGCGGTCACGCCCTTCGCCGGGGTCACGATCGGCGACGCCAACGCCAATGCGACCGACAGGCTGACGATCAGCCTGTCGAACGGCGGCGCGGGCG
>CAIZGR010000459.1 GCA_903932535.1 uncultured Hyphomicrobiales bacterium | reverse complement strand
TCAGGCGGCGATCGCGGACGCCCCAACCGGCCAAGATAATTGTCGGTGAACCGGCCAACTTAATTGTCGCCGCGCAGAATCGCAAGGTTTGTCGTTGGCGATTTCAAGGGGGCTGCAACGGTCCTCTTACATGCGGTCGAGCTAAAGGATGACGCCAACGCAATGCTGTTTCGCTATCTGGCTAGGCGGCGGGTTGGCGAGGCTGGAGAGGCAGAACTGGAGGCCAATGCCGGTCGCCTAGAGACCAAGGAATGGCCCTACGCCGCCGTGGAGCTTTACCTCGGCAAGCGCTCACCTGCTGCGACGCTTGATGCAGCTATCGAGCCGCACGATCACTGCCAGGCGCAGTTTCACATCGGCGAATGGCATCTGTTGAAGGGCAACAAGCCGGACGCCGAATCGGCGCTGACGTCTGCCATCAAGAGCTGCCCTAAGACGTGTGAAGAGTATATTGCAGCTGTCGCCGAGTACAAGCGGCTAACACCGTGAATTTGAACGGGCGGCAATTCGCGAGATTCGTCGGCTGGCAGGTCTTGCGGTCCACTCGTTCCGGTTTCCTCGCCAACTCACTGGAACAAGCGCATATCGCGGAAGGTCCGTTCGTCGCGGCGTCGTTCACTACAGCGCTCGCGGCGTCCCGGGCATCTTGCTCACGTTACACGAGCGCGCCGAGTCTTTTTGGTCACCCGGCCCGGCCCGACCCGGACCACGGCGACGCCCCCGCAATCGCGATGACGCTTCACGCGGCCTCCTCCCGGGCGACGATCCCGGAATAGTCGTGCTCCGCCTCCGCCTTCGACAGGTCGTAGGCGGCCTGAAGGTTGATCCAGAAGCGCGGATCGACCCGAAAATACCGCCCGAGCCGAATTGCCGTGTCGGCGCTCACGTCGCGCCGTCCCCGGACAATGTCGGAAATCCTGTTGCCGGGAACGTCCAGCGCCCGGGCGAGCTCGCTCGCCGACAGGCCGAGCGGCTTCATATACTCCTCCGACAGGACTTCCCCCGGATGTGTGCGAACGCGCATGGGCGGCTCCTGCTAGTGGTAGTCGACAACCGAAACGGCGTCCGGGCCGGCGTCCGTCCAGACGAACACGACGCGCCAACGGTCGTTGACGCGGATCGAATGTTGGCCCGCCCGATCGCCCTCAACGCCTCCAGCCGGTTTCCCGGCGGCGACCGGAGCGCGTCGAGCGTCGGAGCGGCGTCCAGCATATCGAGCTTCCGCGCGAGCACGCTGGCGACTTGCCGCCACCGGGCCGGACACGTCCCGTGGCGGAAATACTGCTCGGTATCCTCGTCACCGAAACCAACGATCATCCCGAAAATATACGATACGTAATGCATATCGACAAGGCCATTCCGCCTCCGGGTTGCTTTCAGTCAATTCAGCGCGAGTCGTTCCCCCGGCAAAGGCAGCCGCTTCCTGCCGACACGACCATCGCCGGCCTTCCGCCCGACTCCTTCTCCCGAAGGGGGAGCGGGCGGAAGACGTCTGTTTATGTTTCGTTCTCAAGATCGAAGATGTCGAGAACCCGGGCGAGGATTTCTGCGACAATCGCATCCGGGAGGGCTTCGACAAACCGTCCTTTCCGCCCCCTGATGTCGATGGTGCGAATCTGGTTGCAGAGGACAACCCCGGCCGTCTCCGTTCCGGCGCCGGTCAGCGAGACGGCCATGCGCCCGTAGCGCGCCGCGAAGCCTCCCGACGTGATCGGGGCGATCAGCGGAGGGCTGACCCGATTCAGCGGAGCGGGACTCAGGATGACAACCGG
The DNA here is from genome assembly GCA_903932535.1 of uncultured Hyphomicrobiales bacterium. Classification (GTDB taxonomy): domain Bacteria; phylum Pseudomonadota; class Alphaproteobacteria; order Rhizobiales; family Beijerinckiaceae; genus Roseiarcus. The sequence goes on along the minus strand of CAIZGR010000459.1, from coordinate 3,080 downwards.
CCGGGTGCCTTGCTGTTCATGGCCGTCGGTAGGGTTCAGGTCCACCACATAGATATCGCCCCGCTTCATCAGATGATTTCCCGGCCGACACGCGGCGCGGCCTCCCACTCCAAGTCTTCGGGGGCCCGGGGAGCCGACAGGTCCATCGATGCGATCAACTCGTCCACGGAATACCGGCGCGGCCGATGGACCGTCGGTTGCAGGGCGATTTCTCCTGCGCGTCCGATCAGCGTGACGTCCTGTTGCGCCCGCAGGCCGAAAGCCTCCACCAGCTCGCTGGGGATCGTCACCATCAGCGAGCCCCCGACCTTTCGAACCTTGGATACAACCTTCCTTTCCATGATCCCTCTTCCAAGAGTTTAACCGCAATATAATCCCTCTGAACGCCGAGCGGAAGGACGACGCTTCATCATCGGCCGAATGCTTTCGTCCGCGATCCGGACACATCGCGCCGGCGCGAGTCGAGTCGCGTTCGCCGGACGCTTGCGCTGGATCGCGGCCCGGCGTCGCTCCGTCAATTCGGGGTTAATCTGGGCGCGATTTGGTCTAACCTCCGCTCCGCCCGACTCTTTCCCCCGTCATGACGGAGCGATCGGGCGGAGGAGCCCTTGTCCGATCAAGCCCAGACCGCGCCCCCCACCGCCGAGCACGCGCGCCTCGCCGAAAGCGCCGTCGACCGCCCCGGCGCCTGGAAGGCGATCGGCCCCTATCTCAGCGAGCGGGCGTGGGGGACGGTGCGCGAGGATTACAGCGCCGGCGGCGACGCCTGGCGTTATTTCCCTTACGAGCACGGGCGCTCGCGCGCCTACCGCTGGAGCGAGGACGGGCTCGCGGGCGTCAGCGACCGCAGCCAGAGGCTGTGCTTCGCGCTGAGCTTGTGGAACGGGCGCGACCCGTTCCTCAAGGAGCGGCTGTTCGGGCTCACCGGACCCGAGGGCAACCACGGCGAGGACGTCAAGGAATACTGGTGGTACGCCGACGCCACCCCCACCGCCTCCTGGCTGAGCTGGGTCTACCACTACCCGCAGGCGGCGTTTCCCTATGCGCGGCTGCGCGCCGAGAACGCGCGGCGCACCCGGAAGGACCGGGAGTTCGAGCTGGCCGACACCGGCGTCTTCAACGACGGCCGCTACTGGCGCATCGCCGTCGATTACGCCAAGGCCGCGCCGATGGACCTCTGCATCCGCATCCGCGTCCGCAACATGGGGCCGGACGCCGCCTCGCTCGACGTGCTGCCCACGCTCTGGTGGCGCAACCGATGGTCATGGGACGAAGGCTCCCCCCGGCCGGACGTGGCCGCCGAAGCCGCGCCGCGGCCGGAGGAGGCGTGGGCCACGGCGCGCGACGAAACCGGCGCGGCCTCGCGCCTCGCGGCTGGCCCCGGTCCCGACGGCCGGGCGCCCGAGCTGCTCTTCTGCGAGAACGAGACCAACGTCCCGCTGCTCTACCGAGCCGAGGCCCTGACGCCCTATCCGAAAGACGGGATCAACGACCACGTCGTCTCCGGCGCCGCGACCGTCAACCCCGGCCGGCGCGGCACCAAGATGGCGGCGCGCTATCGCCTGACGGTCGCGCCGGGCCGCGAAATCGAACTGCGGCTGCGCCTCGCGCCCGGCGAGGCCGGCCTCGATCTCGGCGACGCCTTCGCCGGCGTCATGGCGGCGCGCCAGCGCGAAGCCGACGCCTTCTACGCCGCGCTGCGGCCCGCGAACACGACCGGCGAGGAGGCCACGATCATGCGCCAAGCCTACGCCGGCCTGATCTGGAGCCACCAGTTCTATCATTTCAGCGTCGCGCGCTGGCTCGACGGCGATCCGGCGGAGCCGAGGCCGCCCGCCGCCCGCCTCGCCGGGCGCAATGCGAAGTGGCGCCACCTGAACGCGCACGACATCATCGCCATGCCGGACAAGTGGGAGTACCCGTGGTTCGCCGCCTGGGACCTCGCCTTCCACTGCATCGCGCTCGCCCGCATCGATCCGTCGGCGGCGAAGCATCAGCTCCTGCTGCTGTTTCGCGAATGGTACATGCATCCGAACGGACAGCTTCCCGCCTACGAATGGGACTTCTCCGACGTGAATCCCCCCGTTCACGCCTGGGCGGCGCTGACCGTGTTCCGGATCGCCGGGGCCGACGATTTCGATTTTCTCGCCCGCGCCTTCCACAAGCTCCTGATCAATTTCACCTGGTGGGTGAACCGCAAGGACGCGCTCGGCGACAACGTGTTCGAAGGCGGGTTCCTCGGGCTCGACAACATCGGGCCGTTCGACCGCTCGGCGGCGCTGCCCGGCGGCGGCGTGCTGGAGCAGTCCGACAGCACGGCCTGGATGGCGAAATATTGCCTCAACATGCTCGAGATGGCGCTGCGCCTCGCCAACCACGACCGCTCCTACGAGGACATCGCGATCAAGTTCTTCGAGCATTTCGCCGCGATCGCCGCCGCGATGAACGAGCTCTGGGACGAGACGGACGGCTTCTTCTACGATCGTCTGCGCAGGCCCGACGGCTCCGTCGTCGTCGTGCGGGCGCGCTCGATGGTCGGGCTGCTGCCGGTGTTCGCCTCCTGCCAGATGCCGGCGTCCCTGTGGGAGCAACTGCCGAACTTCCGCGCGCGGATCCGCTGGTTCATCGACAACATGCCGGACCTGACCGGGTTCGTGCGCTATTTCACCCGCGGCGGAAAGACCGAGCTGATCTGCCTCGTCGACGGGCCGCGGCTCCGGCGCATTCTGGCGCGCATGTTCGACGAGAACGAGTTTCTGTCGCCGTTCGGGCTGCGCTCGCTCTCGCGCTGGCATCGCGACCACCCGCTCGTCGTCGGGCTCGACGGCGTCGACAGCCGCCTCGATTACGAGCCCGCCGAATCGACGACGCCGCTGTTCGGCGGCAACTCCAACTGGCGCGGGCCGATCTGGTTTCCGGCCAATCTGCTCGCCGTCGAATCGCTGCGCGGGCTCTATCGCGTCCTCGGCGACGACTTCACCATCGCGCTTCCGACCGGCTCGGGGCGCCCTGCCCATCTCGGCGCGGCGGCGGACGAGATCGAGCGCAGGCTCGTGAAGCTCTTCCTCAAGGGCGGCGAC
>CAIZGR010000458.1 GCA_903932535.1 uncultured Hyphomicrobiales bacterium | reverse complement strand
TGGCCGGGGCTGACGCAGATGGCGGAATTGCAGAAGATGCTGTGGGCGGCCGAGCGGCCGATCGCGATCCTCGGCGGGCAGGGCTGGACGGAGCGGGCGAGCGCCGCCTTCGCCCGGTTCGCCGAGCGGTTCGACATGGCCGTCGCCGGCTCGTTCCGGCGCGCCGGCGCCTTCGACGGCGAGCACGAGAATTACGCGGGCGAGATCGGCCTCTCGGCCAACCCGAAGCTCAAGGCGCGCATCGAGGCCGCCGACCTGGTTCTGCTCGTCGGCGGGCGCATGTCGGAGGCGGCGGCCCAGGGCTACACCCTGTTCGACATCCCCGCGCCCCGCCAGCGGCTGATCCACGTCCACGCCGATCCGCTCGAGATCGGCCGCAACTACCACCCGGCGCTCGGGATCGTCGCCACCTCGCCGGAATTCTGCGCCGCGCTCGAAGGCGTTCAGCCGCCCTCTGCGATCCGGTGGTCGGCCGAGACGCGGCAGGCCCGCGCCGACTACCTCGCCTGGAGCGACGAGGCGCCGCAGAACCCGGGGCGCGTTCAGGTGAGCGCGATCATGTTCGCCCTGCGCCGCCGCGTTCCCGATGCGGTCTTCGCCACCGGGGCCGGCAACTTCACCATCTGGGTCAACCGGTTCCTGCGCTTCCGGCGCATCGAGCAGCAGCTCGGGCCGACCTCGGGCTCGATGGGCTACGGGCTGCCGGCGGCGATCGGCGCGGCGCAGGTGTTTCCCGGCCGGACCGTGGTGTGCTTCTCCGGCGACGGCGATTTCCTGATGAACGGGCAGGAATTCGCCACCGCCGTCCAGTACGCCCTCCCGATCGTCGTCGTCCTGATCGACAACGGCCTCTACGGGACGATCCGGATGCACCAGGAGCGCGTCTTCCCCGGCCGGCCGATCGCCTCGGAGCTGCGCAACCCCGATTTCGCGGCTTACGCCCGCGCCTTCGGCGGGCACGGCGAGACGGTCGAGGAGACGGCGGAATTCCTGCCCGCCTTCGAGCGCGCCCTCGCTTCGGGTCTGCCTTCGATCGTTCACGTCAAGATCGATCCGGAGGCGATCACGCCGGCGACGACGCTGACCGCCATCCGCGCCGCGGCGCTGGCGAAGCGCGCCGGCGGGTGAGGGCGCGCGCGTCGCGCCGTTTTGAATGGAGAATTCGACCATGAACGTCGACGAGGCTTTGCGGCGGTTCGCCGAAGAGGACGGCCTGCCGCGCGAGGCGATGGCTTGGTCGCTGGAGAACTGGCGGACGGCGTCGTCGCGCTTCATCGCGAGGCTGCGCGCCTTCGCGGCCGGGGGCGATCGAACCGTGACGGCCGAGGATCAGGTCTTCTTCATCGTTCACCTTTGCGGCCAGATGCGGGAGACGCGCGCCTACGAGCCGCTGTGCCGCCTGATCGCGGACGATCCCGACATCGACCACTGGCTCGGCGACGCCGCGACCGAGACCTTGCCCGGCATCCTGATCAACGTGTTCGACGGCGATCCCGAACCGATGACGGCGGCGATCGAATCCTCCGCGGGTTCCGAATTCGCCCGCGGCTCCGCGCTTTTGGCGCTCGGGTATCTTGTCCGCTCCAGGGGCGCGCTCGACGACGAGGCGATGCGCGCGTTCCTGCGGCGTCTCCGGCGCGACGGGCGTGCGCTCGCGAGCGCCGAGTTCTGGTTGTGCTGGGCCGAGACGGCTTCGGCGCTCGGCTACGGGGACCTGAAGATCGAGCTCGCCATCCTGACCAAGGACGAGGCGCTCGACGCGCGCGATTTCAGTCTCGCCGACTACGACAGGCTCGTCGATCTGGCGCGCGGCGACCCCGCGGGACTCGCCGGGTTTCATGACAAAGGGGTCCTGCCGCTCGACGACGCCGTCGGAACGCTCGAATCCTGGGACGGCGACGGCGACGGCGA
>CAIZGR010000457.1 GCA_903932535.1 uncultured Hyphomicrobiales bacterium | reverse complement strand
CGTGACTTCGTCATTTCGTTCGCTCCGTTGGAAACGGAGCAGGACGCTCAACACCTTAACGGCTGGTCCCAAAACCGGGGTCCACTTCAGAAGGGACCGCACCTTCCGTTCGAATTAAAGGCGCTACGATACATCTGCTCAACCGGCGACGGGTATGCGCTCCAGGGACGGCGGCGATGTCTCCACGACCCTCGCGCTCCGCGGAGCGGCGCCGCTTCCCGGGGCGCGAGGGTCGTGGGTATGTTGCCGCGGCGGCTGGCGGGAATCGCAAATGGCGACGCAAGGCCTTGCAAAGGCTCGAAACCGGAACGGAAACGAAGAGGCGGCCCGAGCCGGCTGGCGCGGGCCGGCGATCGCTGGCATAAAGGCCCCATGATCGAGGCCGACCTTGCCCGCGGCGCGGCTGCGACGCGCCGCCCGGCCGACGTAGACCCCGGCTTCGGGGTCTACGTCCACTGGCCGTTCTGCCGGTCGAAGTGCCCCTATTGCGACTTCAACAGCCACGTCCGCGCGGCAGGCGTCGACGAGGCGCGCTATCTCGCCGCCTTCCGCGCCGAGATCGCCCATCGCGCCGCGCTCGCTCCCGGACGCGCGGTGCGCTCGATCTTCTTCGGCGGCGGCACCCCCTCGCTCATGCGCCCGGAGACGGTCGGCGGAGTGCTCGACGCGATCGGGGCGCATTGGCCGGTCGAACCCGGCGCCGAGATCACCCTCGAGGCCAACCCGACCAGCGTCGAGGCGGTGCGCTTCCGCGGCTACCGCGCCGCGGGGATCAATCGCCTGTCGATCGGGGTGCAGGCGCTCTCCGACGCCGATCTGGCGGCGCTCGGGCGCCGCCACAGCGTCGAGGAGGCGCTGGCTGCGGTTCGGCTCGCCGCGTCGCTCTTCCCGCGCTACACCTTCGATCTCATCTACGGCCGGGTCGGACAGGACGAGTCGGCGTGGCGCGTCGAGCTCGCGCGCGCGCTCGACCTCGCGGGCGACCATATCTCCCTCTACCAGTTGACCGTCGAGCCCGACACGCCCTTCGAGCGGCTGCGCGACGCGGGCAAGCTCAACCTTCCCGACGAGGATCTGAGCCTCGCCCTGTTCCGGGCGACGCGGGAGCTGACCGAGGCGCGCGGATTGCCGGCCTACGAAGTGTCCAACCACGCCCGGCCGGGCGGCGAGAGCCGCCACAACCTCGTCTACTGGCGCTACGGCGAATACGCCGGGATCGGCCCCGGCGCGCACGGGCGTCTCGTCACCCCGCGCGGCCGGCTCGCCCAGGCGTGCGAGCGGCGTCCGGAAGCCTGGCTGACGCAAGTCGAGACGCAGGGGCACGGCCTGATCGAGGACGCCGCCCTCACCCCGGGAGAGCAGGGCGACGAGTTTCTGCTGATGGGCCTCCGGCTCGGCGAGGGGATCGACCCGGCCCGCTACGAGGCCCTGAGCGGCCGGCGGCTCGACGGCGGCCGGCTGCGCACGCTGATAGACGGCGGATACGTCGAGCGCGACCCTTCGGGGCGCCTCCGCGTGACGTCGGCCGGCGCGCCGCTGCTCGATTCGGTCGTGGCCGGCGTCGCCG
>CAIZGR010000456.1 GCA_903932535.1 uncultured Hyphomicrobiales bacterium | reverse complement strand
GCGACGAGCCGCCGATACCCTCGAGCGCCAGCGAACGCGCCGCGATCGCGGCTTCCAAGGGGGCCGCCGCCCGTGGGGAATTCGCCTCGGATGACCAAGTGCGCACCGTGTGGGCGAAACACGGCTTGTGAAGGTCCGTTATACCCTTCTGGCGCTCGCTGAACTGGACGAGACGCTCGACACCATCGCCGCGCATTCCCCGCAAGGGGCGGCGCGGGTTCAAGCGGGTATCAAATCCTTCATCGATCTCTTGCCGCTGCACCCTTTCATCGGGACACGCACGGACGATCCGACAATCCGCCGGCTGGTCGTGACGCCGTACCCCTATCTGGTTTTCTACGAGGCGACGGAGAGCGAAATCGTCATTCACAGCGTGCGACATTCGGCGCGCCATCCTTCGCCGGCTCCGGGTACGGCGCGCCGATGATTTTGGAAAATGCGGGCATGCCACCGTTACCCCCGTAACCCCGAGATCATTTTAACGGCATGCTTCACAGGCAAGGGCGCAACCGCATCTCGCCGGTCGCGCTGGATACCAGCCGACCCGTCCTGTACGGTTGAGCATGACCGAGACAAAGGGCGCCGAGGAAGCGCGAAACAAGCTTCCTCAGCTTCTGGACGCAGCCGAACGCGGCTCGGCCACGCTCATCACGAAGCGCGGCCGCCGGGTCGCCGCGCTCGTGCCAATCGCCGAGTACGAGGCGATCCCGCGACGCCATTCGTTGCTCTCCCTGGCGGGAACCGGGCGCGGGCTCTGGGGCGAGGATTCGACGCGGATGATCCGCGCGCTGAAAGACGAATGGGACCGCTGAACCTCGACGGGCTGCCGCCCAACGCGCTCCTTCTTGTCGACAGCGCGCCGATCGTCACCACGCTGGAGCGGCGCGACGGGTTGGCCGAGCGGTTCCATCCCGTCTTCGAGGCTTACGACGCAGGCCGGATGCGCCTCGCTGTGACGACGGTCACGATGGCCGAAGTGCTCGTCGGGGTTTTGCGAGACCGGGATGAAGCCTTGGCGAAACGCTATCGCGCGCACCTCGATGAGTTTCGTGTCGTGCCGCTCGACGCCGACATCGATCGTGTCCCAAGGCGTGGTGCAGCACATCGAGCATCGTCGTCCACCGGCCTGACCGCAGCCGCCCCTACGGCGTCTCGATCGCTCGCGGTTTCGACGGGTCCTTGCAAAGCCGCCGTCGCCGATATAGATAGCGTCCTATCTATTAGCACACTATCGGAAACAGGTCATGGTCGCAGCATCGACGGATACCGCCCGGTCGGAACTCGGGGCGCGCATGTTTCGCCTCGCGATCGCCTGGCGCCAGAGGTTGGACGTCGAGTTCAAGCGGCGCGACGGATTGACCGCCTCGAAATGGCGTCCGTTGATGGCGTTGGGTCGCCTCGGCGATGGGGTCCGGCAAAAGGATCTCGCCGCCACGCTCCAGATCGAGTGCCCTTCGCTCGTGCGACTCCTGGACGACCTCGAGCAGCATGGCCTGATCGAACGGCGCGAGGATGCGACCGACCGCCGGGCAAAGACGCTCCATCTGACCGTGGAGGGCCGCGCCGCCTATCGCCGCCTGAAGGAAATCGCCGACAGGTTCGCCGCCCGCACGCTGGCGGGCGTGTCAGACGAAGAGTTTCAGGTCTGCGTCGACGTGCTCGATCGCATCGAGGCCCGTCTCAATGCAGCTGAAATCGAGAGGGCCGCGAGTTGATGACCGCTTGCGCCCCCCGCGTCGACGAATCTCGGCGACCTTCCGGGGCCATCGGCGCGCTTCGTCGGACCTTGCGGAGCATCGGGACATTGCCGTCGCCGTCCGCCGGACTTCCGATCGACGCGCTCTATTATGGCTTGACGACGACCCTGGGGGCCTTGCTGGCGCTGTTCGTCGCCGTCCTGCTGGAACTGGACAGGCCGTCTTCCGCGATGGCGACAGTTCTGATCGTGTCCTCTCCCGTGCGCGGCATGGTGCTGTCCAAGAGCCTCTATCGCATGATCGGCACGTTCGTCGGCGGCGGCGTGGCGCTCGTTCTGGTCGACGCGCTCGGGCAGTATTCCGAGCTTTTCTTCCTGGCGCTCGCTCTCTGGATCGCCGCCTGCACGGCGGTCGCGACGCTGTTTCGCAACTTTCGCGCCTACGGCGCGATTCTGTCCGGCTACACTGTCGCCATGATCGGCGTCGCGGCGATCCAGACGCCCGAGCGCGCCTTCGACATCGCCATCGCCCGCGTCGCGGTCGTCACGGTCGGCGTCGTCTGCGCCGGATTGGTCAGCGGCATCCTGTCGCCCGGCGCCGCCTCGCGCGATCTCGCGCCGCGACTGCGCGACGCCATCCTCCTCGCCCCTCCAGCTCGGGCGCGAAGCGCTGGAACGGCCTCCCGTCGGCGTCTCCGAGCGGCGCTACGTCGAAGCGACTGGCCGAATCCTCGCCCTCAACGATCTCGCCGAATTTGCGGCGGCAGAATCGCCGCGCGCCGCGCGCCGGGCGAACGCGATCCGCAGCGCGATCACCGCGATGATCGCGGCCGTGACCGTGTTGCCGGCAATCGCAGACGCAGCGCCCGAAGGCCTCGCCGAAGACCCGGAACTGATCCCCGATCTGCAGCGCTCGCTCGACAGCGTCGCCGCCCGTCTGCGCGACGCCGGCTCCGCGCCCGGCGAATGCCTTTCAGACGCGCGCGAACGATTGGCGCGCGCCGCCGAGGCCGTCGAGCAAGGCGAGCCTTCGCTGCGCGCGCTTCAACTCATCGACAATCTGGACGAACTCGTCGAGCAGCTCGATGCAGCCCTCGTCGACCTGAACGCCTTCGTCGAGAACCGCCCCGCGCGCACAATCGTGTCGATCGGCTATCACCGCGACGTCTGGGGCGCGCTGCGCAACGGATTTCGCGCTTTTCTCGGCATCCTCGGGGCCGGAACGTTCTGCTACTGGGTCGGCTGGAGCGACGGCGGGGACATGATCGTGATCATGGCCGTCTGCTGCAGCCTGCTGGCGACCACGCCCGATCCCTTCAAGGCCAGCTTCAATCATGCGATTGGCGTTTGCATCGGCGTCGTGGTCGCCGTCCTCTGCAAATTCCTCCTGTTGACCGGCACGGACGGAGGAGCCGCCGAACTCGCCCTGGCCGTGGCGCCGCCTCTCATCGCCAGCTTCCTGATCACGGACCCGCGTTTCGCCGGCGTCGCCGGGGCCGCGCGATTGTTCTTCGCGGTCACCCTCGCCCCGACCAATCCGATGACTTTCGACCTGGCCTCGACGCTGAACAGCGCGCTGGCGACGATCGTCGGGGCGGTCTTCGCGACCTACCTCTATCGTGTGGTTCTACCGCTGAACCCGAAGAAGGAAGTCGCCCGGTTGATCGGCGCGGTCGGCGCCGAGATCGAGTCGATCCGAACGGGACCGATCGGCGGCCGGGCGCTCACAGAAAGCCGGATCTATCATCAACTCGTCCAGCTCACGACGCGTCTCGACCCCGCGCGTCCCGAAAACAAGACGATGATCGCCAAAGCGTTCACGGAGACGCGGGCAGCGCTCGCCCTGCAGCGGGCCCGGACCGCGCTCGCGTCCCCAGGCGTGTCGCAAGACGCGCGCAGCCTCCTCGAAGGGGCGATCGCTGAGGGCGCCTCCCATCGCGCGCTGTCCGAAACCGCGTCCGCGCTCGCCGCCGCGGCGCACGGCGCAGCGCTTCCGGCTCGTCAGGATCTCATTCGGGCTTCCGCCGCATTGGCGGAAGCCGCCGCGCTCGCGGACGCATCCGACGAACGTCTTCTCGCTGCTTGAGGTGTCATCATGGTCAAGGATTTCGATTTCGCCGGCGTCTACATCACGCCGTTCGTCGCCTATTACCTGGTCGCCTTCGGCGTTTTCCTGGTTCTCCGCCTGATCCTCGCGCGCGCCGGCGTCGAACGGGCGCTCTGGCGCCCCGAACTCGCGGAAACCGGCGTGTTCCTCGCCATTCTCGCGGTCGTCGCACACAGTCTCTGACAAAAAGAGGTTGGAAGCCACAATGCTCAAGTTCGTCATTTCCGCCCTGCGGATCGGCCTGACGCTCTCGCTGCTGACCGGGGGCGTCGTCCTCGGATTCGGGCTCTGGCGCTACTACACTCAGGCGCCGTGGACGCGAGACGGTCGGGTCCGCGCGGAGGTCGTCTCCGTGGCGCCTGAAGTGTCCGGCCGGATCACGGACGTCAAGGCGGTCGACAACGCGTTCGTCCACAAGGGCGACGTTCTCTATGTGATCGATCAAACGGACTACGCGCTGAACCTCGCCGTCTCCCAATCCGTGGTCGATACGCGAAAACAGGACCTCTCGGTCAAGAGTTCCGACAACGATCGGCGCGAGAAGCTTTCCGACCTCTCGGTCACGGGCGCCGACCGGGTGCGGTTTCGCGCCGCCGCCGGCATCGCGGAAGCCGCCCGCGACGAGGCCATGGCGCAACTCGCCAAGGCCAGGCTCGACCTCGACCGCACCGCGGTGCGCTCTCCGGTCAACGGCTACGTCACCAATCTCAGGATCAGGGTCGGCGACTACGCCGCCAAAGGCTCCGCCAATATTGCGGTCGTGGACAGCGATTCGTTCTGGATCGCCGGCTACTTCGAGGAGACGAAGCTCGCCGCCATCCATGTCGGCGATCGAGCGAGCGCGGAACTGATGGGATTCGACGCGCCGATCGTCGGCCACGTCGAAAGCGTCAGCCGAGCGGTCAGCGACCAGAATGGCGCAGCGGACAGCCGGGGTCTGCCGAACGTCAATCCGGTGTTCACCTGGGTGCGGCTGGCTCAGCGCATCCCGGTGCGCATCCATATCGATCAGACGCCGGAGGGCGTCGAACTGATCGCAGGCACGACCTGCACGGTGTCCGTCGGCCCCGCGGTACCAAACCCGTCGCAACACGCCGGTCTCTTTGGCCGCCTCGGTATTCTCTCGAGGGCAGCCATGTCGTTGTGAAGGGCGGCCACGCCGCGAAGCGAGATCGGCGCCCAGCGCCGAAGCGTGTCGTTCGGCTTTTGGTTCGCCCGGCTCGCTCGCGACGCCAATTTCTCCGCCCATCAACCGGACGAGATTCCTGGCGAGGCGGCGCCGGTCGGCCCGAGTGACGGTTTCGAACGCCTTATTCGCCGTGGAATGCATCGCACGTGATGTTGATATCGGCTATGTCGAACTCGAACTTTGCGCCGCCAGCCACCCGATATCCACGCCGGCGAGATCGCTCACGGCGAATGGCCCCATCGGAAAACCGAATTCGGTCGGGACCCGATCAACGTCCCAGGGCATGGCTTGGTCGCATTCTCGATTGCGCCGAGCGTTTCGGCGAGGGAAGGCGGAACCGGCGGCTGGTCGAATTCCGCGACGTCGGAGCCGGCGTTGAAAGTGCGGCCATCGCTGATGAGCACGATCGCCTTGACGACGGATTCGGCGACGGCGATTTCCACCGCGCGCGCGATTCCGCCGCGCACAGCGGCCGAAAGGGCGTTGACCGGCGGCGAATTGACGGCGATGACGGCGATCTCGCCGTCCTGCTGGAGATCGACGACCGAATTTATGTGCGCCATGAATCGCTCCGAAGCCGCGAGACGATCGGTCAAAAGATTTCCAGGAGGCCGGCGCAGCCCATGCCGCCGGCGACACACATGGTGACCACGGCCCACTTGGCTTTCCGCCGACGGCCTTCCAGAACGGCGTGGCCGACCATGCGCGCCCCGCTCATGCCGAACGGATGACCGATCGAAATCGCCCCGCCGTTGACGTTGAGCTTTTGCGGGGGCAACCCGAGCCGGTCGCGGCAATAGATGGCTTGGCTGGCGAAGGCTTCGTTCAGTTCCCAGAGATCGATGTCGTCGATCGCGAGGCCGTGGCGTTCGAGGAGACGCGGTACGGCGAACACGGGGCCGATACCCATTTCGTCCGGCTCGCAACCAGCGGAGGCGAAGCCGCGGAAGGCCCCGAGCGGCGAGAGATTGCGCCGTTCCGCTTCGGCCGCCGACATCAACACGCAAAGCGAGGCGCCGTCGGAAAGCTGGCTGGCGTTGCCCGCGGTGACGAACTGGCTTTCGCGCACCGGCTTCAGTTTGGCGAGCCCCTCGAGCGTTGTCGTCGGACGATTCCCTTCGTCGCGGCCGAGCGTGACCTGCTCCTCCCCTGCGGCCTGGCCCTTGTCGTCGAGGATCGCCTTCGTGACCGTCATGGCCACGATCTCGTCGTCGAAAAGCTTGGCGGCTTGCGCTGCGGCGGTGCGCTTCTGGCTTTCGAGAGCAAAGAGGTCCTGCGCCTCGCGGCTCACGCCGTAGCGTGCGGCGACGAGATCGGCGGTCTCGATCATGGTCGCGTAGATGCCCGGCTTGTTCCGTTCCAGCCACGCGTTGCGCAGATGGACGCGGTTGGCGTTGGGCTGCACGAGGCTGATCGACTCGAGCCCGCCGGCGACGCAGACCGGGACGCCGTCGACCATCACCCGCCTCGCAGCGGATGCGATGGCTTCCAGGCCCGAGGCGCAGAAGCGGCTGACCATCGAGGCGGCCGAGGAGGCTGGAAGCCCGGCGCGAAACGCGGTGTGGCGCGCGACGTTCCCGCCCGTGGCGCCCTCGGGGTAGCCGCAGCCGAAGGTGATCTCCTCGACCTCGCTGGGCTCGACTCCGGCCCGCTCGAGCACAGCGCTCAGGATCGGCGCCGCCAGCTCGACGCCGGCCGTCACGTTGAAGGCGCCGCGATAGGCCTTGCCGATCGGCGTGCGCGCCGTCGACACGATGAACGCCTCTTGCATGTCGTGAACTCCCGAACTGGACGCGCCGTCAAGGCGCTCGCAATCAACTGAACGCGGGGATCCCGGTGATCGCGCGGCCGAGGATGAGGGCGTGGATGTCGTGCGTACCCTCGTAGGTGTTCACGACTTCGAGGTTGACGAGGTGGCGGGCGACGCCGAACTCATCGCTGATGCCGTTGCCGCCCATCATGTCGCGGGCCGTCCGCGCGATGTCGAGCGCCTTGCCGCAGTTGTTGCGCTTCAGGAGCGACGTCAGCTCGACCGGCGCCGCGCCCTCGTCCTTGAGCCGCCCGAGCCGGAGGCAACCCTGCAGGCCGAGCGCGATCTCGGTCAGCATGTCGGCGAGCTTCTTCTGGACGAGCTGATTGGCGGCGAGCGGCCGCCCGAACTGCTTTCGATCCAGCACATACTGGCGAGCGCGGGCGAAGCAGTCCTCCGCCGCGCCCAGGGCTCCCCAGGCGATGCCGTAGCGTGCGCTATTGAGGCACGTGAAAGGACCCTTGAGCCCGCGGACCTCGGGAAATGCGTTCTCCTCGGGACAGAAGACATCGTCGAGCACGATCTCGCCGGTGATCGAAGTCCTCAAGCCCACCTTGCCGTGGATGGCCGGGGCGCTCAGGCCCTTTGCACCTTTCTCGAGCACGAACCCGCGAATGTCGCCCGCGTCATCCTTCGCCCAGACGACGAAGACGTCGGCGATCGGGCTGTTGGTGATCCACATTTTTGCGCCCGAGAGGCGATATCCGCCCTCGACCTTGCGGGCGCGGGTGATCATGCCGCCGGGATCCGAGCCGTGGTTCGGCTCGGTCAAGCCGAAGCAACCGATCCATTCGCCGGTCGCGAGCTTGGGCAGGTATTTCTGCTTCGTCGCCTCGTTCCCGAACTCGAAGATCGGGACCATCACCAACGACGATTGGACGCTCATCATCGAGCGGTAACCCGAATCGACCCGCTCGACCTCGCGCGCGATCACCCCGTAGCAGACATAATTGAGGCCGGCGCCGCCGTAGGTGTCCGGGATCGTGGCGCCGAGCAAGCCGAGTTCGCCCATGTTGCGGAAGATCGACGCGTCGGTCTTCTCGTGGCGGAACGCCTCCTGAACCTGCGGCAGCAATTGCTCCTGGGCGAAAGTCTGGGCGGCGTCACGCACGGCGCGCTCGTCGGCCGTGAGCTGGCCTTCGAGCTGAAACGGGTCGTCCCACTGGAGGGACGCACGCGGTGATGGGGAAGCCATGGGGAATCTCCTGTTGATTGAGCCCGGCGTTTGCCGGCCTCACATGCCGGAATAGCTCGGCCCGCCGCCGCCCTCTGGCGCGACCCAGACGATGTTCTGCGTTGGATCCTTGATGTCGCAGGTCTTGCAGTGGACGCAGTTCTGCGCGTTGATCACCAAGCGCTCCGCGCCGGTCTCGTCCGCCACGAACTCATACACGCCGGCCGGACAATAACGCTGCTCCGGCCCGCCGTAGATCGCGAAGTTCACCGCAACGGGAACGGACGGGTCCTTCAGCGTCAGGTGCGGCGGCTGGTCCTCCTCGTGATTGACGTTGGCGATGAACACCGACCCCAGCCGGTCGAAGGTGAGCTTGCCGTCGGGCTTGGGATAGCCGATCTTCGGGCACTCCGAAGCCGGCTTCAGGCAGGCGTAGTCGGGCTTGGTGACGTGAATCGTCCAGGGCGGCGACGCGATGCAGAGCTTGGGCAGGAGCCAGTGCTCGACGCCCGTCATCAACTCGCCGATCAGCGGCCCCTTCTTGAACCACGGCTTGAAGTTGCGGCTCTGCTGCAATTCCCAGTAGAGCCAACTCTTGCGGAAGAGTTCTGGATAGGCGGTGAGTTCGTCGCCCGAGCGGCCCGCAGCGAGGGCCTGGGCGAGGGCCTCCGCGCACAGCATGCCGCTCTTGATCGCCGCGTGGCTGCCCTTCACGCGCGCGGCGTTCATGAAGCCGGCGTCGCAGCCGACCAGCGCCCCGCCGGGGAAAACCACCTTCGGCAGGGCCTGCGGGCCGCCGTTGTTGATCGCGCGCGCGCCGTAGCTCAGGCGCTTGCCGCCCTCGATGTGCGAACGGATCGCCGGGTGCGCCTTCCAGCGCTGCATCTCCTCGAACGGGCTCATCCACGGGTTCTGGTAGTCGAGGCCGATGACGAAACCGACCGAAACAAGCCTGCCTTCGAGATGGTACAGGAACCCGCCGCCGAACGCGTCCCGGCCCATCGGCCAGCCGGCGGTGTGCATGACGCGGCCGGGCTCCGCCTTGTCCTCCGGGACCTCCCACAGCTCCTTGATCCCGATGGCGAAGGTCTGCGGGTCCTTGCCCTCGGCGAGCTTGAAGCGGTCGAGCAGCTGCCGGCCGAGCTGGCCCCGGGCGCCCTCGGCGAAGATGGTGTAGCGGCCGGTCAGCTCCATGCCGAGCTGGAAGGCGTCCTTGGGGTCGCCGTCCTTAGCGATTCCCATGTTCCCGGTCGCGACGCCGCGGACCGAACCGTCCTCGGCGTAAAGTATCTCGGCCGCCGCGAAGCCGGGAAAGATCTCGACTCCGAGCGCCTCGGCCTGTTCGGCGAGCCACTTCACGACATAGCCGAGCCGGACGATGGCGCAGCCGTCGTTGTGGAAATTGCGCGGCACGAGGAAATCCGGAATGCGGCGCGAACCGTTCTCGGAAAGGATCAGGACGTCGTCTCCGACGACCGGCTGACTGAGCGGCGCGCCGCGCTCCCGCCAGTCGGGAAAGAGTTCCGTCAGGGCCTTCGGGTCCATCACCGCGCCGGAAAGAATGTGCGCGCCCGGCTCCGAGCCCTTCTCCAGGACGACCACCGAAAGCGCCGGGTCGAGCTGCTTCAGCCGGATGGCCGTCGCGAGCCCCGCCGGGCCGGCCCCGACGATCACCACGTCATAGGCCATCGACTCGCGAGGCCCATGCTCGTCCAGAAGATGCTTCGGCGTCATCGCGCCACTCCTCAATTGCGGCCGACGAGCTCGCGGCCGATGATGATCTGCTGAATCTGTGTCGTGCCCTCGTAGAGCCGCAGCAGCCGGACATCGCGGTAGAAGCGCTCGACCGGGAACTCCGTGATGTAGCCGGAGCCGCCATGGACCTGGACGCCGCGGTCCGCGACACGCCCCACCATCTCGGTGCAGAAGAGCTTGCAGCACGAGGCGCGCATGCTGACGTCCGGATCGCTTTGGTCGGGCGCCTTGGCGTCGAACCGCTCGGCGCAGTCCTGCGCCATGCTCCAGCCGGCGTAGAGCTCGGCTTGGCTGTCGGCGAGCATCGCCTGGATCAGCTGGAACTCGCCGATGCGCTTGCCGAACTGTTTTCGTTCCTTCGCGTACCGGACGGATTCGTCGAGAATCCGCTGCGCCATGCCGCAGGCGACGGCGGAGATGTGCAGCCGGCCGCGGTCGAGCACCTTCATCGCCGTCTTGAAGCCTTGCCCCGGCGCGCCGCCGATCACGTTGGCGGCCGGCACGCGGACATTCTCGAGGATCACGTCGCAGGTCTTGGTGCCGCGCTGGCCCATTTTCTTGTCGGGCTTGCCCAGCGTGAGGCCCGGCAAGCCCGCGGGCACGATGAAGGCGGAGATGCCGCCCGCGCCCGGGCCGTCGGTGCGCGCCATCAGGGTGAAGGCGCCGGCCCGCGGCGCGTTGGTGATGAAGCGCTTCGTCCCGTTGAGAATGTAGTCGTCGCCGTCGCGCTCGCCCCGGGTCTTGACGGCGGCGGAATCGGAGCCCGCGTCCGGTTCGGTGAGCGCGAACGACATGATCAGCTCTCCGGTCGCGACGCGGGGCAGATAGAGGCGCTTCTGCGCCTCCGTGCCGTCCATCAGGATGCCCTGCGAGCCGATGCCGACATTGGTGCCGAACACCGAGCGGAAGGCGAGCGCGGTCTGGCCGATCTCGAAGGCGACCCGGCACTCCTGGCTCATCGACAGGCCGATTCCGCCATACTCGTCCGGGATGGAAAGGCCGAAGAGGCCCAGATCCTTCATCTCCTGAACGATGTCGGCCGGAACCTCGTCGGCCTCTTCGACCGCCTTTTCGGCCGGAACAAGCCGTTCGCGCACGAAGCGGCGCACCGTGTCGATGAGGATTTCGAAAGTTTCCGCGTCGACGGCCATGGCGATTGTCCTCCCGCCTCTGTCAGTTGTGCTCGAAGGCAGGCTTGCGCTTGCCGAGAAAGGCGTTCATGCCCTCGTGCGCATCGCGGCTGGCGAAACGCGCGTGGAGTTCGCGGCGCTCGAACAGAACGCCTTCGGCGAGCGACGATTCGTCGGCGCGGCTGACGCATTCCTTGAGCGCCATCAGCGCCGGCGCCGAGAACGCGGCGACGCTCGCCGCGAGCCGCATGGTCTCGTCCTTCAAGTCGGCGTCTTCGACCACGCGGGAGACGAGGCCGTAGCGGTCCGCCTCGTCGGCGTTCAGCTGGAGATC
>CAIZGR010000455.1 GCA_903932535.1 uncultured Hyphomicrobiales bacterium | reverse complement strand
GACAACCGGCGTCCTCGTCCTGTTGCTGTGGCTCTTCTCCGCCGCGATCGCCGCCGCTGGCGATCGCCCGCAAAAATTGGTCATCGGCCTGTTGCCCGGCGAATCCGCGCCGACCGTGATGCGCCTCAACGAGCCGCTGCGCGCCTGGCTCCAGCAGAAGCTGAACATGCCCGTCGAAATCGTCGTCGGCGCCAATTATGCGGCGACCTCGGAAGCCCTGCGCTTCGGCCGCATCGACGTCGCCTATCTCGGTCCGGTCACCTACATCCTGCAATCGAAGCGCACGCCGCTTCAGCCGTTCGCGCGGCCCTCGCACGCCATCGTCGGCCCGACGTTCCAGGCGACGATCATCGTGCCCGCCGACAGTCCGGCCAGCACGCTCGCCGATCTCGAGGGCGGCGAGATCGCTTTCGGCGACCCGGCCTCGACCTCGGGGACCTGGGTCCCACGCTGGCAACTGCTCGACGCCGGGCTCGTCTCGGGTCGGGACTATCAGATGCGCGTGCTCGGCGCCCATGACGCCGTGGCGCTCGCGGTCGCCAATCACAAGGTCGCCGCCGGCGGCCTGTCGAAGCCGATCTACCAGCGCCTGATCACGGAGGGCAAGATCGACGCGAGCAAGGTTCGCGTGCTTCAGGATTCGCCTGCGATCCCCGAGTACATGTGGACGTTCCGCGACGGGCTCGACCCCGAGTTCAGGGAGGAGATCCGCAAGGCCTTCATCGAGGTGAAGGACCCGGCGGCGCTCGCCGTGTTCCGCGCCGAAGCCTTCATCCCGGCCGTGGATTCCGACGTCGACCGCGTGCGAACCTGGGTCGCGGCGATCAAATCGGTCAACGCCGAGACCGCCTGGGCGCCGCAATGACCGATGGCGGCTTCGAGCTGGAATTCTCCGCCCTCGAGCGCAAGTTCCGCCGGCGCGAATTGCGCGCCGGCCTCGGCGCCCTCGGCCTCGCCGCCGCGCTCGTCGCCGCGCTCGTCGCCGCGGACGCGTTCTCGATCAGACGCTACGCCGACGCGCTGCCGACGATCGTGCAGCTCGCCGCCGACGCGCTGCCGCCCGACTTCAGCCGCTGGCGGGAATGGGGGAGGCCGCTCGTCGAAACGCTTGCGATGAGCGTCGCCGGCACGGCGCTCGGCGCGACGCTCGCGGCCCCCCTCGCCTGTCTCGCGGCGCGCAACGTCAATCCGTACATCGCGCTCGGCACCGTCGCGCGAACGGCGATGAATCTGGTGCGCTCGATCCCGGGGCTCATCTGGGGCGTCATCTTCGTCGCGGCCGTGGGCTTCGGCCCGCTTCCCGGGGTGCTGGCGCTCGGCGTCCATTCCTCCGGCATGCTCGGCAAACTGTTCGCCGAGGCGCTCGAACATGCGGACCCCGGCCCCGGCGCGGCGCTCGAGGCTCAGGGCGTCACGCGCCTCGGAGTCCTGCGCTTCGCCCTCATGCCGCAATCGCTGCCGCGACTCGTCGACGCGCTGCTCTACCGGCTCGAGCACAATCTGCGCTCGGGGACCACCCTGGGCCTCGTCGGCGCGGGGGGCCTCGGGTTGCAGATCGTCACCGCGTTCCATCTCTTCGAATACCGCGAAGCCTCGGCGCTGATCCTCGTGATGCTGGTCCTCGTCATGGGCGTCAATGCGGCCGGCGGCGAACTCCGGCGGCGGTTTCTCGCGCGCGGCCGACGCACGCCCGCGTGACATCGCCGGACGGGATCGTACCGATCCGTGCGATCCTCTCGCCCGGCGGCCAGCAACCCCTGGAATTCGTTGAGCAGACGCAAAGGCTCCGGCTGGCGCGGGCCTTGCAAAACCGAAGGCGTGAATCTTCACGGAGGTCTCGGCGATGCGGTTGCCCTTCGCGCCGGAATTCCTGTTCCGCCCGTCGCCCCGGACGACGGCGCGGCTCCTGTTCCTGGCGCGCCACGCGCCGCTCGAACCCGACTACGCTTGCCGCGCGTATGCCGGCGACGGCGGCTATCCCGCCTACTATCACAGGCTCTACACCGTCCTGAAAAGCCTAGGCTACCAGGTCTCGACGTCGAGCGAGCCGCAGGCCTTGTTCGGTCCCAGGAGTGCGGTCGATCTCGTCGTTTCGTTCCTGAACCGCATGCCGATGGCGACGCCCGAAGTGCTGATCGCCGCGCAATGCGCCTATATGGGACTGCCGATCCTCGGCGCCGCCGCCAACGTGCGGGCGCTCGCGGAGGACAAGTGGTTCTCGAAGCTGGCCGCTTCCGCCGCCGGCCTGCCGACGGCGCGGGGCGCGCCCTACGCGACGCCGGAGGCGCTCGCGACGCCGCCCGATTTTCCCGGACCCTATTTCGTCAAGAACCGTTTCGGCGCCGCTTCCGAAGGAGTCAGCGAACGGTCGATCCAGGACGACTGGAAGGGCGCGGCGACGACCGCGCTCGAGCTGATGGCGCGCGGCATGGCGGTGCTGGTCGAGGAATACGTTCCGGGGCTGGATGTGACGGTCCCGGCGCTCGGCGGCCCCTCGCCCGTCGTGCTCGGGCTCGTCGCGCCCGGATCGGATCGGCTGGGCGGCATCATCACCGAGGACCTCAAGCGCGACGATCCGCTCGGTTACGCGCTGTTCGACCCGGGACCGGCGGCCCAGGGTTTCCTGGCCGACGTCGACGCCTTGTGGCGAGCGGTGGGCCCCATCGATTATTTCCGCATGGACTACCGCTTCGATCCCGCCAAGGGCCGGCGCGTCTTTCTCGAATTCAACATCTGCTGCCACATCGGCCGCTCGGGCGCGATCTGTCTCGCCGCGTCCCAATGGGGTCTCTCCCAGGCCGACGTGCTCGGCCATGTCGTCGAATTCAGCCTGAGCCGCCAGCGCCGGGAGCAGCGCTCATGGGCTTCGTAGACCGGGCGGAACGCTGCGTTTTCGATCTCGACCCGGAAAGCGGCGCGCCGCATGGCTGGGACTTCCTGGGCTCCGTTCCGGTGCCCCTGCGCAATCGGGTGCGCGAGGCCGTGGCGCAGACGGCGCCGCGCTGTCTGGACACGGGCGGCGCGCCGCTCAAATGCGCCTTCCCCCTGGGTCAGGGCGGCCGCGGGCCTTTCGAGCGGCTGCGCCATATCCGCGCGCTCGACGACTTTCCCGGCATGCTGGTCTCCTGCGACGGCGGAAACGCCTTCAACCGCCGCTTTCATCGGACCCACGTCGAGGCCGGGGCGTTCTCGGGCTGTCAGCCCGATGGCGCCCCACCGGAGATGAGCCAGCTTCTCGACCCGGAGGGCTGGATGGGCGTCTTCGCTGTCGCGCCCTTCGTCATGCTGATCGATCGCGAGCGGCTAGACGGCAAGCCGACGCCGCGCCGCTGGTCCGACCTCGCCGATCCCCTCTATCGCGGCGAGGTCGTGTTCGGCGGCTGGAAGCCGGAGGGAGAGCGGCGCTTCCGGTCGGTCAGCGAGTTCTTTCTTCTCAGCATGCTGAGGCGCTTCAGCGTCGAAGGTCTCGGACGCATCCTCGCGAACGTGCCGACCCTCGTGCACTCGGCGCAGATGCCGCGCCTTGCAGGAACCGGGGCCTCGGTCGGCGGCGTCTACGTGGCCCCGTGGTTCCTCGCGGATCTCTGTCCGCGCCGCGCCATGACCGAGGTCGTCTGGCCGGAAGACGGCGCGCTCGCCTATCCGCTGTGGCTGACCGTGCAGGCCGATCGGCGGCGCGCGCTCCAACCGCTGATCGACCTCTTCTACGGCAATGAGCTCGCGGCCTATCTCGCCGAGAACCTCTATCCGCCGCTCGCGCCTTGCGGGCGGGACGCGATTCCGCGCGGCGGCCTCACCTGGCTCGGCTGGGACTATCTCCGCAGCCGGCATGCCGCGAGCGATCTCAAGGCCGCGCGCGCGGCGTTCCTGGAGTTCGTCCCATGCGCCTGATCACGGTGGCGGGGCCCCCCTCGGTCGGAAAGACGTCGGTCATCGTGAAGACGGCGAAGATCCTCGTCGAGCGCGGCGCGAGGCCGGGCGTGGTCAAGTTCGATTCCCTCTCGACGTCGGACGACGTGGTGTTTCGTCGCGCCGGCCTGCAAGTCGCGGTCGGCCTCGCCGGCGGCGTCTGCCCCGATCACTTCTTCGTCAGCAACATCGACGATTGCGTGCAATGGGCCGACCGCGCTGGCCTCGACATGCTGATCGCCGAGAGCGCCGGGCTTTGCAACCGGTGCTCGCCGCACATCCGCGGGGTCGCCGCCGTCTGCGTGGTCGACGCCCTCTCGGGCGTCCACACGCCCCGTAAGATCGGTCCGATGCTCAAACTGGCCGACGTGGTCGTCATCACCAAGGCCGACATCGTCAGTCAGGCCGAGCGCGAGGTGTTCGCGCATCACGCGCACCTCGCCAATCCGAAGGCGGCGCTCCTGTTCTTCAACGGCGTGACCGGTCAGGGCGCGGCCGAGCTCGCCCACCATCTCGCCGCGGCGCCGAGGATCGCAGCTCTGGAGGGCGAGCGATTGCGCTTTCCCATGCCCTCGGCCGTCTGCCCCTATTGCATCGGCGAGACGGCGATCGGCCGCGCGCATCAGCGCGGCAATGTCCGCAAGATGACGTTCGAGGACACGGCCCTATGACCGATTTCGAAAGCTGCCTCGGCTGCGCCGAGTCCGACGGCGCGGCGGCGCACGCCGCGCCGGATCGGCTCGCCACTCGCGAGCCGCCGCCGCATCGCCCGGTCCCGGCGGTGGTCTCGCTGACCGTTGTCCCCGGCAAGGGCAAGGCCGGCGAGCGCGAGCGCGAGACCCTGCATGTCGAGGCGGGCGAGGTCGTGTGCGTCGTCGGGCCGACCGGGTCGGGCAAGAGCCGCCTGCTCGGCGACATCGAATGTCTCGCCCAGGGCGACTCGCCCTCGGGCCGCCGCGTGCTCGTCAACGGCGAGGCGCCCAAGCCGGAATGGCGGTTCGCCGCGCACCAGAAGCTCGTCGCGCAAGTGTCCCAGAACATGAATTTCGTCGTCGACCTGAGCGTCGCCGAGTTCATCGCGATGCACGCCGAATGCCGGCAGGTCGCCGATCCGCGTCGCATCGCGCGCGAAGTGATCGCCTGCGCGAACGACCTCGCCGGCGAGACTTTTGGCGGCGGCGTGTCGCTGACCCAGCTCAGCGGCGGGCAGACGCGGGCGCTGATGATCGCCGACACCGCGCTCGTCTCGGCGTCGCCCATCGTCCTCATCGACGAGATCGAGAACGCGGGCATCGACCGCAAGCGCGCGCTCGCCCTGCTGGTCGCGCGCGAGAAGATCGTCGTCATCTCGACCCACGACCCGATCCTGGCGCTGATGGGCGGCCGGCGCGCGGTTGTGCGCCACGGCGCGGTGGCGGCGATCCTCGCGACATCGGCCGAAGAGCGGACGCATCTGGCTCGCCTGCAGGAGATCGACCAAGCGATGCTGGATCTGCGCCAACGGCTGAGAACGGGAGAGCGCGTCGGCGCGCTGCCGCCGATCCTGAGCGGGACGAAGCCGTGGACGCGCTGAAGCTTCTGCTGGAGCGCCGGTCGAGCAAGGCCCTCGAAGCGCCCGGGCCTCAGGGCGAAGCGCTCGAAACCATCTTGCAGGCGGCGTTGCGCGTCCCCGACTTCTTGGAGCTGCGACCCTACGAGTTCCTGATCGCCGAGGGCGAGGGACGCGAGCGCCTGGGGCGAAAGTTCAGGGAGGCGGCCATCGCCGCCGGGCGTCCCGAGACGGACGTCAAACGCGCGCCCTCTATGCCGCTGCGCGCGCCCCTCGTCATCACTGTGGTCGCCAAGGCGCGCGAGAGCGACACGGTCGATCTTCTCGAACAGCGGATGACCGCGGGCTGCGCGGCGATGGCGATGCAGATGGCGGCTCTGGCGCTGGGCTTCGGCGGGATCTGGCGCTCCGGCTGGCCGATGTTCAGCCGGCGTCTGCACGAGCTGCTGGATCTCGCGAAGGACGACCAGATCGCCGGCTTTCTTTATCTCGGCACGCCGAAGAAACCTCCCGAGCCCGCGCCGCGCGTCGACAGCCGCGACTACACGCGCTGGCTTTGACCGGCGTCACCCTCCGCGCCCGCTGCGTGAAGATCGCGGAGAAGAGAGCGAAGCCCGGGCTTGCGCCCTGAGCGTCGCCCCTGTCGCGGCGGGCACCCCCCGTCGGCGACAAATGAGTCAGCGCCTCAGGCGGTCTGGCGATCCTTGAGAACCAACCGTCCGCCGCCGGGGGCCCGCATCACGCGAAGCAGCCACAGCGGCGGCCGTTCGGAGGCCATGAGCCCCCGCACCTGCTCGAGGATGTCGTCGATATCGCGCACATGCGCGCTTTTGACCGGAAAAATCTTCCTGTCGTGCACGCGCACCGCGGCGAGGTCGGAGAGCCCGAGCGTGAACAGCACCGAGCAACCTTCCAGCGCCGCGACGCGTTCGGTCAGCGGATCGACGCCCGCTCCGTCGTCGTCCTCCATGTCGTCCATCGTGCAGCCCTTGGCGCCGCCCGGCCCCTTCTTCGCCATCCGGCCGAACGGCACGATGTCGACGAAGGTGTGGCCGTCGGCGTTGACGTCGTAGAGCGCGACCTGGCGCGCGGCGGCGAAATTGGCGTCCACCCTGACGAGGCTGTTGGTGAACATCGCGATGCGCAGGTAGGGCGTATCCATGACGGGTTCCGTTCGAAAAAGGGCAGGTTCAGGTCATCGGCTGGTTGACGGCGATCGCTTCGCGCGCGAAGCGGGCGCGGAACTCGGCCGGCAACCGTTCGCCGTCCGAAAGCCGCGCGCGCCACTTTCCGAGGTCGGCGCGGGCGATGCGGCCTTCGCTCAGCGCCTCGACCGGCACGATATGGAGGGCTGCGCCGATCACGACGAAGAGGTCGATCGGATAGCGCGCCGCGTCGCGATAGAGCGGACCGATGTCGAACACGGCATGGTCGCCGTCGAAGGCGAATTTCGGGTTGTCGCAATCGAACCGGAAATGCCGGGAGAACGGCCTTACGCGACGGAACTGGTAGAGGTTGCGGCCCTCGTCCGAGTAACGCTTGATCTCGGCGCCGATGTCGAGAAAATATTCGGCGAGCAGCGCCTCGACATAAGGCTTCGGATAGGGCGAGCGCTCGTGCGCCGCGATGAAGGCGACCGCCGATTCGAGCAGCGTCAACCCCGCCGGAGTCATGTCGAGCGTGAGCACGGCGCCGCCGATGACGGCCCCGATCTTCACGATTCCGTCGTCGAGATCGACATGGCCGTGCGGGTCGAACAGGACGAGCTTCACGATCCGGAGGATGCGGTAGAGCTGCGAGGCGAGCTTGTCGCCGGGCGTGTCGCGCGGCAGCGCGGTGTAGAAGGCCCAGCTCGGCCGGGGCTCGCCGTCGAAATGGCGGGCGGCGAGCAGCGTTTCGAGGCGATGGAACGCGCCGACGACGCCGGCGAGTTGCGCGTAGGGGACGCGGTCCTCGTCAGGCGCCTCGAATTCCAGACTCTTGCGCCTGGTGTAGAGCTCGATCTGACGATGCTCGGGCAGGGCGAGGCGCCTGGGGGCCGCGTCGGCCATCGCGGCCGAGATCTTGCCGAACAATGACATCGTTGGTCCTCGCAAGGGCGCGCGCGGCGTTTTGATTCGAGGGGTCCCGGCGCGTCGGCGCTTGCGTCGGAACCCCCGCCGGGGCCTTCGCCCGGTCAAGGCGAGGAAGGCCGCCGAACTCACCAGGTGTTGAGGATCCATTCGCGGTCGCGCTTGAATTCCATATGCGCGAACATGGTGTTGGCGATCTGCTCGGCGAGCAGCATGGCGCCCTGATAGCCCATCGTCGGCTGACGATAGAGGCCTGCGCGGTCGAAGGTCGGGAAGCCGACGCGCGCCATCGGGATGTTGGCGTCGATCGCAACATAGCGGCCCTTCGAGTGGCCGAGGATCAGGTCGATCGGGAAGTCCGGGTCCTTGACGCGCTTCTCGAGCTCCCAGAGGTCTGCGTTGCAGACGACCTCCATGTCCCAGTCGGCGTCCTTCTTGAGCGCCAGGATGCGGGGGTCGCGCTTGTACTTGCTGTTGTCGTCGCCGAGCAGCATCAGCACCGGCTTCATCTCGATCTCGATGCAGAACTGGGCGAGACCGATCACCAGATCCGGATGGCCGAAGATCGCCACCCGCTTGTCGGCGAAGAACATGTGCGCGAGGTCCTGCAGGGCGTCGAGCGCGATTCCGCGCTCCTTGACGAGGCTGTCGGGGATCGGCTTGCCAGTGATCTCGCTGATCGTCTTGAGCATCGCGTCGGTATTGCCGATGCCGTAGGGCGTCGCGACGACGTGCGCCGCCACGTCGTGCTCCTTGGCGAGATAATCGGCTGTGCTTGCGCCCTCGTAGCGGGCGAGCGCCAGCGAGGCGATCGCGCCGGTCGATCCCTCGACGTCCTCGACCGTCGTGCGGCCATGTGTGTGAATGGACTTGTCCGGCATCATCGGGCTGTCGAAATCCTCGGTGTCCATGAACACCGTCGCATCGACTCCCATCTCGTGGAAGTACCGCTTCAGGAGGACGACGTCCCCGGGGTTGACCCAGCCCGGGAACACATTGAGCTTGCCGGTCGGCTCGACCCTCGTCGCAGCGATCGTTTTGAAGATCGACTGCATGCACTCGGAATAGCCGCCGACCTGGCTCGACTTGAAGCTCGGCGTGTGCACCGGAACCACGTGGACCTTGCGATCGGGAAACTCTTCCTTGATCTGCTTGTTGCAGCGCGCGACCGCCCCTTCGACGTCGTCGCCGATGACCTCGGACGAGCAGGTCGTCAGGATCGGTATGACGCGCAGGTTCGGGTAGCGCCGCACGAGGGTCAGCACGCCGTCGTCGATGCGCTTGTGACCGCCGAATACCGCCGAATCCTCATGAAGCGAGGTCGAGGCGACGTCGAAGTTCTCCTTGAAGTGCTGGGCGAACAGCAGGCGCACGAACATCGAGCAGCCCTGACCGCCGTGAACGAGCGGAATGCAATCCTTGACGCCGATACCCGCGTATTGCGCGCCGGCCGGCTGGCAGTCGTACATCGGATTGATGATGCCCGCCCGTTGCTTGGTTGTGATTTCGCAACCCATGTTCAACTCCTGAAAGAAAGAGGGCCGGCGCGCCGCGAATGCGCGCCTTCGTGCGGGCTCAGTAGAGTTTGTCGTGCAACTCACGGTTGAGCGATTGGGTGATCGTCTGGTCGACGAGCTTGGACTTCAGGCCTGCCATCAGCTCCGTGACCCTGGTGGGCTCGAGATCGAGGATCCAGGGAAAGCGAACCTTGAGATCGTCGACCATGGCTTTGGCGTCGGCGTAGAACATCCTGTCCATCGGTGCGTGCTTCTTCGGCTGCTGGCCGTGCAGGAGGTCTGTCGCGGTCGAAATGATCCCGTCGATGTTCTCCTGCCGGTCCCACGATCGCGAGTGAAACTGCCACAGGCAGCGCTCCTGTACGTAGCCGAACAATTGATCGATCTGCTGCTGGCTCATTCCGCGGCCTCCAGGAAGACTTTCCGCTGACCGCCGCGAATGTCGGTCGCGGCAAGCTTGAGAAGGGGGTTGTGCACGGCGTTGTAGGTGTCGCGGGCGAGGTTCACGAAGCCCTCGAAGCCCATGTAGGGGCCGTTGTGATAGCCGTGTCCGTTGACGTACGGAATGTGCAGCTTCTTCACGAGCTCGCCGACGCGCGGGCCGGTGAAGATGACGTCGGGCTTGACGAGATCGATGATCTCGAAGAACTCGAGCTCGTTGCCGTCGTCGATGTAGTAGGTGCCGGCCTGGCCGCGGGCGATCACCTTCTCGAAGTCTTCCTGATGTCCGAACTTGGACGACATCGCCACGACCTGGATTCCGAGGTCGTCCTCGACGGACTTGGTCCAGTGCCAGAGGCGCGGGCCGCCGGTCCAGATCGCCATCCTCGCGCCCTTCAAGCGCTCCTTGTACCAGTCGAGCTTCGGCTTCCATTTGGCGGTTTCGTCGGCGATGAGCGCCTCGCCGCGGTCCTCGATGCCGAAGAAGGCGCAGATCTTGCGGATCCCCTCGGCCATGTAGCTGAAGCCCCACGAGTCGATGTCGAGACGCGGGATGCCGTATTGCTTCTTCAACTCGTTGGCGATGTAGCCGGACGAACGGGCGCAGTTGACGACATTCAGCTGGGCCTGCTGCATGCAGCGCAGGTCGTCGTAGGTTCCGTTGCCGGTGAAATGGGAGATCACCTGGATGCCGAGCCGGTCCCAGTATTGCTGCAGCAGCTGGGTGTCGCCCTGGATGTTGAAGTCGCCGATGAAGTTCATCGTGTAGTCGGAGGTGATATTCTTCTCGAGTGTCCCGACCTTCTCGTTGATCCAGCCGATGTTGAGCACGTGGTGCCCCTTGGACTGGGAGACGCCGGCGAAGCCCGGGCACTCGACGGTGAAGATGTCGACGTCCGGGCGCTCGGACATCACCTTCTTGCAGACCGGCTTGATGTCGTCGCCGATCAGCGCGGTCGGACAGGTGGTGTAGACGATCATGCGCTTGATGTCGGGCATCTCGTCGAAGGCTTCGTTGATCGACTTCTCGAGGCGCTTCTCGCCGCCGAAGACGATGTGGCTTTCCTTCATGTCGGTGGACCAGACGTACTTCATGTTGAAGTGGCCGTTGTCGGTCGGGTAACGCTTGGTGTGCCAGGTGTCATAGGCGCAGCCCATCGGCCCGTGAATCATCTGGATCGTGTCCTTGAGCACGCCGCCGATCACGAGCTTCGCGCCGCAGAAGGCGCAACCGCGCTCCGAGAGCGTGCCGGGGATCGTCTGCGCGTTGGAGACGGGAAGGAAGTCGCGGCTGTCCTCGCCGTCGACCTTCAGATAAATGTGTTTCTCCCGTTCCGGGATGTCCTTGTCGCAACTCAAAAGCACCATGGGCATGTTCGTATCTCCTCGTGGCCGCATGTCCGGGGCCTTGGCTTTCGACGCCGACGAACCGCTGACGAAGGAACGTCCGAAAGAAGGTGCTCCGGTTACGGCAGGAACCGTGCCAAGGTGAGCACGCCCGCAAAGGTCTGATTTTGTTGATCACTGAGGCGCCGGCTGGTCGGCGGCGGATGTACGCGACGGTACGAAATTTCGGGGCGGCGTACGCGAAAGTGCGCGCTCGCTCCCGGAAAAAGCTGATTTCGCAGGCCGGAGCCGGTGGCACGACGGTTGCGACGAGAGGGGCGTTGTCTCACCCCTCGGAGCCGCTCCCATGCGCCACGAAAACCCCTCCGCCGACGCGAGCGCGGTCGCGGCGATCGCGACCCTGCGCGTCGCGGTCGCGACGAGCGACGGCAAACGTGTCGACCTTCATTTTGGGAACGCCGAGAGCTTCGCCGTCTACGACGTGACGGCGGCCGGATCGGAATTCGTCGCGACGCGCGCGATCGCCGACCATCAGACGAGCGAAGAGGAGGACCTGCGCGAGGTCGTCTGCCGCATGCTCGCCGACTGCCCGATCCTGCTCGTCGCCAAGATCGGCCCCGCGCCGCAGGAGAAGCTCGCCGGCCACGGGATCGTCGCCAGCGACATGCTCGAGGGCGCCGCGATCCCGACCGCGCTCGCGACCCTCTACGCCGAAAAGACCGCCGCCTCCGCCGCAGTGGAAAAACCGGTCGATTCGAGCCGGTTCCGCATGATGCACGCCATGCTGCGCGTCGCCGACCTCGACCGCTCGATCGCCTTCTACACCGAACATCTCGGCATGCGCCTGATCGACCGGCGCGAGCACAAGAAGAACCATTTCAGTCAGGCCTATCTCGGCTTCGGCGAGGACGCGAAAGCCATGCAGCTCGAGCTCGTCTTCAACTGGACGCGCGAGGAGCCCTACACGCGCGGCGACGGCTTCGGTCACGTCGCGATCGAGGTGACCGGGATCGCCGCGCTCTGCAATCGGCTGGCGGCGGCGGGCGTCCCGATGCCCCGGCCGCCACGCGCGCAGCGTCACGGCGACGCGATCGTCGCCTTCGTCGAAGACCCTGACGGCTACCGGATCGAGCTCGTCCAGGCGCCCAACTGAGATCCGAAACCGGAGCCGTCGGTTTCGGCCGGAGGCTCCTCTCCTCCGAGAAGGACCAGAAACATGCTTCGCCAAATCGCATTCTACGGCAAGGGCGGCATCGGCAAGTCGACCACGTCGCAGAACACGCTGGCCGCGCTCGTCGAGCTCGGGCAGAAGATCCTGATCGTCGGCTGCGATCCCAAGGCCGACTCGACCCGCCTCATCCTCAACGCCAAGATGCAGGACACGGTTCTCAGCCTCGCCGCCGAAGCCGGCTCCGTCGAGGACCTCGAACTCGAGGACGTGCTCAAGATCGGCTACAAGGGCATCAAGTGCACCGAGTCCGGCGGCCCCGAGCCCGGCGTCGGCTGCGCCGGCCGCGGCGTCATCACCGCCATCAACTTCCTCGAGGAGAACGGCGCCTACGACGACGTCGACTACGTCTCCTACGACGTGCTCGGCGACGTGGTCTGCGGCG
>CAIZGR010000454.1 GCA_903932535.1 uncultured Hyphomicrobiales bacterium | reverse complement strand
GTGTCCCGTCTCGCCTTGCGCCGTCGAGCGGAAAAGGGCCGCCACGTCCTGATAGCCTTCGACGTCCGCTTTGGTGGCGAAGTAGAGATATCGGCGGTTGGCCTGCGATTCGCCGGCGAAGGCGTCCTTGAGATGCTGCTCGGTCTTCGAACCTTTGAGCCCCATGGGTTTCACTCCTTACAGGCTGCCTGACGGGTTGACGGTCTTCGCCGCCCGCGACCGCGATGGCTCATGCTCCGCGCCGGATCCGCTAGGGAAGCCGCGCAGGCGTCGCAACTTGCGAAACATCGGCCGGGTTCTGTGAGCGAGCAAGCCTGCGTATCGCCCCTGCGACGATGCGTCGCGTCGCTGGCGGCCGTCAGCCGCATTTCCACGCCGGCAAAGCTTCGACGAACCGCGACCGTCGACTGCGTCCTCGCTCGGCCAGCCTTCAGCAAGGCGTTGCGCAAAGCCGCCGAATGAACAAAATTCCGTTCTCGAAACACCGATACGCAGCGAGGCCGATTCCATGAAGGACACAGGCGACGATCCGACCCAGCCGGCTCATGAGGCGGTTCCCGAACGCCGCGAGCGAGCGCTGCCGCCGGCCGCGCGCCGCGCGCTCGCCGAAGCGGCGGCGCGGCGGGAGAAGGCCGAGCCGGAGCGCCCGCGTGAAATCGCCGGCCGGGGCGGCCAGGACCCGGTCCGTTACGGCGATTGGGAAGTGAAGGGGCTGGCGGTCGACTTCTGACGGGGATGCGGC
Organism: uncultured Hyphomicrobiales bacterium; assembly: GCA_903932535.1. Classification (GTDB taxonomy): domain Bacteria; phylum Pseudomonadota; class Alphaproteobacteria; order Rhizobiales; family Beijerinckiaceae; genus Roseiarcus. The sequence continues at coordinate 23,122 of CAIZGR010000454.1, read as the reverse complement.
CGATGCGGCGCCTGCGCTCGATCGTCGCATGCGCAGTCATCGCGTCCGGTCATGACGGTGTGGCGATCCAGGATTGCAGGGCTCCCTTCGGCCCCTTATCGCCAGCTGCCGGCTTGACCTCGCGGGAGCGGCGGGCTCGAGGCGCTCGCCGGTTCGGCGCCGTGTCCGTCTTCGAGATCTCGGGCGTCCTTGCGCGCGTCATGCGCAGCGTTGCGAGGGCGCGGCCCCACCGGCCCGGTCTTCCCGCAAGGCGCCGCTCCGCACAGGCTTTCGGCGAACCCGGCCGTGTTCGGTCTTCGCCCAGAAGTGGGGCCGGACGACCAAGTCCGTGATCGCCGTCCAGGCCGCCAGCGAAACCAGCGCATAATAGGCTGGGAGCAGGGCGAAGGTTCCGACCCCGACGCCGAGTCGCCGCTGCCGGGCGGCGACGACCGCGGGAAAGACGATCGACCAGACCCCGGCGACCGCCAGGAGATAGACGAACACGTCGGCGGCTTCGCGCGAACGCGGCAACGTGTCGCCGGTCTCGAGAGCGCGCCAAAGGGTGTCGAGCGCGAACGCGGGCCAGAGCAGCGCGCCGAAGACTGCGCCGGCAATCAGGATCGCCGCCGCGAACGCCCGGACCGCGCCGAGGTCGCGAACGAAACGGACGGGATTGCGCGAATGGACGATGCAGGTCTGCATCCAGCCCTTCTGCCAGCGCACCCGCTGTCCGAACCAGTTCCCGAACTCGTGCGGCGCTTCCTCGGACGTGTCCGAATCGAGCGTGCCGACCCTGTACCCGTAACGGGCGAGCCGGACGCCGAGATCCGCATCCTCGGTGACGTTCCATTCGTCCCACCCGCAGACGTCGACGAGCGCGGAGACCCTGAAGTGGTTCGACGTCCCGCCCAGCGCGATCGGCGCGTTCAGGGCGCAGAGCCCTGGATTGACGAGGTCGAACAGCGCCGCATATTCCAGCGCGAACAGGCGCGACAGCCAGGAATCGCCGGCGTTGCGCACCGTCAGGCGCGCCTGGAGGCAATCGACGTCGGGGTCGGCCGCGAATCGCGACGCGGCCAGCCGAAGCTGCCCGGGCGCCGGAATGTCCTCGGCGTCGTAGACGACCAGAAACTCGCCGCGCGCCTCGGCCAAAGCCAGATCGAGGGCGCGGGGCTTGGTCGGCGGCGCGCCCGGCGGGGCGACGACGACCTCGTATCGGGCCGGCAAGTCGAGCCCGATCAGGCGGGCGAGCGTCTCGCGGTCCCGCCGCTCGACCACCAGCTTGATGTCGAGCTTGGCTTTTGGGTAATCGAGCGCATCCAAAGCGGCCACGAGCTGCCCGGCGACGCCCGCCTCGCGGTAGAGGGGGGCGATGACGGTGTAGGTCGGCAGTTCTGCGTCCTGGAGGGTTCGCGGCCGTTGTTCGTCCGGGTTCGCGACGCACGCCAGCGACCGCACCGCGATGGACGAGAGGAACAGGATCCACAGCGCTGCGGAGGCGATCGCCGACAGGGCCGGAAGGCTGGCCGCGCCGAGCGCGGCGGCCAGAACCGCGAAGAGCCCGATGAAGCCCGCCTGCGCGCCGGTGAGCCCCTGCTTCGCAGAGAGATTTCCGGGCAGCCGCCCGAGCGCGCGCTCGAGGATGTCGCCCGGGCGCCGCGCCCGAACGAGCGCGGCGAGCCGCTTCGGCGACGTCACGGCGAAGCTCTCCGGGCGGAGACGACCGGACAGCGCCGTCTCGATCAGGCGCGGCGTCACCGCCGGGCCGGGCGCGATGACCGCGCGGGCGCCTCCGCCGGACGGCGCGAGCGGCGCGACCCCGCAGCGCAGGGCTTTTCCCGCATCGAAACGCGCGGCGAACGGGGGCGATCCGACGTAGTATGCGCAGCCGAGGCGCCTCGCCAAAGCGCGATAATAGTGCTCCTCCTCGATCACGCCCGCGGCGAGCGCCGCTTGGAGAGGGCTGACGTCGCCGGGCGCGCCGGCGATCGCCGCGAGCAGGCGGCCCAAAGGGACGCCTTCGCCGGGGAGGAATTCGAGCTCGGGAGGCAGCGGTTGCTGCGAGTCGCGGCGCGCCGGCATACCCCGGGCGTGAAGGCGATCCCCCTCGCGCGCGGGGAGCGGTTCGGCGAGCGCTGGCGGCTCGGGAAGCCTGATCTCCATCGGCGCCACACGCGATCGACGCTGCGCTGGAGCCCAAACACGCCCCGACATTTCACGGAAGGTCCGCGACCGCTGAAATATGGCACAGTTTACCGAGGAGTCATGCGAAAAGCGGCCGTTTCTGCAATTTTTTTTAGTGCACCCCGGGTTGCGTTCGCCGCGCTCGGCCCCATGCCATCCCCGCGCAAGCGGCGAGCCAGAGCCGCCGCACGGACCGTGCGCCCGATCGCCACGCCCTGCCGCCCGGATCGCCCGCTTCGCGGGCATGAGTACGTCGGGAGGGCGACCGCCGTTCAGCCGCTCGCCTCGGAGCGCGCCCCCGCCGCCGCGGCCAATAGGCGATCGACCGTCCCGGCGTCGGACGGGAACCCGCGCTCGGCCCAGGAAAGCTCGAAGGCGCGGAGGATTTCGCCGACACGCGGGCCTGCGGGGACGCCGCAAGCGACGATATCCTTTCCGGAGACGGGCGATTTCGGCCTCGGCGTCTCGGCCAGGAAACGTCTGGCGCGCGCAAAGCCCGCGTCATCCGGGGTTGCCGCGGACTCGGCCTCAGCCAGCAGCAGCGCGTCCGAAGCGCCGTCGCGGCCGAACCCGAACAGCAGGCGGCGCAAGGTCCCCTCATCCGGCGCGACGGCTGCGCCATGAAGACGCGCGAGCGCCGAGGCCGCGCGCACGAGGCGCTCGCCCTCGGCGTTGGAGAGCCGCAGCCGCCCGGCGAGCCGCTCGGCGTCTTCCGCGACGACCACGGCAAGCGCGGCGAGCCGAAGGAGCGCGTCGGGCTCCAACCCGCCGATGGCTTCGATGGCGACCGCGCGCTCGAGCCGCGCCGGAGCGGCGAAGCCGAAAAGCTCGCCCAATATTCCGCGCTCGCCCATGGCTCTCACGACCTCGCCGGCGTGCGGGGCGACGACGAGCTTCAGGACTTCGGCGCGCACCCGCTCGCGGGACAGGCGCGCGAGGTCGCAGCGATGGCGCACCGTCGCGCTCAATCCTTCCGGGTCCAGCGCCCCGCCGCCGAACCTGGCCGAGAACCGGAAGAAGCGCAGAATGCGCAGATAGTCTTCCCGGATGCGCGCGTCCGCTTCGCCGATGAATCGCACGCGGCGGGCGGCGAGATCGTCGAGGCCGCCGAGCGGATCGGCGATCCTTCCGTCGGCGTCGAGCGACAGCGCGTTGATGGTGAAGTCGCGGCGGCGCGCGTCGGCCGTAAAATCGCGACCGAAGGCGACCTTGGCGTGGCGACCGTCCGTCTCGACGTCCTCCCGCAAGGTCGTGACCTCGATCGTCTGCCCGTCCATGACCAGCGACACCGTGCCGTGGGCGATTCCCGTCGGGATGACCTTGAAACCGGCCGCCTTCGCGCGTCGCGTCGCCTCGTCCGGGGCTGCGGTGGTGGCGAGGTCGAAATCGCCGGGCTCGAGGCCGAGCGCGAGATCCCGGACCGCCCCGCCGACGACTCGCGTCTCCGCGTTCCCTCCGTTCAGCGCCGCGAGCGCGCGCGCCAGCGGGCCGCGTCGCAGCGGCGTGCAATCCTTCAGTCTGTCGTCCAGCAGCCCGGGCAGAGCGCTCATTCGATAAAACGCCCCGGGACGAGCACGCCGTTTTCGATGTGGGCCGGCACGTAGACGCCCTGTCCGCGCGGCGCCAACAGATTGAGCGCCACGAGCCCGATGACCGCCGCCGCGAGGCCGATCACGGTGAGGATGGACACGCGGACCCCCGTCCAGTGCTCGACTTCCAGCGGATAACGGGCGCGCAGGACGAGATAGACCGCGTAGGCGGCAAAGGGAGCCAGAAACAGGACAAGCTCGAGGAGGGCGCGGCTCATGAGGCGAACAGCTTCTCGTACATCGTCCGCAGCATGCCTGCGGTCGCGCCCCAGATATAACGGCCTTCATGCGGCATCGCATAGAATCGTCGCACGCGGCCCTGCCACTCGCGCTCGTCCACCCGATGATTGGCGGCGTCCATCAGGAAGGCGAGCGGCGTCTCGAACGCTTCGTCGACCTCGCGAGGATTGATCGACAGGGTGAAGCCGGGTTCGACGAGGGCGACCAGCGGCGCGATCCGGAAGCCCGTTCCGGTCAGGTAGGGGTCGAGCCAGCCGAGCGGCTCGACGAAGCGCGCCTCGAGCCCGACTTCCTCGGCCGCTTCCCGCAAGGCGGCCGTCAGCGGAGTCTCGCCCGGGTCGATCTTGCCGCCGGGAAAGGCGATCTGGCCGGAATGGGTGCTGAGGTGCGACGCCCGCAGGGTGAGCAGCACGCTCAGGCCCTCCGGACGCGCGACGATCGGCGCGAGCACCGCGGCCGGCCGGGCTCGCGCGAGCAGGGCTGCGTCCGGCGCGAGGCCGCTCAGCAGAAAATCGCTCGATTTCGGCGCTTCCGGGCCGGTCAGGTCGTCGAGCGCGAGGGCCGGCCTCAGCTTCCGCCGCGCCAGCGCTCGAAACGACTCGGGGTCCAGCCGTGTCGGGTCGATGGTCGTCAAAGCCCCTCGATCTCGCTCGCCGGACACATGGGAAAGAAGACGCCGCTCGAGCGAACGCCGAAGCACAAGGCGTCGCCGACGCGTTCGACCGCGCCCAGGGCGGCCAGATCGTAGAACAGCGCCCGCTTGACCAGAGCCCAGAGGCCGCCGCGCACGCGGACGTAAGGCTTCAGGCCCTCGGCGGCGCCGCGCTCGAAGCGCAGCCGATGCTCGGCGTCGACGGTCACGAAGTCGTCGACGTTGGTGCGAAAGGTGATAACCGGCTCGCCGTCCTTCGTCTCGACCTGCATCTCGACCGCCAGAAACGGCGCGTCGTCCACCCGGACGCCGACCTTCTCGACCGGCGTCACCAGAACATAGCGATCGCCGTCCTTGCGAAGAACCGAGGCGAACAGTTGCACCAGCGGCGCCCGGCCGATCGGGGAGCCGCAATAATGCCACGTTCCGTCCGCGGCGATCCGCATGTCGATGTCGCCGCAATCGGGCGGGTTCCAGAGGTGCACGGGGGCCGGCCCCTGCCGGCGCCTCGCCGCGAGATCGCCCAGCCCCCCGATCGCTCCCTCGGGAGATTTCGCGCGCTTCGCCATATTCTGGCGCTCGTTTGTGGGCGACTTTGGCGGCGGCATGCTACGGTTCGGCCCGAATGAGACCGGCGCAATGTAGTGCGATCGTGGGAAAAGCGAAACCTAAAGAGGCGTTCGGTGGCGGAAAGGGATTTGGTATGAACGCGGCCGCCCAGGAAACGGACGTCTCGACCCGCGACATCGACGCCGTTCTCGAGCGGGTCGCCGCGGCGCGCGCGGAGATCGGCGCGATCATCATGGGCCAGACGCGGGTCGTCGATCTGAGCCTGACGGTTCTGCTCGCCGGCGGTCACGGTCTTTTGATCGGCGTTCCGGGTCTCGCCAAGACGAAGCTGGTCGAGACGCTCGGCATCGTCGTCGGGCTCGACGCGCGGCGCGTGCAGTTCACGCCGGACCTGATGCCCTCCGACATTCTCGGCTCCGAGGTGATGGAGGAGGGCCTCGACGGCGCGCGGGCGTTCCGCTTCATCCGCGGGCCGATCTTCGCCCAGCTTCTGATGGCCGACGAGATCAACCGCGCCAGTCCCCGCACGCAGTCGGCGCTCTTGCAGGCGATGCAGGAGCACCATGTCACCGTCGCGGGCGTCCGGCACGATCTGCCGCGCCCCTTCCATGTGCTGGCGACCCAGAATCCGCTCGAGCAGGAGGGCGCCTATCCCCTGCCGGAGGCGCAGCTCGACCGCTTCCTGCTGCAGATCGACGTCGGCTATCCGGACCGCGACGCGGAGCGCCGCATCCTGATCGCGACGACCGGCGAGCGCGAGAAGGCGCCGCGCCCGATCATGACGGCGGACGAGCTCTTCCAGGCGCAGCGCGTCGTTCGCCGCGCCCCCATCGGCGAGCGAATCGTCGAGGCGATTCTCGACCTCGTCCGCGCGGCCCGTCCCGGCGAAGGCGATCCCGAGCTCGCCAAAGGGATCAGCTGGGGTCCCGGCCCGCGCGCGGCGCAGGCGCTGATGCTGGCCTCGCGCGCCCGGGCGCTGGTGGACGGGCGTCTTTCGCCGTCGCTCGACGACATCGAGGCGCTCGCCGAGCCGGCCCTGAAGCACCGCATGGCGCTCACTTTCGCGGCCCGCGCCGACGGCGAGACCATTCCCGCGACGATCGAGCGGCTGGTCGCGAAGACCCTTCGATGAGGCGGCGAACGCGCCAAGCCCGCAGATTTCGGACGCAATGACCGTTCCTCCGTCGATCCGCCTGGAAGCCGCAGACCTTTCGGCGAGACTGCCGAGCCTGATCGTGGCGGCGCGCAACGTGGCGCAGACCGTCCGTCACGGCGTTCACGGGCGGCGGAAGGCGGGCTCCGGCGAGACCTTCTGGCAGTTCCGCCCGTTCATTTCGGGAGAGCCGTCGTCGCGGGTCGACTGGCGGCGCTCGGCCCGGGGGGAGCACGCATACGTCCGCGAGCGCGAATGGGAATCGGCCCACACGGTGTGGATCTGGTTCGAGCGCTCGGCCTCGATGCGGTTCGGCTCGAGTCTCGCGGCGGCGACCAAGATCGATCGCGCCGCCGTGATCGCGCTGGGTTTCGCGGACCTGTGCGTGCGCAGCGGCGAACGGGCGGGCCTGCTCGGGCTGACGCGGCCGATGGCGACCTTGGGCGTGATCGAACGCTTCGCCGAGGCGCTCGCGACCGACGAGCGCCTGCACGGGGCCTCGAACGCGCCGATGCCGCCCTCGGCCCGCGTCGGCGCCCGGTCGCTCGTCCTGCTGGTCGGCGATTTTCTCGGCGAGCCGGCGGAAACCGAGCGGATGCTCCGGGCGATCGCCGCGGAGGGGTCGGTCGGCGAGATCGTCATGATCGCCGACCCGATCGAGGAAGCCTACCCCTTCACCGGTGCTGTGGAGTTCCTTCACCCGATGGGATCGATGCGCTTCGTCACGCCGAGCGCGCAGAGCCTGCGCGACGCCTACCTGACCCGGCTCGCCGCCCATCGCGACGAGCTCAGGCGGATCTGCGCGCGGCTCGGGTGGGGACTGAGCCTCCACCGAACCGACGCTTCGCCCGCGGAAACGCTGCTGGCGCTGCGCATGCGTCTCTCCGCGCCGGAGATCGGCGCGTATCGGAGCGCGTGAATGTTCGGTCTTCCGCTCGCTTTCGCCGCGCCCGCCGTCCTCGTCGCCCTCGCCGGCCTGGGCGCCCTCTATTATCTCCTGCGGGTCACGCCGCCGGCGCCGCGCCGCGTGCCCTTTCCGCCCCTTCGGCTGCTCCTCGGCCTCGCGGCGAACGAGACCGAGCCGGCGCGAACCCCTTGGCCGATCCTGGCGCTGCGCCTTTGCGTGGCGGCGCTCATCGTCGTCGCGATGGCGCAGCCGTTGTGGCGCTCTCTCTCTGCGCTGACCGGATCGGGACCGCTGCTCGTGCTGATCGACGACGGCTGGCCGGCGGTGCCGGCGTTCGAGAAGCGGATCGAATTCGCCCGGCAGCAGTTGACGGCCGCGGCCCGGGCGGGGCGCACCGTCGCCCTCGAGGCCTTCTCGGAGACCGGACGGGAGATCGAGCCGCTGAAGGCGGGCGAGATCGCAGGCCGGCTGCGGGCGCTCGCGCCCGTCCCCTATGCGCCGCCGCGCGAATCGGCGCTCCCCGCGGTGGCGCGCTTTTTGGCGGCCGAGCCCGGCGCCGGCGTCGTCTGGATCGCCGACGGCGTCGAGCTCGGCGGCTCCCACGCCTTCGCCTCGAAGCTCGCGGGGCTCGCGCCTTCCGCCGACGTGGTCACCGACCGCACGGGGACCCGCGCGGTCGCGGGGTCGGACAACGGCGCCGGATCGCTGAAGGCGCGGCTCGTCCGCTCCGACGCGTCGGCGCCCGCAACGGGGATCGCGCGCGCGCTCGACGCGCAGGGCCGGGAGATCGGGCGCACGGCCTTCGATTTCGCCGCCGGCGCCGCCATCGACGTGCGCTTCGACCTGCCGGTCGAGCTGCGCAACGAGGCGCAGCGAATCGTGATCGACGGCGAGCGGTCGGCCGGCGCCACTTGGCTCGTCGACGACCGCTCGCGCCGGCGCCGCGTCGCCATCGCGTCGGGAACGAGCGCCGACACGGCCCAGCCGCTGATTGCGCCGAGCTACTATCTCAGGCGGGCGCTGGAGCCCTTCGCCGACGTCGCCGAATGGCGGGATTCAGCGAGCGATCCCGTTGTTTCGCTGCTGGCGGAGAAGCCGTCCGTGCTCGCGCTCGCCGACATGAGCATCGCCCCGGGGCCGGAGCGCGACGCCGTCGAGCGGTTTCTCGACGACGGCGGCGTGCTCGTGCGTTTCGCCGGCGCGCGTCTCGCGGCCGGCGACGACGACCTCACGCCGACGGCGCTGAGGCGGGGCGGCCGGACGCTCGGGGGCGCGCTGTCGTGGGACGCGCCGAAGCATGTCGCGGCGTTCGAGAAGGACAGCCCGTTTTTCGGGCTCGCGGTCCCCGACGAGGTCACCGTCACCCGGCAGGTGCTGGCGGAGCCCGAGGAGGGCCTCGCCGGGAAGACATGGGCGCGTCTCGCCGACGGCACGCCGCTGGTCACGGCCGAGCGCCGCGGCAAGGGCCTGATCGTGCTCTTTCATGTGACGGCGGACACGACCTGGTCGAACCTGCCGCTCTCGGGGCTGTTCGTCGACATGCTGCGCAAGGTGGTCGCCGAGGCCGACGCCCCTTCGGGCGCGGCCGAAATGCAAGGCGCGCGCGCGCGCAGCGCCAGTCGCCCGCCCTGGCGGACGCTGGACGGGTTCGGCGCGCTCGGCGCCCCGCCGCCGCAGGCCGAGCCGATCGGCGACGACTTCGCCGGCGCAGGCGACGCGGCGCATCCGCCGGGCCTCTACGGCGCCCCGGAGTCGCTGCGCGCCGTCAACGCGCTCGCCGCGGACGAGACGCTGGCGCGCGCCGACTACGGACCGCTGAAAGCGCGGGCCGGCGCGCTCGACGCCGCTCCGCCCGTCGATCTGCGCGCATGGCTGCTGCCGCTCGCCCTCGTCGGCCTGATGATCGACGCGCTCGTCTCGCTCTCGATCAGCGGGGGGGCCGGGCTTCGCCGCCGGGGCGCGGTCGCAGCGATCGTGTTTGCGGCTGCGCTCGGCGCCGCTGCGGTCCCGCACGGGGCGCAGGCCGCGGACATGGCCGCCGGCGCCCGCGACATGGACGCGGCGCTGTCGGCGCGGCTCGCCTATGTCGCCACAGGCGATTCGACGGTCGACGAGACCTCCCGCCTCGGCCTCTCTGCGCTGACGCGTGTGCTTTCGAACCGCACCTCGGCCGAGCTCGCCGAGCCGATCGCCGTCGATCCGGCGCGCGACGAGCTGGCGTTCTATCCCCTGATCTACTGGCCGGTGGTAGCGCATGAGGCGCAGCCCTCGCCCGAAGCGCGGGCGCGTCTGGCGGCCTACATGAAGAACGGCGGCACGGTGCTGTTCGACACCCGCGACGCCCTCTCCGCGACCCCCGGCGGCCCGCCGACGCCGGAGGGGCTCTGGCTGCGCGCGCTGCTCGACGGCGTCGACGTGCCGGCGCTGGAGCCGGCGCCGCGCGACCACGTGCTGACCAAAACCTTCTACCTGCTCGACCGCGTCGTCGGCCGCACCGCGATCGGCCAGACCTGGGTCGAGGCGCTCCCCTCGCCAGATCCGAACGACCGCGTGCAACGTCCGGTCCGCGCCGGCGACAGCGTGTCGCCGATCATCGTCGTCTCGGACGATCTGGCCGGAGGCTGGGCGACCGACGCCGACGGGCGTCCGCTCTATCCGCTGATTCCTGGCGGCGCCCGGCAGCGCGAGCTCGCTTTGCGCAGCGGCGTCAACATCGTCATGTACACGCTGACCGGGAATTACAAGGCCGACCAGGTTCACGCCAAGGACATCATCGAGAGGCTGACGCGATGACCGCCTGGTCGCTCGACTTCGCGCCTCTCGTCCCGCTTTGGGTCCTCTCTGCGCTCGCCGCGGCCGCGCTCCTGGTCTCCGCCGCGCTCGTTTGGCGCCGATCGCGCGGCGCGTGGCTGCGCGTGCTCGCCTTCGGACTCGCGCTCCTCGGACTCTGCGATCCCAACCTCGTGCAGGAGAACCGGCGCCCGCTGAAGGACATCGTGGCGGTCGTGGTCGACCGTTCGGAAAGCCAGCAGATCGGCGGCCGGCCGGCGCAGACGGACAAGGCGCGGGACGCGGTCGCGGCGCGCCTGAAGGCGCTCGGCGACGTCGACCTGCGCGTCGTCGAAACCTCGCGCGAGCAATCGGCCGCCGAGGGCACGCGGCTGTTCGCGGCGCTGCGCGACGCGCTCGCCGACGCGCCGCCCGAGCGGGTCGGCGGGGCGATCCTGATCACCGACGGCGACGTCCACGACCTTCCCGGCTCCGCCGGCGCGCTCGGGTTCAAGGCGCCGCTGCACGCCCTGATCACCGGCCACGACGGCGAACGCCAGCGGCGGATCGAGCTGATTGAGGCGCCGCGCTACGGCATCGTCGGCAAGCATCAGGTGATCGCGGCGCGAATCCTCGACAACGCCAGTCAGGGCGAGCCGGTGAAGCTCACCGTGCGCCGCGACGGCGAGACGATCGCGACCTACGACGCCGAGGTCGGCCAGCGGATCGAGGTGCGGGCGCCGATCGAGCACGCCGGCGTCAACGTCGTCGAGCTCGAGATCGCCCCGGTCGCGGACGAACTCGCCAGCGAAGGCGACCGGGCGGTGGTCAACATCGACGGCGTGCGCGACAAGCTGCGCGTGCTGCTCGTCTCGGGAAAGCCCCACCCCGGCGAGCGCATGTGGCGCAACCTCCTGAAGTCCGACGCCAACGTCGACCTCGTCCACTTCACCATCCTGCGCCCGCCGGAAAAGGGCGGCGACGGCGTGCCGATCAACGAGCTGTCGCTGATCGCTTTCCCGGTCGCGGACCTGTTCGGCCGCAAGATCAAGGACTTCGACCTGATCATCTTCGACCGCTACGCCCAGCAGTCGATCCTGCCGTTCGCCTACCTCGAGAACATCGCCGATTACGTGCGGCAGGGGGGCGCGCTGCTGATGGCGGAAGGGCCGGAATACTCGACCCCGGACGGCCTCTATTATTCGCCGCTCGGCGCGGTCGCGCCGGCCGAGCCGACCGGCGAGGATGTCGAAGCCCCGTTCCGGGCGCAGGTCCCCGACCTCGGCCTGCGCCATCCGGTCACGCGCGGGCTCGTCGGCCCCGGCGAGGGCGGCGCCGGCCGGGCGTGGGGCCGGTGGTTCCGGCTCGTCGGCGCGAAGGCGACCGACGGACAGACGGTGATGACCGGCCCGGACGGCAAGCCGCTGCTCGTGCTGTCGCGCATCGACAAGGGCCGGGTGGGGCTGCTGCTCAGCGACCAGATGTGGCTCTGGGCGCGCGGCTACGATGGCGGCGGCCCCTATCTCGACCTGTTGCGGCGCCTCGCGCACTGGCTGATGAAGGAGCCGGAACTCGAGGAGGAGGCGCTGCGGGCGAGCGCGCACGGCCGCGCCGTCACCGTCGAACGGCAGAGCGTCAGCGGCGCAGCCCGCGACACGTTCCTGACCGGGCCGGACGGCGCGCGGACGAAGCTGGCGCTCGAGCCCGTCGCCCCCGGCCTCAGCCGGGCGCAGGCGACCGTCGACCGCTTCGGCCTCTACCGCGCCGAGGACGGCGAGCATGTCGCGCTCGTCAACGTCGGCCCCGAGAATCCGCTGGAAATGCGCGACGTCGTCTCGACGCCGGAAAAGCTGCGCCCGCTCGCCGAGGAGACCGGCGGCTCGGCCCGCCGGCTTTCGGCCTCCAAGGCCGACGACGCCGACATCCCGCGCATCGTCGGGCTCAATCCCGCGCCGAGCTACGCCGGAAGCGGCTACATCGGCCTCAAGCGGACGGGTTCGAGCGAGCTGATCGGGGCGCGCTCGACCTCGCTGGCCTCGGGCTTCTTCGGGCTGGCGCTGCTGCTCGGCGCCGTGATCGCGGGCTGGCTGGCGGAGAGCGGGCGCTTCCGGCTAAGGCGGCCGCGAGGCCCGCCGCCGATCGCCGCCCGCCGCTGACACGATCCGAAAGCAGTCTTGCCGCCCGTGCTTTGCGGGGCTAGGGAAGGCACGGTTTCTTGGGGAGGATCATCCGGTGAGAAAAGTCTACGCCAACGCCGACGAGGCGCTCGCGGGCGTCGTCAAGGACGGCATGACCATCATGTCCGGCGGCTTCGGCCTGTGCGGCATTCCGGAGACCCTGATCGAAGCCGTGCGCAAGACCGGCGTCAGGGACCTGACCGTCGTCTCCAACAATTGCGGCGTCGACGGCGTCGGCCTCGGCGTCCTGCTCGAGAGCGGCCAGATCCGCAAGATGATTTCGAGCTACGTCGGCGAGAACAAGACCTTCGCCAAGCTCTACCTCTCGGGTCAGCTCGAGCTCGAGTTCAACCCGCAGGGCACGCTCGCCGAGCGCATCCGCGCGGGCGGCGCCGGCATCCCGGCGTTCTTCACCAAGACGGGCGTCGGCACGATCGTCGCGGAAGGCAAGGAAATCCGCGACTTCAACAACGAGGCCTACGTGATGGAGTTCGGCCTCACCGCCGACATCTCGCTCGTCCACGCCTGGAAGGGCGACACCGAAGGCAACCTCGTCTATCGGAAGACGGCGCGGAACTTCAATCCGAACATGGCGACCGCCGGCAAGATCACCATCGCCGAGGTCGAGCACTTGGTTAAGCCCGGCGAGATCGACCCGGACGACATCATGACGCCCGGGGTCTTCGTGCATCGCATCGTGCACGTCCCGGACGCGAAAAAACACATCGAGCAGCGCACCACGCGCAAGCGCGACGCGGCCTGAAGATCGTTGAGAGGAGCGCCACACCATGGCCTGGAACCGCGATGAAATGGCCGCCCGCGCCGCCAAGGAGCTCAGGGACGGCTTCTACGTCAATCTCGGCATCGGCATCCCGACGCTGGTTTCGAACTTCATCCCCGAGGGGATGACCGTCGCGCTGCAGAGCGAGAACGGCATGCTCGGCATGGGCCCATTCCCTTACGAGGGCGACGAGGACGCCGACCTCATCAACGCCGGCAAGCAGACCGTCACGGAATTGCCGACGACGAGCTTCTTCTCCAGCGCCGATTCCTTCGCGATGATCCGCGGCGGCCACATCGATCTGGCGATTCTGGGCGCGATGCAGGTCTCCGAGACCGGGGACCTCGCCAACTGGATGATCCCGGGCAAGATGGTCAAAGGCATGGGCGGCGCGATGGACCTCGTCGCCGGCGTCAAGAAGATCGTCGTGGTGATGGAGCACTCGGCCAAGGACGGGCCGAAACTGCTCCATCATTGCGAGCTGCCGCTGACCGGGGCCAAGGTCGTGGACCTCGTCATCACCGACCTCGGCGTGTTCACCATCGACAAGCACGGCTATCGCGGCATGGCGCTGATCGAGATGGCGCCGGGCGTGACGCTCGACGAGATCGCGGCGAAGACGCAGGCGGCGTACCGGGTGGCGCTCGACTGAGCGAGACAGGGCGGGGTCGGCGACCCCGTCCTACAGGGAGGGCCGGGCCTCCGCGCCGCCCCGGCGGCCCGGGGTCCGAAGCCCCGTTCGTGTTACTCTCCAACCATGAAACCATCCGCAGCCCTTGATGCGCATCGCACGGAACTGCGCCAGCTTCTCCTGGGCTACGGGGTGACGCGCCCGCGTGTGTATGGCTCTGTGTTGACCGGCGCGGATACCGACGACAGTGATCTCGATCTCCTCGTGGAGGCGACGGACAAAATGACCTTGTTCATGCTCGCCAGGATGGAACACGCAGCGCAAGAGTTGCTCGGCGTTCGAGTATCGGTTTTGACGCCGGGGTTCTTGCCCGAGACATTCAGGGACCGCGTGCTGGAACGAGCCGTGCCGCTATGAAGCACCCCGAGCGCGTCGAAGAGTATTTGAACCACATTGCGCAGGCCATTCAGCGAGCGACCGACTACATCGACCGGCTTGGCGGTTTGAGCGCCTTTCGGCAGAGTCAGCGCGATCAAGACGCCGTTATACGCAACATGGAGATCATTGGCGAAGCCGCCCGCCAAATTCAGCAACACGCGCCGGAATTCGTAGCGGCTCACCCTGAGTTGCCGTGGATCGAAATGCGCGGCATGCGCAACAAGATGATCCATGAGTACTTTGACGTGGACGTCGATGTCGTCTGGCGAACCGTCAAAGGCGATCTGCCGGGGCTGAAAAAACGGATTGACGATTTGCAGAGTCGGCAGCGCGGCGCTGCGCCGCGAACACCGGAACCCGGCCGCTCCCGATGAAAGCTCCCGCGCGCGCGGACGGCGGAGGGCGGCGATCTTCGCCAAGTCGAGATTTCGGACGTATGCGGCAAATCGCCCCCATGTCCGGAACGCCGTCATTCCATCTGACGCCGAGGCCCGCTTGCAAGAAGCTTTCGACGGCGCGAGCGCCGATTTCTTCCCGACGATCCGCGGCAGGATCGAAATGGCGCCGGGCGTGACGCTCGACGAGATCGCGGCGAAGACGCAGGCGAGTTACCGGGTCGCGCTCGACTGATTTCACCACCAAGTTCACGAAGGAGCACGAAGCTTCGTGTCCCTTCGTGATCTTCGTGGTTGATTCTACTTCTTCACCAGTGGGCAGGCGGAGTCGGAGAGCTTGCCGTAAGCCTCCTCGCCGCTCATCGTCTTGACGAGCTTGTAATAATCCCACTCGCCCTTCGATTCGGCCGGCGTCTTGACCTGCAAAATGTACATGTCGTGCTCGAGCAGGCCGTCGGCGCGGATTTTCCCGCTCGGCGTGAACGCGTCGTCGATGGTCATCTTGTGCAGTTCGTCCATCACCTTGTCGGCGTCGGTCGTGCCGGCCGCCTTGACCGCGTTGAGATAGGTGAGCGTGGCCGAATAGAAGGCGGCCTGGGGCATCGTCGGCTCGCGCTTGATCTTTTCATAGAAGCGCTTGGCGAAGGCGCGGGTGCGGTCGTCGAGGTCCCAGTACCAGCCGTCGGTGAGGATCAGCCCCTGCGCGATGTCGAGGCCGACGGCGTGGATGTCCGTCAGGAAGACGAGCAGCGCCGCCGGCTTCATGCTTTTGGTGAGCCCGAACTCGGCCGCGGCTTTCAGCGAATTGGAGAAGTCGGTGCCGGCGTTGGCGAGGCCGAGAACCTGCGCGCCCGACCCTTGCGCCTGCAACAGGTACGAGGCGAAGTCGGACGTGCCGAGCGGCACGCGCACGTCGCCGACGACCGTCCCGCCGCCCGCCTTCACCACCGCGGCCGCGCCCTTCTCGAGCTGGGCGCCGAAGGCGTAATCGGCAGTGAGAAAGAACCAGCTCTTGCCGCCCTCCCCGAGGATCGTCTTGGCGGTGCCGTTGGCGAGCGCGGTCGTGTCGTAGCCGAAATGAATCGAATAGGGGGTGCAGTCCTTTCCGGTGAGCGATGCGCCGGCCGCGCCGATGGCGAAGAATGGGATGTGCTTCTCCTTGTCGGCGGAGGCGATGGCGAGGCTGACGCCGGTGTTGGACCCGCCGAGCGTCATCGTCATGCCGCCGGTGTCGGCCCATTCGCGGAACTTCTGCACGCCGATGTCGGGCTTGTTCTGATGGTCGGCGGTCAGGATGTCGATCGGCTTGCCGAGCACGCTGCCGCCGAAATCGGCGATGGCCATGCGGATCGCCTCGACGCCGCCCGCGCCGATGACGTCGCCATAGGGGCCGGACATGTCGTCGATGTCGCCGATGACCACCTTGTCCGGCGCCGCCACGGCGCCGCCTGCGGCGAGCACGGCGCACAGCGCCGCGGCGGCGCACGCCATCCGTTTCGATTGCTTCATCGTTTGCCTCCCTCTGGTGGAATTCGCGGGACCGCGCCGGTCCTCGACGCCCCGAGTCGAGCGTGCATATTGCTTGCGGCGCCCGCGCAAGGCAAGGCGGCGGTGGATGTGACGAAGGCTCGAGGAACCGCGCGATGACAGCAGAAGCTTCCCGCAGCGAGCGCGCCGCGCTCGCCGAAGCGGTGTTCGAGCGGCTGGCCGCCGCCAATCCAGAGCCGAAGGGCGAGCTCGAGTCCGTCAACCCGTTCACCTTTCTCGTCGCGGTCGTGCTGTCGGCGCAGGCGACCGACGCCGGGGTGAACAAGGCGACGAAGGCGCTGTTCGCGGTCGCCGACACGCCCGAAAAAATGGCCGCGCTCGGCGAGGAGGGGCTGGCCGAAAAAATCCGGACGATCGGGCTCTTCAGGTCGAAGGCGCGCCACGTCGTCGCGCTGTCGAAAGCGTTGCTTGAACGGCACGGCGGCGCGGTCCCGAGCGACCGGGCCGCGCTCGAGGCCCTGCCGGGCGTCGGCCGCAAGACCGCGAACGTCGTCCTCAACACCGCCTTCGGCGAGCCGGCGCTGGCGGTCGACACCCACGTCTTCCGCCTCGCCAACCGGCTCGGGATCGCTCCGGGCAAGACGCCACGCGAGGTCGAGGACGGATTGATGGACGTCGTCCCGCAGCGCTTCCTGCGCCACGCCCACCACTGGCTGATCCTGCACGGGCGCTACGTCTGCACGGCGCGCAAGCCCGCGTGCGGCGTCTGCTTGCTCGAGGAGATTTGCCCGTACGAGCCGAAGACGGGGGGCGGATAGCGCGGGAGGCGAATTGCGAGCGCCGCCGCGAGCGGAAAACAGGACGCTCGACCGGCGGCGCCGTAGGCCGGCCATGACGCAATTTCGACGGCTCCCGGCGCCTGCGCCGCAACCCGCAGCGCCCGCCCCCTTCACCCCGCCGCAAAGCTCCGCGGCGCCGGGCTGACCACCACGGCGGCGTTGTTGTCGATCTCCATCACCGCGAGGCCGCGCTCGTTGGTTCCGTTGGGAAGGAAGCGGAACACGCCGTCTGCGCCGTTGAAGCCGGAAACGTTGGTCAGCGCCGCCGCGCCGAACGGATCGGGACCCGGATTCCGCGCCAGCGCCCCCGCCAGCGTCACCGCGTCATAGGCGAGGCTCGCGAGGCGCGTCGGCTCGCTGTTGAACTTGGCCTTGTAGCGCTGGGCGAGCGCGTTGAAGCCGGCGTTGTCGGGCGCCGCGAACCATGCGCCCTGCAGCGGCGCCAGCCGCAGCACCCGCGCGTCGTTCCAGATTCCGGTGCCGAGAATTTGCGTCCTGACCCCGGCGGCGGAGAGCGCGCTCGCGACGGCCGGCATGCCGGCGGCCTGATCGGGGATGAAAAGGGCGTCGATTTGGCCGGCCGCCGCCGCGATCTGCTGCGCCGCCTCCTGCGGCTGGCCCGAGGCGTAGCGCGCCGCCGCGACGACCGGGATGTTCAGCCGCCCCGCCGTCTGCTGGAAGAGCGCCAGGGCGGCGGCGCCGTAATCGTCCTGCGGCGCCATGACCGCGAACGCCCGCTTGCCGCGCGTGGCGGCGAACTCGGCGATCCGGTCGACGTAGGATGCGATCAGGAACGACAGCAGGTAGACGCCCGGCGACGCAACACTGACGTCGGTCGAGAAGGCGATGATCGGCCTCCCCGCCCCCTTGGCGACCGAGGCCGCCTGACGCACGTCGTTGGCGTAGACCGGCCCCAGCAGCAATCGCGCGCCGGCGGCGATCTGGCTTTGCGCGGCCTGCCCGGCGGCGTCGGGGGACGAACGGTCGTCCTGGATCGTCAAGGTGATGGAGGCGCCGGAGAACTCGTCGACCGCGAGCTGCGCGGCGTTGCGCATCGCCACGCCGATCGGGCTCGGGGCGCCGTTCTGGGTGAGGGGCAGGATCATGCCGACCCGCACCGGTCCCGCGCCCAGGGTTTCCCCGGCCGCCGGTCCGGGGGCGCCCGAGGGTGGCGCGCCCGGCGGCGGGGGCGCGACCTCGGCGCCCGGGGGGAGCAGCGAATTCGAGTTGCAGCCGGCGAACGTCAGCGCGAGCCCGCCGCAAAGCAGCGCGCGACGGCTCGTGCCGCGCCGCCCGTCCCGCGACTGAAACTCCCTGTCCATGCCTGAACTCCCACCCGACCTGCGGCGAACCGGCGAACGCATGCACGCTCTCGATGGCCTGACGCGCCCGCAGCCGCACGGGCGGACGACGGCGGCCCCAGCGCGGAGATTGTGGCATTTTCACCGGCGCTTGGCTATCGATGTCGCGCGAGGCGAAGCGGCGACGATGAACCGGGAAGAACACCACGAACGCAAGCCGCCGGCGCGCCCGGAACGGACGTTCCTCGTCCACGGCGTCGCCGTGCCGGCGGCTGCCCTCCCGGCCGGGCTCCATGTCGTCGCCACGCCGATCGGAAATCTCGGCGACATGACGCTGCGCGGACTGTCCATCCTGGCGGCGGCCGACGCGATCCTGGCCGAGGACACGCGGGTTTCGCGCACGCTGCTCGCCCGATACGGGATCGGGACGCCGCTCTCGCCCTATCACGAGCACAACGCCGCCGAAGCGCGCCCGCGGGCGCTGAGCCGCATCGCCGAAGGGCAAGCGCTGGCGCTGATCTCGGACGCCGGCACGCCGCTCGTCTCCGATCCCGGCTTCAAGCTGGTCGCGGAGGCCGTCGCCGCGGGCCTCGCGGTCACGACGGCGCCGGGCGCCTGCGCCGCGCTCGCGGCCCTCTGCGTCGCGGGGCTACCGACGGACCGCTTCTTTTTTGAAGGCTTTTTGCCGCCCCGCAGCGCCGCGCGGCGCGAGCGGATCAACGCCCTCGCCGCCGTGCCCGGCACGCTGGTGTTTTACGAGGCGCCGAGCAGGCTCGGCGAGACGCTTTGCGACCTCGCCGCCGAGCTCGGCCCGCGACCTGCCGCGGTGGCGCGCGAGCTCACCAAGCTGCACGAGGAGGTCCGGCGCGGGACGCTCGACGCGCTCGCTGCCGATTATGGGGCCGGAGAGGCGCCGCGTGGGGAGATCGTGATCGTGGTCGGGCCGCCTGAGCGGCGCGAGGCGGTCGACGAGGGCGCGCTGGACGCGGAAATTCGCGCCGCCCTCGCCGCCCTCTCGGTCAAGGACGCCGCGGCGGCGGTCGCGGCCAAGCTCGGCCTGCCGCGGCGGCAGGTCTATGCGCGGGCGCTGGCGCTGGCCGGCGCGGCGCGATGAGCGCGCGTTTGGAGCCGCGGGCGACGACGCACAACCGGCTCGGACGAAATTGGGGCGATACCGCGCAATAGAATACTTCATATATTGACGAACGCCGACATTTGTCGTCGTCTGTCTTCCGAACGATCCGCGATTACGCATCTTTCGCCCGCCGGCGCTGGGGAGACGTTCGCGCTCGACCGAGTGACGAACCCCGTGTCGACGGGGCCCTGGCCATCTCGATCAGGTCGTTGAAAAGGGCTGGCTCCCCGAGCAGGACTCGAACCTGCGACCATTCGATTAACAGTCGCGAGCCGATACGTGACGGAGCCGGACAAATCTAGACGCGCGAACCTCGCAATAGATAGGCATCGCTTGCAAAAATGCGTTTTGTCCCGTATCGTCACGGACACGGGGTAACAGGCTAAGACGGGCAATTTCCGTTACCCCTACAGCTACAGGGTAACGTAATATGTTGACCGATCAACAAATTCAACGGCTCAAAAAGCCGGAGGCGCGGCGCGAAATTCCGGATGGTAAGGTCACTGGCCTTTACCTTGTTATGCAACCGTCAGGCGTCAAATCGTGGGCTCTCCGATATCGGAGCGGCGGACGGCCGGCGAAATTTACGATCGGGAGTTATCCTGATCTCAGCTTGGCGGAAGCCCGTAGGAAGGCCGAGGAAGCCCGCGGCAAGCTCGCCGGGGGCACGAACCCCGCCGAGGAAAAGAAGGCCGCCCGCGAGGCGCAGAAGGCCGCTGAGACGCCGGCCGATTTGCTCCGGACCGTCGCCGCCGACTTCATCGAAAAGCACGCCAAGATCAAGGCCGGCGCACTCTGGGCGGCTGAGACGGAGCGGCTCCTTAAGGTCGAAATCCTCCCCAAACTTGGCGACAAGAAACTTGGCGCCCTCCGCAAAGCCGAAGTTCACGCCGTGCTTGACGATATCGTCTCGCGCGGATCGCCGACGACGGCGAACCGTTCTCTTGCCGTTCTGCGGAAACTCGGCAATTGGGCGATTGAACGCGGGATAATCGACGGCTCGCCATTCACCGGCCTGAAACCGCCGGCGCCCGAGAACGCGCGGGACCGCGTGTTGTCCGACGACGAGATTCGCCTCGTTTGGGCCGCGTTCGAAACGACCGGTTGGCCTTTCGGTTCGATTGCGCAGTTGCTCTTGTTGACCGGCGCGCGCCGCGACGAAATCGCCGAAGCGACATGGAGTGAAATCGACGTCGGCGCCCGGACGTGGACCATTCCGAAAGAACGCGCAAAGAATGGGATTGCGCATGAAATTCCGCTGAGCGATTCGGCGATCGGCATTATCGAGAAGTTGAAGCGGATCGAGCCGGGGCGCGATGCGGAAGGAAGGCGCGCGCCGGCGCTCACCTTCACGACGACAGGGTTGACCGCAGTATCGGGATGGAGCCGTGCAAAGGCGCAAATCGACGCGGCAATCCTCGACGCCATGAAGGAAACGGCCAAAGAACGGGGCGAAGATCCCGAGACTGTGAAGCCGCTTCCGTCCTGGGTTTTCCATGATCTGCGCCGCACGGCCGCGAGCGGCATGGCGGGAATCGGGATTCCGCCGCACGTCGTCGAGGCCGTGCTCAACCACAAGAGCGGGACCATCAAGGGCGTCGCGGCGGTTTACAACCGTTACGCCTATGCGACCGAGAAGCGACAGGCTCTCGACGCCTGGGCCCGCCGCCTCGCGGCGATCGTCGGCGAGAAGGAGACGCCGGACAACGTCGTCGAACTGTCGAAGGCGCGGGGGTGACGCTATGAAGGGCTTCCCACTTCCTCCCCGCTCCGAACTTGAGGCCAGGGAGCGTGCCCTAAAGGAGCGCATGGACCGCGAGCGCAGGGAGCGCCAGGCCACGCGGCCGGACAATCCGCAGTTGGTCGCGATGAATGAAAAGGCAAAGGTGTTTTGGGAACAAAAGAATATAGAATTTGATGAAAGGATAAAAAAATATCCCGATGACGTACAATATGCGATTGATCGCTACAATGAACAAATGATCAAGCAGACAGCAAATGGAAGCAATCCAGCATTAGTTGATTCATTGGAAAAGCACGTTCTTGATTTAGCAGAGCGCGACAAGAAATTGCAGGCGCGACGCGGCAGAAAACCAAAACGAAGAGGTCCTGACGTCTTAGACTCCCTTATCGTAAAGGCGCTGAATGAGGGAGTGAGCCCTAAAAAGATTTGGGATTTTGTTTGTAGCCGAATCGAAGATACGGATGGTCTTGTCCTGGACTGCGACGCAATCTGTGTTGAATATGACCCTCCCCGTCCAATGCGTCGAGTTCGGGAAGTTTCGTTCCCCGCGATCGTGAGCAGGATCAGGAAGGGCCTTCAAAGAAAGATTTGACGGAAACCGGAAGCCGTCAAAAGCGGTTCGATAAGGACGCCTCATCGGCTCGCAATGTCGCGGACCGGAAAAGTCAGAGGCGACAGGATGAATATCGAAGGTCGGTCGGAACCGAGTTTTCCGACGCCGCGCCGGATCAAGGGTCGGTTGTACTTCCTGAGGTCGGAAGTCGAAGCCTATAAGGCGAAAGCGTTGGCCCATGCGCTCGGGAGCGAGCCGGTTGCGCCGCCGCCTCCTCCCGTCGACTCCCTGGTTCCGGCGAAGGTCATCGCGGAAGAGTTGGGTTTCGGCCGCCGGACGCTCGGCCGCAGGCTCATCGAATCCGGCCGCGCCTCGCGCAACGCGGAGGCCGCGTGATCGATGGGCTCCAACAATAGAAACCCGGCTCGCAGGGCGGCGGGCCGGGCTTCCGAACTGTTCTCTCGGGCGATTGAACGGTCGGAAGATACCCAAGCCCTCAATCAATTTCAAGCCTCGCATCTCGCACGTCGCCTCGGCCTCGCGCCGTCGACAGCCCGGATGATTGCCGGCCTCGCCTTTCCGGAGGCGCGGCCATGATCGAAACTGTTGGAATTGACATCGGGACTTGCGGCGGACTGGCCCTTCTCAGGGGCGTATCGTTGGCGTCGCTCAGCCTCGCCGACATCGCCGACATGCCGGTCCTTCACGACGGACCGAAGGGCCGCGCGAACGTCAACCCTCCGCTGTTGGCGGAGATCGTCGCCAAGTGGCAGGTGCGCGAAGCCTTCGTCGAGTACGTCGGCGCCCGCCCTGGCGAAGGCGCAGTCGGTGCGTTCGCCTTTGGTCGCGCCCGCGGTGTCGTCGAGGGTGTCTGCGGCGCTCTTGGCGTCCGGGTGACGCTCATCACGCCTGCGCAATGGAAAAGACTTATCGGCATTGCGCCGGGCAAGGACGGCGCAAAGGACGCCGCCCGGGCGGAAGCGATCCGGCGATGGCCTGACAAGGCGGCGCTGTTCGCCCGCGTCAAGGATGACGGCCGCGCCGAAGCGGCGCTCATCGGCTTGGCCGGCCTCATGCGGGACTCGCGCCGTGGCTGAGCGCGAGCGCCTTCCCAACCGGCGCCGCGCCGAGCTCATCGACTTCGAGCATGACGGCCGGCGCTGGACCGCGACCATCGGACGATTCGCCGACCGGCGCGTTGCGGAAATCTTCCTCGACGCCCCGAAAGCCTCCCCGATCGCCGACATGGCGGCCGCGGCGGCAATCGTCGCGAGCTTGGCGCTCCAAGGCGGCTGCCCGCTCGCGACCTTGCGCCATGCCCTAAGCGGGCGCGACGTCGGGCCTCTCGGCGCGGCGCTGGCGATTGTCGAGGGGGCGCAGTCATGAGCGCCTTTCCCTCCCGCGCCTGTACGGCCGAAGATGCAGAGGAACAACACGCCAGCCTTCGGGATCTGACGTGGCGGACGTACTCTTGGCTTCTCGCGAAGGGCGTCCCCTCGCCCGCGCTCGTGTATCCGGAACTCCCCCGAACGGCCCGGTGCAGCGCGACAATTATGATGGCCGCTTAGCGACAATTAAACTGGCCAAATTGAGC
>CAIZGR010000453.1 GCA_903932535.1 uncultured Hyphomicrobiales bacterium | reverse complement strand
CTGACGGTCGTCCGGCCGGCGAGCCACGGCTTGACGGTATGCCGGTCGGACGAGGCGACGTCGAACGGCTGGCCGGCGACGGCGGCGCGGGCGAAATCGGCGACGAGGGTTTCGGCGACGCCCGCGGACGGGTTCGGCAGGCGCAGCGACGAAAGTCCGACCCCGGCGGCGAAACCGAGCGCGGCGAACGAGGCGGCGATCGGCAAGCCCTGCCGCCAGCGCGCAACGCGGCGCGGCGCGAGCGGGACGACGCTCGCCGGCTCGGCGAGCGCCAGCACGCCGTCGACCAGGGTCTTGGGCGCCGCATCGCGCGGGACGAGCCGCCGCATCGCGTCGCGCACGGCGTCGATCTCGCGGTATTCGGCCGCCAGCGTGGGGTCGGCGGCGAGGTCGCGCTCGAGCGCCAGCGCGTTGGCCGCGTCGAGCTCGCCGTCGAGGGCGGCATGGAGCCGGAGGCGCCGCGGGTCGGGGGCAGGGTCGCTCATGGCTCAGGCCTTCAGGGTTTTGGCGAGCGCGCCGCGGGCGCGGGCGAGGCGCGACATGACGGTTCCCATCGGCAGGCCTGTAGCCTCGGCGATGTCGCGATAGGCGAGGCCGTTGACGTCGCGCATGACCAGAACTTCCAGGAGCGGCGGCGGCAGCGCCGCGATCGCCTTTCGTAGCCGAACGCCGTCCTCGAGCGCGATCAGGGCGGCCTCCGGGTCCGGGCCTGCGTCCGCGTCGAGGGGCGCGACCGTCTCGAGGTCGGCGAGGTCGCCTGCGAAAGCGAGATCCTTGCGACGATTCCGCGCCATCCAGGTGAGCGCCGCATTGCGGACGATGGCGAGGAACCAGGGCTTCGGGCGGTCGACGCTCGTCGTCGCCAGCGCCTTCAGCGCGCGCACGGCCGCCTCCTGCACGATGTCGTGAGCGTCGTCGGCGTCGCGGCACAGCCATTTCGCCAGGGAATAGGCGTCGTCGAGAAGCGGCGGCACGATCGCGCGGAAGCGCTCGGCGGCGAGGGGACTGGCGGCCGTCATGGGGCGGGCGGGGCGAGGGGGATCGCCCCGCCTATCTCGCCCGCTCCTTCAGGAATGCGATCACGTCGGCGCGGTCCTGCGCGTCGGCGAGGTGAAAGAACATCTTCGCCCCCGGAACGAAGGCCTGCGGATTGGTCAGCCACTTGTCGAGGGTCTCCGCGTTCCAGACGATCTTGGCGTTTTTCAGCGCGTCCGAATAGGGGTAGTCGGCGAGCGACCCGGCCTCGCGGCCATAGACGCCGCGGTGCCGCGGCCCGACGTCGTTCTGGTCGAGCGAATGGCAGTCGGTGCAGGCCTGATAGATCTGCTCGCCGCGGGCAAGATCGCCCGCCGGCGCGGCGGCGACGGGGCCGGCGGCGAGCGCCGCCTGCGTCACGATGACCCGAAACATGACGGCTCCTTCAGGCGAGGTCGGAGTCGGTCACGGCGAGGTTCGTCGGCGTGGGAACGTAAGCGACCTCGCGCACGCCGAGCCACTTGCGCAATTCCCCCGCCGGCACGACCTTGGGACCCGGCGACGGCGCCGTTCCGGGCGCCGGCTGCGGGAAGGCGCTCGAGCGCGCCGTGTGGAAAGTCACGTTCCCCTCGACCTTCTGCATGAGCTGGTGGATGTGGCCGTTGAGAACCGTCACGGAGCCGAAGCGCGAAAGCAGCCCCAGCGCCAGCGCGGAGTCCGCGGTGCCCCAGCCCCAGTCCGGCGCGATCATCCAGAGCGGGATGTGGCAGAAGACGACGATCGGCGTCGAAGCCGACTTGCCCCGGAGGTCGTCGTCGAGCCAGGCGATCTGCTCCGCCCCGAGCGAGCCGAGGCCGTTGGTCTTCAGGTCGACGACGTTGACGAGCGACACGAAATGCACGCCGCCATGATCGAAGGCGTACCAGCCGCCGCCCGCGCCCTTGCCGAAGCGCGCGAGCCAGGCGTCGCGGCTCCGGGCGTCGGTGATGTCGTGCTCGCCCGGGGCGTAGTGGACGTCGAGCCTCGCCCGCTCGATCATCCCGAGCGCGTCGTCGAATTCCGCCGGCTTGGCGGTATGGGTGACGTCGCCGGTGTGGAGGACGAAAGCGGGCTTTCCGGGCATGGCGAGCACCTTGTCGATCGCGGCGTCGAAGGTCGCCCGCGCGTCGGGGTTGGCGGCCTTCGCGAACCCGATGTGGCTGTCGGAAAGCTGGACGAAGGAGAACCCGCCTTCCGCCGCCTTGGCCGAGCCGAGGAGCCGCGAGGCGGGCACGCCGCCCGCGACCGTCCAGACCACGCCGGTTCCCGCCCAGAGCATGCATTTCAGGATTTGCCGGCGTTCAAAGCCGTCGTCGGCGTCGCGCGTCATCGTCTCTCCTCCTCGGCGGCAGCCGCCGTCGAAGAGGAGACCCGGCGGGGGCGCGGCTTATTCCCGGCGGCGGCGAAATTTTTCGCGCTTATAGCGAAATCTGTTGATATGGCCCGAGCCCGACCGTTCCGAGGATCCAGCGCCTGGGACTGGCCTGTTGTCCGAGGGCTTCGAGGGCTCGGCGCCATCCCAGATAGTTCGGCAGGTTCTTGGTGGCGACGCCGTGGAAGCGACGCATCCATTCGTTGAACCGGCCATGATAGCCATTGACGTTGTTGATGTGGAATTGCGGCGCGTCAGGACGAGAACCGCCGGGCGCGGACAGGACATGAACGGGGAGGCCGGCTGCGCGCGCACAAGCGACAATGGATGTGCCGCCGTCGCAACAGAAGGTTTCCGCGCCCGCCAGGACGTCGCCGAGGGCGGCCGCCATGGAGGCCCGGTTCAGTTTGGGCAGCACCGCGTCGAAGGTTGCGCCCTGGCGATCGCGAACCACGACAATGGGAATCTGTTCCGCCGAAAGCCCGCGTTTGGCCGCCTGGCCGCCGCGCTTGCGCGACGGTCGAGGCAGGCCGGATCGCTTGCCCTTGAAGGATTCCAGAACGAACATCTTGTCGCCCTCGACGATCCCGCGCATCGATTGCGGTTTGTCGGAAGACAACGCCGTCAGAAACCGATGTCTACAGCGAAAAGCCGTCGTGGCATGGACGCTGCAACGCGCGGCCGCCTTGGCGAGGCTCGCGCCGTCGATCATCGCTTCGGCGTGCGCCAGCCATTCTTCCTTCTTGTGCAACCCCGCCATCGGCGTCTTCGTCAGCGCGTTGAACGTCTTCCCGCACGCCTTGCACCGATAGCGCGGCAGGCCATCCGATCGTCCCCACCCGACGATCTCGTCCGACCGGCAATGCGGACATCCCGAGACCTCGACCCGGCGATGAACGATCGAAGCGACCGTCTCGTCCCCGTCCTCCTCACGCTTCATTCCCCCGACCGGTTCGACCCACGCGTCGGGAGGCGTGTCTCCAACGCCGCGAGCGCGTGCGCTTTCGATGGCGGACAAGGCCAACAATGCACGACCAACCTGCGCTGAATCCAGCCGCTCCGCCCCGGCCAGCCAAATCTCGAATGCCCTCGGCTCCAACCTCGCCTACCGCATGCGTCAGCGCAATCCTAGCTCAGATCAATAGAGCTCGCTATAAGCGCGAAAACGTAAGACCGGCCAACTGCCGATTTAAGGTAAAAGACTTCGGCGAGGGCGACCGCCGCCGGCGCCGCCTAGCACGCCTCGCTGATCCGCGCGCGAGCGCGGAGCGTAACTCTCTACACGAGGGCGCGGGGGTGGAGTTCCCATGACGGTAATTCCGGTTGTTCTGATTGTGACGGCGGCGGCTGCGCTCGGCGCCTGGCTCCTCCTCCTATGGTTCAAGAGAGTGCGGCGGCCGGTGCTGATCGGCTTCCATGTGCTGCTCGGCGTCGGCTCGACGGAAACGCTGGTCGTCTTTCTGCACACGAGCGACTTGGGCCGGGATTCGGTCCCCTGGAGCATCGCAATCGGCGGGCTCGGCTGTCTGGCCGCGTCGATCCTCACGGGCTTCTCGGCGCCTCTCTTCAGGAATTACCGCACGGTCGCCAATTCGTTTCTCGCCGCCCATGTCGCGACCGGCGTCGCGGGCTTCGTGGCGGTGCTCGTCTTGGCGTCGCGACTGTGACGGAAGCGGCGGGCGGCGAAACGAGAGCGTCCCGTCCGCCGTATGGTGAGTCCTGAGATCGGGAGCCTCCCCTTCAATGCGCCTCTTCCCAGTTCTGCGCCGCCCGGGCGTCGACCTGCAGCGGAACGTGGAGCTTCAGCGCCGGTTCGGGCGCGTCGACCATCACCTTTTTCACCACCGGCAGCGTCGCTTCGACCTCGTCGTCCAGCGCCTCGAACACCAGTTCGTCGTGCACCTGCAGGAGCATCAGGGCTGAAAGCTTCGCCTGAGCGAGCGCCGCCTCCATACGCGCCATCGCGCGGCGGATGATGTCGGCGGCCGAGCCCTGGATCGGGGCGTTGATCGCGGCGCGCTCGTTGAAGGCGCGCTCGGAGGCGTTGGACGAACTGATGCGCGGGTAGTGGCACTTGCGGCCGAAGATCGTCGTCACGTAGCCGTCGGCGCGCGCGGCCTTCTTGGTCGCCTCCATGTAGTCGCGGATGCCGGGGAAGCGCTCGAAATACTTCTTGATGTAGGCGCCCGCCTCCTCGCGCGGAATGCCGAGCTGGTTGGCGAGGCCGAAGGCCGAGATGCCGTAGATGATGCCGAAATTGATCGCCTTGGCGCGGCGGCGGATTTCCGGGGGCATGCCGGCGACGGGCACGCCGAACATTTCCGAGGCCGTCATCGCATGGATGTCGAGCCCCTCGGCAAAGGCTTTTTTCAGGGCCGGGATGTCGGCGATATGCGCCAGCAGGCGCAGCTCGATCTGGCTGTAGTCGGCGGAGATCAGCTTGCGGCCTTTCGGCGCGACGAAAGCGCGGCGGATTTTCCGGCCCTCCTCGGTGCGCACCGGAATGTTCTGCAAATTCGGCTCCGACGAAGACAGCCGCCCGGTGGTCGTCGCGGCCAGCGCATAGGACGTGTGGACGCGGCCCGTGGCGGGATTGACGAAGCCCGGCAGCGCGTCGGCGTAGGTCGACTTCAGCTTCGACAATTGCCGCCATTCGAGGACGCGGGCGGGCAGCTCATGCCCTTCCGCGGCGAGGTCGTCGAGCACGCTCGCGGTGGTCGACCACGCCCCGGTCGCCGTCTTTTTGCCGCCCGGCAGGCCCATCTGGCCGAACAGGATGTCGCCGAGCTGCTTGGGCGAGCCGGGATTGAACGGCCCGCCGACGATGCGGCTGATGTCGGCTTCGAGCCGCGCCATGCTCTGCGCGAAATCGCCGGCGAGGCGCGAGAGCATGTCGCGGTCGATGGCGACGCCGCGCCGCTCCATCCGCGCAAGCACGGGCGGCATCGGCCGCTCCAGCGTCTCGTAGACCGTCGCCATGCGCTCGGCCACGAGGCGGGGTTTCAGGGCGCGCCAGAGCCGCAGCGTCACGTCGGCGTCCTCGGCGGCGTATTCGGTCGCCTTCTCTATGGGCACGCGGGCGAAGCCGATGAAGGTGCGGCCCGCGCCCGCGACCTCGGAAAACGCGATCGGCTTGTGGCCGAGGAACCGCTCGGACAGCGCGTCCATGCCGTGGCCGTCGCCGGTCGTCCCGGCGTCCAGCGCATAGGAAATCAGCATCGTGTCGTCGATCGGCGCGACGGTCACGCCGCGCTGCGCCATGACCTGCATGTCGAACTTCACGTTCTGGCCGATCTTGAGCACGCCCGGCGCCTCGAGGAGCGGCTTCAAGAGCGCGATCGCGTCCGCCTCTCGGATCTGGTCGGGAACGAGCCCGCCGCCGTCGAACAGGTCCTGCGCGCCCGTGCGATGGCCGAGCGGCGCATAGCAGGCCTCGCCCGGCGCCACCGCGAGCGAGAAGCCGACGAGGTCCGCCTGCAACGGATCGAGCGACGAGGTCTCGGTGTCGAACGCGACCTCGCCCAGTTCGTGGGCGCGGGCGATCCAGAGGCCGAGTTCGTCGAGGCTCCGGATCGTCTTGTAGGCGGAGCGGTCGACGGGCGCCCTGGCCTCGGCGGCCCGCGTCCGCGCCAGATCCGCCGGCGTCGCGCCCTCGGGGGCGGCAAGCGGCGGCGCGGCTTTCGGCGCTTCCGCCGTTGACGGCGCGCCCGGCGGCGCCGGCGCCTCCACGGTTTCGCCGTCTCGCCCGCGCCAGCCGGCGGGGCCGACGTAGCGCGGGTCCGGCTCGACGGCGGCGACGTCGACGCCGCAGATCTCGCCGACCCGGCGGGTGATCGTGGTCAGCTCCATCGCCTTGAGGAAGGCGACGAGCGCCTCTCCGTCGAGCGTCGGGGCGGCGAGGTCGTCGAGCGGGGTCTCGAGCGCCACGTCGCGCACGAGCGTGACCAGCGTCTGCGAGATGCGGATGCGGTCGACGTTCTCGGGCAGGGTCAGCGCTTCGCGCCGCTTGGGCTGCTTGATCTCGGCGGCGCGGGCGAGCAGCGTGTCGAGGTCGCCGTATTCGCCGATGAGTTGCGCGGCGGTCTTGACGCCGATGCCGGGCGCGCCGGGCACGTTGTCGGTCGAATCGCCGGCGAGCGCCTGAACGTCGACCACCTTGTCCGGCCCGACCCCGAAATAGTCGAAAACCTCGGCCGGACCGATGCGCCGCTCCTCGCGCTCGCCCGAGGCCGGGTCGTACATGGCGACGCCCGGCTCGATGAGCTGCATCAGGTCCTTGTCGGCCGAGACGATCAGCACGTCGGCGCCCCGGTCGCGCGCCTGCCGGGCGTAGGTGGCGATGAGGTCGTCCGCCTCGTAGCGGTCCTGCTCGACCGGGATCATGCCGAAGGCGCGCACGGTGGCGCGCATCAGCGGGAACTGCGGCACGAGGTCGGCAGGCGGCTCGGGGCGGTGGCTCTTGTAGGGAGGGTAGAGCGCGCGGCGAAAGGAATTCTCCGACTTGTCGAAGATGATGGCGAGATGCGTGGGCCTGAGCCCCGCCGCGCCGTCCTTGACGAATTGCAGCACCTTGGCCGCGAACAGCCTGACCGCGCCGATCGGCAGCCGGTCGGAGCGATAGTTGTATTTCTGGTCCTGCCGGATCGACTGATAATACGCGCGGAACACGAACGACGAACCGTCGACGAGAAAAACGTGGTCGCCGGGGCCGACAGGGCGGTGGGGCTGGGTCATGGGGCGTGAGAATAGGCGATGCGGCGTGCCGGCGCCATCGGGGCGAGGCGCTTCCGGGCGCCTCTTCCGTCGTTCATCGGTCCGTCATCTCGGCGGGAGCATGAGGGTTCAGGCGATGCGGCGTCGCCACGGCGCCGGCGTTCGCGACAGCATGGCGGCGTGCGTGGATCGGAGCGTCGATCCTGGCTTTGGCGGGGCTGCACTCGCTGCGCACTCCGGGGAACTTGCGGTGGGCGCCTCCCTGTAGACGACGCGACCGCCAGCCGCGTCCGGCGGTCGCGCCTATGATGCGCGCCCTTACGGTATCTGCTCCAGAATATGCGCCGCGCCCGAGAGGTCGGCGACGCCCGGTTGCGGCTCGACGTTGAGCGTCTTGACCACGCCGTCCTCGACCAGCGCCGAATAGCGCGTCGAGCGCACGCCCATGCCGCGCTCGGTCAGGTCGAGCTCCAGGCCGAGCGCCTTGGCGAAAACCGCGCTGCCGTCGGCGAGGAAGTCGATGTGGCCGTCGGCGCCGGTAGCGCCCGCCCAGGCCGCGAGCACGAAGGGATCGTTGACCGCGGTCATCGCGATGGCGTCGACGCCCTTGGCCTTGAACGCCGCCTCGTGCGCGATGAAGCCCGGCAGATGATTCTTGTGGCAGGTCGGGGTGAAGGCGCCCGGCAGGCCGAAGAGGACGATGGTCTTGCCGGCGAAATAGTCCTTGGCCGCGACCGGCTTCGGGCCGTCCGGAGTCACGAGCGTGAGCGTCACGTTGGGCAGGCTTTCGCCGACGGCGATGGTCATGGGGCAATCCTCTGCGCCGCCCTCCGCGGCGGCTTCGATCAAACTAATCCGAGATTGCGACGGGCGTAAAGGCGGCTCTCAGCAGCCCGCCTCCGCCTTCGCCGCAAAATCGCCGATCGCCTCGATCCACGCCGGCATGATCGCCTCCTTGAAGTCGTGGCCCATGCCGGGGACGACGAGCAGCTTCGCGCCAGGGATGCTGTTCGCCGTATCCTCGCCGTGCGCAGGCAACATGATCGGATCATCCGACCCGTGAATGACGAGCGTCGGGGCGGCGAGCCCCTTCAGGCGCTCATGCCGGGGCCGGGCGGCCACAATGGCCGCCATGTGCCGCGCCCCCGCGGGCGGATCGAAAGCCGTGTAGTCGATGCTGCGCCCGAGATAGGCGGCGAGTTCCTCGTCCGTCTGGGGGAGCGAACCGCTGATCGCCTCGACCGCCGCGAGCGCCGTCGCAAGACGGTCGGCACGGCTCGAACTCTTCGGCATAGTCATAAGCGCCCGCATGGCGTCCGGCTTCGCCGGCGGCAGGCCGGGCCGGCCCGTCGTCGACATGATCGAGACGAGGCTCGCCGTCCTCCAGGGATGGTCGAGGGCGACGAGCTGAGCGATCATGCCGCCCATCGAGGCGCCGGCGACATGGGCGCGGCTGATGGCCAGCGCGTCCATGAGCCCCACGATGTCCGCGGCCATGGCGTCGAGACCATAGGGCGGGACGGGCCGCCCGCCCGCCTGGAGCGTCGCCATCATCGCGCTGATGTTCGGGACTCCGTGTTCGGACAGGACCGTCGAGCGGCCGATGTCGCGATTGTCGAACCGCACCACCCGGAAGCCGCGGCGCACGAGTCCGTCGCAAAGCGAATCGGGCCAGCCGGTCAGCGGCGTGGCGAGCCCGTGGACGAGCAGGATCGCGGGATCGCCCTCGCGCCCGAAGCTCTCGTAGGCGATGTCGATTCCGTTGGCGTGAACGCGCGGCATGGCGGCTCCCGATGTGGACGCCGGACGGGCGGCGCCTCGCCGCCCAGAGCGAGCGCCGCTCCAGTGCATGAAGTCTTCAAGACGGCGCTTTGCTTACCCGGCAAGGGCGCCGCAGCAAAGGGCCGCGTCTCGCGGACCTCGCGCGGCGGGACGCCCCCTGCGACTGGGCACTCCAGCCGCATTGCGTCCCGGGGCGTTTTGGGCTTAATGCCATGGACAGGCGCGCCCTATCGGGCCGGTAGCTCAATGGTTAGAGCCGGCCGCTCATAACGGTCTGGTTGCAGGTTCGAGTCCTGCCCGGCCCACCACGCATTCCGCGAATGAATTCGCGACATCGAAGCGAGCTTGACGACGACGGTTCGACGGGCGCCGCTCGAGGCCGTCACGGGGCCGGCTGACACAGCCGCCGGCAGAAATCGTCGAGCTGCTCGAAATTTTGGAAGGCGATGCGGATGTCGCCGCTCTCGCCGGTGTGGCGGATGACGACCTTGGCGCCGAGCGCCAGCCCGAGCTTTTCCTGAAGCGCGAGCGTGTCCGGGTCGATCTTGACCGGCTCTTTCTTCGTCCGCGCCGTCTTCCCGGCGTTCTCCCCCAGGCGCTCGATGTCGCGCACCGTCAGCCCCTCGGCGACGATGCGGTCGGCGGTGGCGTCCGGTTGAGCGACGGCGAGCAGAGCCCGCGCATGACCCGCGGAAATCTTGCCTTCGGCGAGCAGATGGCGCGTGTGTTCGGGAAGGTTGGTGAGCCGCAGCGTGTTGGCGATGTGGCTGCGGCTCTTCCCGACGACGCGCGCGATGTCGGCGTGCGCATAGCCGTAGTCGGCGCCGAGCTGAGCGTAGCCCGCCGCCTCCTCGAGCGCATTGAGGTCGGTGCGCTGCACGTTCTCGATGATCGCGATCTCGAGCGCCTCGCGATCGCCGGCTTCGATGACCACGATCGGGACCTCGTGCAGTCCGGCGCGCTGGGCCGCTCGCCAGCGCCGCTCGCCGGCGACGATCTCGTAAGCGTCGGCAACGCGGGGAATCGCGCGCGCCAGGATCGGCTGAATAACGCCGCGCTCGCGGATCGACGCGGCGAGCTCGTCGAGTTCCACGTCGTCGAAACGCTTGCGTGGGTTGTTCGGGTTGGGCTTCAGGAACTCGATCGGCGCTTTTCGGGCGCCGCTGGCGCGTGCGCTCTGCGCGTCCGCCTCGTCCTGCGTCGCGCCGAGGAGCGCGGCGAGTCCCCGCCCCAGGCGCGGTCTGTGTTCCGATCGGCCAGGATCTTCGGCCATGCGTTCGGTGCTCCCGTTCCTCCGGCGACCCGCTTACGCGGGCCGCCAGCGCCCTTCGCGTTGGATGATTTCCGAGGCGAGCTTCAGATAGGCCTGACTGCCGGCGCAGCGAAGATCGTAGAGCAGCGCCGGCTTGCCGTGCGAGGGCGCCTCGGAGATGCGAACGTTGCGCGGAATCACGGTGTCATAGACCTTGTCGCCCATATGGGCGCGGACGTCGGCGACGACTTGGCCCGCGAGGCTGTTGCGCGGATCGAACATCGTCAGCACCACGCCATGAATGGTCAGCGCCGGATTGAGCGTGCGGCGCACCTGCTCGACGGTGGTCAAGAGCTGGGACAGGCCCTCGAGGGCGAAGAACTCGCACTGAAGAGGGACCACCACCGCGTCGGCCGCCGCGAGCGCGTTGATCGTCAAGAGGTTCAGCGACGGCGGGCAGTCGACCAGGACATAGGTGATCGGATCGGAACGATCCCGGTCGGACTCGAAGAACGTCTGCAATGCTTTTCGCAGCTTGTAAGAGCGATCGCTGTCGCCGGAGATCTCGAGCTCGACGCCGAGCAGATCCATGGTCGAGGGCGCGATACAGAGGCGCGGCACGGCGGTCGGCACGATGACGTCGCGCAGCGCGCGTTCGCCGACGAGCGCGTCGTAGGAGGACATCACGCGGCTCTTGCGATCGATTCCGAGACCGGTGGAGGCGTTGCCCTGGGGATCGAGATCGATGACCAGCACCCGCTCGCCGATCGCCGCGAGCGCCGTGCCGAGATTGATGGCGGTGGTCGTCTTGCCGACCCCGCCCTTCTGGTTCGCCATGACGAGCACGCGCGGTCTCGAGGCCGAACTGGTCGCGGCGTCGTCGGGAGACGTGGTGGAGGCCATGGCGCTCTTCTAGCTCATTCGGACTCTGAGGATCGCGGCGTCGGCGTCAACGACGCTGGGAATCGCCTCGATCGCATAAATCGCGGGCGGGGGATCCTGTTCGAGGTCCCTGATCGCCGACCGTCCACGCGGGAACAGGCCGAACGCTCCGCTCTCCATCCATGGTTTGGCGAATTCGAGCGTCTCGAGCAAGGGGGCGAAGGCCCGCGCGGTCACGCAGTCCACAGCGAGCACGTCGCCGGGGCCGAGCAATTCGACGCGGACGGGGTGAACGACGGCCGGCGCCCCGGTCGCGCGCGCGGCTTCGCGCAGGAAGGCGCATCGCCGCCGATCGCTGTCGACGCAGTGCACGACTGCGCCCGGCGTCTCCGCGAGCAGGATCGCGACGACGAGTCCGGGGAAGCCGGCGCCCGATCCCATGTCGAGCCATCGCGTCGCGCCCTCGGCGAGTGGGAGCAGTTGCGCGCTGTCGGCGATGTGGCGCGTCCAGACGGAAGGAAAGGTCGATTCGGCGATCAGGTTGGTCGCCTTCCTCCAGCGCGCGAGCAGGTCGACGAAGACCGCGAGCCGGTCCTCTGTTTCACGTGAAACAGGCGCGAGCCGAAGCGCCGCGCGGCGATCGTCGCCGAGCCGCTCCGATTCGCTCGGCCCCGAGGCGGGCCTTGGTCGTCGACCGGCCGGCGCCTTCATTCGGCCGCCTCGGACGGCGCGGACCGCCGCGTCGTCCCTCGCCGCGCATGCGCCGCGACCACCGCGAGCGCCGCGGGCGTCACGCCTTCGATCCGTCCGGCTTGGCCGAGGCTGCGCGGCCGGACAGCCGCGAACTTCTGGCGCATTTCGCGGGAGAGGCCAGGAAGCTCGGAGTAGTCGAGGCTCTCCGGCAGGAGGAGCGAATCCTCGCGCCGCGTGCGCGCGACGTCCTCGGCTTGTCGTTCGACATAGACTGCGTATTTCGCGTCGGCCTCGAGGCGAGGAACGAGACGGCGCGGGATTTCCGCCAATTCGGGCCAGACCCGCGCGAGTACAGCGAGCGGGAACTGCGGCTGCGCGGCCAGATCGAACGCCGACCGGCGCGCGCCGTCCTGGTTGACCGCGATCCCGAACGACTCCAGCCGCGCCGGCGACGCCGTCGCCCCTTTCAGCAGCGCGCGCGCCGCCTCGAGCGCATCCTGCCTGCGGCGATGAAGCTCAGCCCGCTTCGCGCCGACACAGCCGAGCGCGACGCCGTTGGCGGTCAGCCTTTCGTCCGCATTGTCCGCCCGCAGCGAAAGGCGGTATTCCGCGCGCGAAGTGAACATCCTGTAAGGCTCGCTCACGCCCTGGGTAGTCAGGTCGTCGATCATCACGCCGAGGTAGGAACCGGCGCGGTCGAAGACGGCCGGTTCTGCGCCGCCGGCGATCCGGGCCGCGTTGACGCCGGCGACGAGGCCCTGCGCCGCCGCCTCCTCGTAGCCGGTCGTCCCGTTGATCTGGCCGGCGAGAAACAGGCCTCGAAACCGACGGGCTTCGAGCGTCGGGTCGAGTCCCGTCGGATCGACGTAATCGTATTCGATCGCATAGCCGGCGCGCAGGATGCGCGCTCGCTCCAACCCGGGGATCGTCGCGATCAGCGCGCGCTGCGTCTCGGCGGGCAGCGAGGTCGAGATGCCGTTGGGATAGACGGTCGGGTCGTCGAGACCCTCGGGCTCGAGAAAGATCTGGTGGCTCTCCCGGTCGGCGAAGCGAACCACCTTGTCCTCGATCGAGGGGCAGTAGCGCGGGCCACGGCCGGAGATCGATCCGGAATAGACGGCGGAGCGGTGCGCGTCCGATCGCACGATCCGGTGGGACTCCGGCGTCGTGCGCGTGATGTAACAGGCGACCTGCCGCGCGGCCGGCGCCTGCGTCTCGGCGGCGAAGAATTCCGGCGGATCGTCGCCGTGCTGGATTTCCAGCGCCGCCCAGTCGATGGTCGTCCCGTCGAGGCGCGGCGGCGTGCCGGTCTTCAGACGTCCGAAGGCGAAACCGGCCTGCTCGAGGCTCTGCGCCAGCGACACCGATGGCGGCTCGCCGAACCGCCCCGCGGGGGTGCGAATCTCGCCGAGATGGACCACGCCGCGCAAAAACGTACCCGTCGTCAGCACGACGGCGCGGCACGGAAGGGAGCGGCCGTCCGCCAAGTCCACGCCGGCAACGGCGCCGTTGTCCGGCCGAACCCCTGACGCCTCCCCTTCGACCACCGTCAGTCCGGCGGTCTCGGCGATCAGCGCGCGCATGGCGCGGCGATAGAGCGCGCGATCGGCCTGCGCACGCGGCCCCTGCACGGCGGGACCCTTGCGGCGATTGAGGACGCGGAACTGGATTCCGGCGGCGTCCGCGGCGCGGCCCATGACGCCGTCGAGCGCGTCGATCTCGCGAACCAGATGCCCCTTGCCGATCCCGCCGATCGCCGGATTGCACGACATTTCGCCGATGGTCGCGGCGCTATGGGTAACGAGCGCTGTCCGCGCGCCGCAGCGGGCGGCGGCGGCGGCGGCCTCGCAGCCGGCGTGACCGCCGCCGATCACGATGACGTCAAATCCGGTCATGCCGAGACCCTGAGATGTTTCACGTGAAACAGGCTCGTCCTCACTTCCCGACGCAGAGCCGGGAGAAAATCTGCCCCAGCACATCCTCGACCCCGATCCGCCCGACCACCCGGTCCATCGCCGCGGCTGCGCCGCGAAACTCCTCCGCCGCCAGTTCGACCTCGATCAGGTCCGCCGACACGAGCGGCGCCAACAACCGCCTCGCGGAGGAAAACGCTTCGCGATGCCGCGCCAGGGTCAGCACCGCCGGTTCCGCGGACCACAGACCTTCCACCGCCCGCTCCGCGATCGCGGCCAGGAGCGCGTCGATCCCCTCCCCGGTCTTCGCCGATATCGCAAATTCAGCGTCCCCCGTCGAGACGCCCGGCCCCTGTCGCGCAAGGTCGGCCTTGCTCCGCACTTTAAGCGTCGGGCCGGCCACCGCCCCGTCGCCGGTCCCGCAGCCGTCGTCGAGCCACAAGGTCAGGTCGGCGTGCGCCGCGCGCTCCTGCGCCCGCCGCACGCCCTCGCGCTCTACGGGATCGTCGGAGTCGCGAATGCCCGCGGTGTCGACCAGCACGACGGGATAACCCTCGAGATCGAGGGCGACCTCGATCGGGTCGCGGGTCGTGCCGGCGAAGGGTGAAGTGATCGCGACGTCCCGTCCGGCGATCGCGTTCATCAGCGTCGACTTGCCGACGTTCGGCGGGCCGGCGATCACCACGACGAAGCCGGAGCGCAGCCGCTCGGCCGAGCGAGCGCCCGCGAGCGCGCGATCGATCCGAGCCACGGCGCGCCGCGCCGCGTCCCGCACCGATTCGGACGTCAGGCCCTCTGCGTCCTCGACGTCGGAAAAGTCGAGCTGGGCCTCGATGGCCGCCATCGCGTCGATGAGCAAGCCGCGAATGGCGTCGCACTCCCGTCTCAACGCGCCGCCCGCGATGCGCTGCGCCTGCCGGCGCTGCGCCTCCGTCTCCGCTTCGACCAAGTCCGCCAGTCCCTCGACCTCCGAGAGATCGATCTTGCCGTTCAGGAACGCCCGCCAAGCGAACTCTCCCGGCTCCGCGAGCCGCAAGCCTGCCAACTTTGTGAGCGCGCCGGCCACCGCGGCGGGCACGGCCCGGCCGCCGGTCACATGCAGCTCGGCCATCTCCTCGCCGGTGAAGCTTCGCGGCGCCGCGAAGCGCGTGACGAGCGCACGATCGAGCGGCTCGCCGGAGGCCGGATTTCTCAGCGTCCGCAGGACGGCCGTCCGATCGGGAAAAATTGCGCCCGGCGCAAGCGCTTCGAGCGCTGCGGCGCAAGCGGGACCCGAAACGCGAAAGACCGCGACGGCAGCCTTTCCCACTCCGCTCGCCTGCGCGAAAATCGTATCCTCTTCGTTGGCGAACACGAGCGCCGGGCCTCCTGACCCCGCGGAAGCCCCCTCCCCGCCGCTGCTCAGCCCGCTATTTCCACGGCGGGGTGCACACGACGTACTGGTCGGCGATCCCCTCGTGATCGCCCTGCTTCTCGCGCTGGAAATAGAGATAGCAGATGCTCAGGGCGCCCGTCCGGTAATTGACGCGGAAAACGCCGCCTTCCTGCTCGTGCCGGGTCGCCACCAGTCCGTACTCTCCCGGCTCCTGACCCGCGGCGCCCTCGCCCGAGCGATAGCATGCGGTCACGCCGAAAGCGCCGGGGCCGACATCCGAGCGGCCCGGGCTGTGGGCGAACTGACAGGCGATGACGTCGCCGGTCAGTTTGTCGATCCGATAGACGAGAGACAGATTGATCTGCGGGGCGGCGAGAAACTCGTAACTCGCCGCGACCGCCGGCGCCGCCGCCAGCGCCGCCCCGATTATCGAAAACCCGATCGCGGCGACCGTGCGCGCCATTCTCCACCTCCGCCAAAACGAATCGCTCACCCCGCGGATACGACCGCGGCTTTCGTCCGGCGGCGGCGCGGCCGCGCGCCGGCGTCACTTGGTCAGGACGTCCTTCGACGCGACGGTCGAATCCGCGTTCAGGCGGTAGACGAGCGGCACGCCGGTCGCGAGCTCCATCGACGGGATGGTCTCCGGCGTCAGACGGTCGAGCACCATCACCAGCGCCCGCAGGCTGTTGCCGTGGGCCGCAACGAGCACATGCTTGCCGCGCAGGACTTCCGGCAGAATGTGCTGGCAATAGTAAGGCAAAGCGCGGGCGACGGTGTCTTTCAGGCTCTCGCCGCCGGGCGGCGGGACGTCGTAGCTGCGGCGCCACAGGTGAACCTGCTCCTCGCCCCATTTCTTGCGGGCGTCGTCCTTGTTGAGGCCGCACAGGTCGCCGTAATGACGCTCGTTCAGCGCCTGGTCGCGATGTTCGGGCAAGCCGGTTTGCCCCATCTCGCCCAGGGCCAGGGCAAGCGTGTGCTGCGCCCGGGTCAGGGCGGAGGTGAAGGCGACGTCGAAGGCGATTCCCTGCGCCTTCAGGCGACGGCCGGCCTCCTGGGCCTCCTCGACGCCGGTCGGCGTCAGATCCGGATCGCGCCAGCCGGTAAAGAGGTTCTTCAGGTTCCACTCGCTCTGACCATGGCGCAGGAGGACGAGCAGGCGTTCGCTATTCGGCATGTGTCTTCACCGGGTTCGAGGACCAGAAACGCATTATTACAAAGGCTCCCCGGGCGCCAATTGCACAATCGACGCATGATCGCCGCAGCCGCCCACGCGGCGCGCGCTCGGCGCCAGCGCCGGATTGACGATCGCGAGGCGGGGTCTCGAGAGGGCGTGAACGCCGACAGGCCTGTAGACCTGCTTGAGCGCTTCGACGACGTAAACTCCTGCGAACGGCAGGCTGAGCGCCGCGCCGATCCGCTCGATCGTCGGCGCCGAGCGGATCACGAACCGCCGGTCGATCGGCGGGGCGAACAGCGCCTCGCCCCAATAAACCGGGGAAAAGACGACGCCCTGAAGGAGGTCGCGGAGCTGGGTCTTCGAGTAAGGCAGCCCGAAGCCGAAGGGAGTACGATCGACGCGCGCCCAAACGCCGCGCCGCGATGGCACGATCACCAGGACTCGTCCTTCCGGCGCGACGACCCGCCACACCTCCTTCAAGAGGTTCTCCGGCCGCTCCGCCCCTTCGAGCGCATGGACGATCAGCAGCCGGTCGATGCTGTTGTCCGGCAAAGGCAGCATCTCGGCGCGCACCAGCGCGACGGCGCACCGGTCCCGGCCGGGCCAGACTGCGGCCCCCTGCTCGGCTGGCGTCAGCGCGAGGCAGCGGGCGGCCGTGTCTCGAAACCGATCGAGATAGGGAGCGCCGTAGCCGAGCGCGGCAACGGTCATGCCGGCTGCGCCGCCCCATCGTCCACGGACGATCCGCCCGATCAGCCTTCTCGCAAGGTCGCCGAGGGGGGAAGCGTAGAACTCTTGCAGAGTCTGGGCGTCGAGAAGCATTGCTGAGGGAGCCGGATCTGTTGCGGAGAATTCTGGACGACCGGCGCAGCTTTCGCAATCCCGGTCTCCGGGACTTCGTTTCCTCACGCGCCGAACCCCGGCGGCCCATCGCCTTCCCGTCCAGCCCAACGCGACGGACTCAGTTCTTTCCCGCCAGCGCCTCGAGTTTCCTCTGGATCTCGGAAAGCTGCTTGCGCAACTCCTCGATGTCCTCGGCAGAATTCGCCTTCTTTCCGGCCGCCTCTCCGGTCGCCGCAGGCAGGGGGAACGGCGAGAACACGCCGATCGCCTGGTTGAATGCTTGAAGGTTCTTCTGCGTGAGTTCC
Source organism: uncultured Hyphomicrobiales bacterium (assembly GCA_903932535.1). Lineage (GTDB taxonomy): Bacteria > Pseudomonadota > Alphaproteobacteria > Rhizobiales > Beijerinckiaceae > Roseiarcus. Next base: position 25,687 of record CAIZGR010000453.1, on the reverse strand, counting down.
TGGAGGGTGGCGAACGATCCTGCGGAAAACGCATCGGCGCCGAACATGCGGCTCGCCGCCTCGCGCATCGCCTGCCGCTCGCCGCTGAACTTGTCGATCGAATATTCCAGATAGCTCGGAAGCAGCGCCTGCACGCTGTCGCCGTAGAACCGGATGAGCTGCCTCAGAAACGTCGTCGGAAGAAGCGACTGACCTTCGATCCCCTCCTGCTCGAAGATGATCTGAGTGAGAACCGACCGCGTGATGTCCTCGTTCGTCTTCGCGTCGTAAACCACGAAGTCCTCGCCGCTCTTCACCATCTTCGCGAGATCGGCCAAAGTCACATAGGCGCTCGACGCCGTGTTATATAAGCGCCTGTTGGCGTATTTCTTGATCGTCGTCGGGGTACTGGTCGCCATAATATCGAGCGTCCTGATGATACGCAGGCCTGAAGGAGAAAACCAAGATAGGCGGTTTTTTTCTGCCCCGCACTCTCTTTTTCGCATCGCAAGCGCCGAACGGCCCTTATCCTCCGGCCGACAGCAGTCGCGCCGGTCGCCGGCGGTTTGCGCCTATCGGCCTACTGGCGCCTTCTCAGGCGGATCGTGTAGGATTCGCCCGTCGACGCCATTGACAGTCATCGAGCTCAACGCCGAAGACACGCCGGGCCCCGATGGAATGAGCGGTCACGGCGACGGCTCGGCAGAGGCGCCAGCAAACTCAGGGAGGACACATGGCTAGGGTTGCAGTAGTCACAGGCGGCACGCGGGGCATCGGAGAAGCGATCTCCAAAGGGCTCAAAGCGGCCGGATATGAAGTCGCGGCGACATACCACTCCAACGACGAGGCCGCGGCCAAGTTCAAGGCAGAAACCGGCGTGCACGTCTACAAGTGGGACGTTTCCAAATACGAGGACTGCGTCGCAGGGCTCGCCCAGGTCCAGAAGGACCTGGGGCCTGTGGACGTCCTCGTGAACAACGCCGGCATCACGAAGGACGGCATGTTCCACAAGATGACTCCGGAACAGTGGTACGGCGTCATCAACACCAACCTGAATTCCCTCTTCAACATGACGCGCCCGCTCATCGAGGGCATGCGCGAACGCTCTTTCGGCCGCATCATCAACATCTCCTCCGTCAACGGACAGAAGGGGCAGATGGGGCAGTCGAACTATTCGGCGGCCAAGGCCGGCGACATCGGCTTCACCAAGGCGCTCGCGCAGGAAAACGCCAACAAGGGCATCACCGTCAACGCGATCTGCCCCGGCTATATCGCGACCGAAATGGTGAAGGCGGTCCCGAAGGACGTTCTTGAAAAGGCCATCCTCCCGCAAATTCCGCTGCGGCGTCTCGGGGAGCCCGAGGAGATCGGCCGGATCGTGGCGTTCCTCGCCTCGGACGACGCCGGCTACATCACCGGCTCGACGATTTCGGCGAACGGCGGCCAGTACATGGTCTGATCGGTCCGTTTCGGATCGCTTCCCGCTCCGGGGGCGCACAGTTCCCCGGAGCGATGGATCCGCTTCAGGCTCCGCGTCGCGGCGGCGCGTCTACCGGGAAGCTCTCCCCGTGACGCGCCGTCGCGTCGATTCGTTGAGCCAGCGTCGCGTCGACGTGTCGACGAGCGGCGACAGGGTCTTGCGCACGCGCGCGTGATAGGCGTCCAACCATTTGATTTCGCGCTCGTCGAGCAGCTTCCAGTCCACCAGCCGAAGGTCGATCGGGGCCAGCGTCAGGGTTTCGAAGCCGAGCATTTCCCGCTCGGCGCCGGGAATCTCGCGCGGCTCGACGACCATCAGATTCTCGGTCCGGATCCCGAACGCGCCGGCGGAATAGTAGCCCGGCTCGTTCGACAGGATCATCCCGGCCGCCAGCGCGACGGTCCCCGTCTTCGAGATGCGCTGAGGACCCTCGTGGACCGAAAGGTAGGAGCCCACGCCATGTCCGGTGCCGTGATCGAAATCGGTCCCGGATTCCCACAGCGACCTGCGCGCCAGGACGTCGATCTGCGCCCCGCTCGTCCCCTTGGGAAAGACCGCCTGCGCGATGGCGATATGCCCTTTCAGGACCCGTGTGAAGCGATCGCGCATCAGGCTCGTCGGGCGCCCGACGGCGACTGTCCGGGTGACGTCGGTGGTCCCGTCCTCGTATTGCCCGCCGCTGTCGACGAGGAAGATTCCGCGCTCGACTTTCCGGTTGCTGGCCACGCTCACGCGGTAATGCGGCATCGCGGAGTGCGGGCCGGCGGCTGCGATCGTGGGAAAGGAGATGTCTTTCAGGGCGCCGGTCGCGCGCCGGAAAGACTCGAGCGCCTCGACAGTGTCGATCTCCGTCACGCGCCCCCGCGGCGCCTCCGCGTCGAGCCACGCCAGGAAGCGGGTGAGGGCTGCGCCGTCGCGCTGGTGCGCCGCCCGCGCCCCGGCGAGCTCGGTCTTGTTCTTGGCCGCTTTCATCAGCCCGATCGGATCGACGCCGACGTCCGCCTTTCCGCCGGCGCGCTCGAGGGCCTGCGTCAGCAGGGCCGGGGCTGTCCCCGCGTCGAATACGACGCGCGCGCCCTCCCGTCCGAGGCGCTCCAGGAGCGGGCCCAGGGTGTCGGGCTCCGCGACATCGACATATTCGCCGAGCCCGCCCCGGGCGGCCGCCGACAGCCTGCGCGGTTCGAGCAAGAGGACCGGCCGGCCCTCGCGGGGCACATAGCCGTATCCCAGCGGCAGAGGCGTGTGCGGCACATCCGAGCTGCGAATGTTGAAAAGCCACGCGAGATTGTGCGGATCGCTGACCAGCAGCCCGTCCTCGCGTTTCAACGCCTCCTTCACCCGCGCGATCTTCGCGGCGGCGGTTTCGCCGGCCAGACGCGTCTTGTGCAGCGTCACGGCGCACGCCGGCAAGCCCGGCCGATCTGTCCAGATCGCGTCGACGGGATTTCGGGCCGCCACGACCAGCTCCGCCCCCACCGTCTCGCAAACGCTCGCAAACCGCCGCACGGCGTCGGGCGTATGCAGACGGGGATCGTAGCCGAGCCTCTCTCCCTTCCCGAGGACGCCGGAGAGCCAATCCGTCGGCGGCTCCTCGATCGCGTGCCGGATCTCGAAGATCGACCCGTCCACCTGGGCCCTGGCCTGCTCCGTGTAACGTCCGTCGACGAACACCGCCGCCTTGTCCCTGAGGACGACGGCGACGCCGGCCGAGCCGGCAAAGCCCGTCAGCCACAGAAGCCGCTCGGCGTTGGCCGGCACATATTCGTTCTGGTGCTCGTCGGACCGCGGAACGATGAACCCGTCGAGCCCGTCGGCCTCGAGGACCCGCCGAAGCTCCGCGATTCTCGCGGCCCCGTTGGCCGGGCCGCCCAAGTCGGCGAACGACTGAAATCGACTTTCGAACACCCCGGGGCCTCTCGAATTCTCGTCGCTTATCATGAGTTCGGGCCTAGACGGCGTCTGTTTGGGCCTCGACGGCGTCTTGTGCCGTCACGACGCGGCCGATGAACGGCAGCTCCCGATAATAATGCGCCACATCCATGCCGTAGCCGACCACGAACACGTCCGGGCATGTGAACCCGACGAAATCCGCCTTCACCGGAACGGCGCGCTTGCCCGGCTTTTCCAGCATCGTGCAGATGAGAACCCGTCGCGCGCCCCGGGCGGCGAGGAGGTCCTTGGCGAAGGCCAGAGTCCGGCCGGACTCGAGGATGTCGTCGATCACCAGCACGTCCCGGTCGCGGACCGGCGAATCGATGTCGCGCAGAATCTTGACGGTCCCGCTCGACACCGTGCCGTCCAGGTAGCTCGACAGATGAAAGAATTCGACCTGCGGCTCGAGACCCGCGCGGTGCAGCGCGCGCAGAAGATCGGCGGCGAACATGAAGGAGCCCTTCAGGATCGCGACCACGAGCAGGTCCTTCGGCTCGGCGGCCGCGATCTCCTTGGCGAGCGCCTCGGTGCGCTCGGCGATCGCCGTCTCGTCGATCAGGACCTCGACCCGTCTTTCGCCGCTCATCGACCGCCCTCGCGCGCGAACGGTTTCCCGTTCCTGTTATCCGTCCGCTCCACCATAGCGACCGTCGGTTGCGTTTTCCAAGGGAGACATCGCGCAGCCTCGGCGTCACGCAGGCGAATTTCGCGTCGCCGCGCCCTCCGGCAGGCCGCTCTTTGCGCCGCGACCGCAAGTCGGGGCTCGATTGCGGCGCCGCAACCTTTTAATGACGGAACTGGAGATAAAGTGCTCACCCTGCGGTCCCGGAGTCTTATCATTGAGCGTTCCGCTGCAAAGGTCCCGACGCCTCCCCGTTCGCACCCCAGCGCCCGAGCCTCGCACCCCAGCGCCGGCCCTTGGTGACGGCGCAGCCTGTCACAGCCGGCGCGCGCCGCTCCTCAACCCTTCGCGGTAGGTCCCTTGCTTCGCTTCGAAGACGTCGCCTTACGGTACGGTGCGGGTGACGAGGTCGTCAGCGACCTCAATTTCTCGATCGCGCCGCAGAGCTTCCAGTTCCTGACCGGCCCCTCGGGCGCCGGCAAGACCACCCTCCTGCGCCTGATGCTCCTGTCCCTGCGGCCGACCCGCGGAACCATCCACATCTTCGGGCAGGATTCGGCGACGCTGACCCGGGACGACGTGACGGCGCTGCGCCGGCGGATCGGCGTCGTCTTTCAGGATTTCCGGCTGCTCGACCACCTGACCACCTACGAGAACGTCGCCCTGCCTCTGCGCGCCCTCGGCCGCGCGGAGTCGAGCTACCGGGCCGAAGTCGTGGAGCTTCTGCGCTGGGTCGGCCTCGGCCAGCGCATGGACGCCATTCCGCCCGTTCTTTCCGGCGGCGAAAAGCAGCGTGCGGCCATCGCGCGCGCGCTGATCGTCCGCCCCGAGCTGCTGCTCGCGGACGAACCGACCGGCAACGTCGATCCGGGTCTCGCGCGCCGGCTCCTGCGGCTGTTCGTCGAGCTCCATCGCCTCGGCACGGCGGTCGTGATCGCGACCCACGATTTGCAGCTCATGGAGCAATTCGGATTCGCGCGCCGGCTGGTCGTCGGCGACGGCAAGCTCGCCATCTTCGAGGGCGCCCCCGAATGACCCCGACCGTTGCCGAAGAGTCTTCCGCCGCCCCGATCGAGCCGGCCGGCGACCGGCGCATGCCGCTCATTCCGCGCAACACCATCGCCGGACGCGCGCTGATCGTCGTCGTCGCCATCATGACCTTCCTCGCCTGCCTCACCGCCGGCAGCGCTCTTCTCGTCGCTCAGGCCTCGAGCGCTTGGCGAAGCGACGTACTCAGCGACGTGACCATCCTGGTGAAGCCCGGCCCGACCGACGACGTCGACCGCCTGGTGGACAAGGTCGTCGCGATCGCCGGCAAATCCGCCGGGACCGGGAACGTCCACCCCTACAGCGCCGACGATTCGCGAAAGCTCCTTCGGCCGTGGCTGGGCGACCGTCTGGACCTCAGTCTCCTGCCGGTGCCGCGCATCATTGTGGTTCATGCCGGCAGTCAGGGCGACGAGGCCGTCGCAGCCCTGCGCGCGGCCCTGGCGCAGGAGGCGCCGCAGGCCGATCTGGACGATCACCGTGTCTGGTCGTCCCGGATCGGGGTGATGGCCGGCGCGGTCGTCGCCCTCGCCGCGGCGCTGTTCGTCCTGGTGATCGTCGCCATGGCGACGGCTATCGGGTTCGCCACGCGCGGCGCGGTGGCCGAGAACCGGGAAATCGTCGAGGTCCTGCACTTCGTCGGCGCCTCGAACCGGTTTGTCGCCAACGAATTTCACAGCCATTTCCAACGGCTCGGGCTCCAGGGGGCGGCCATCGGCGGCGGAACCGCGATCGCGTTCTTCGTCGCCGCGGAGACGTTGTCGCACTGGTCCGTGAACTCTCCTGGCGGCGCCGAGATCGCCGCGCTGTTCGGCGCTTTCGCTTTAGGCCCTTACGGCTACGCCGGCCTCATCCTTGTCGCGGCGGTCGTCACCCTGCTCACCGGCCTTCTTTCCCGCACGATCGTGCTTCGTCACCTGCGCGTGCTGCAATGATGGTAACCGGCCCATTCGCCTCTCCGCCACGAGACCGTTCCGCCATGCTCGTCTTCCGCTCGATCGTCTTCAATGTTCTCTTCTACGTCGCGCTGCTCCTTCTCATGGTTTTCGGGCTGCCGGCGATGCTCGGCGGCCGCCGCGGGGTCTTCGCCGTCGCCAACGCTTGGCGGATCGTGTCCGTCTGGCTTTTGGAAACGATCTGCGGCCTCGAGGTCGAGTATCGCGGGGTCGAGAACATCCCGCCCGGCGCCGTGCTGATCGCCGCCAAGCATCAGTCCTTTCTCGAGACCTTCTCCTTGCTCAAATACGCGCCCGATTTCGCGATCATCCTGAAACGCCAGCTCACCTATATCCCGCTCTTCGGGCTTTATCTGATCGTCGCCGAGCAGATCGCGATCGACCGCAGCCGCGGCCGGCAGGCCATGCAACAGATCGTCGAGGCCGCCAAGCCCGTGTTCGCCGCGGGACGGCAGGTCTTCATCTATCCAGAGGGGACCCGGCGCCCGCCCGGGGCGCCGCCGAAATACAAGAAGGGCGTCGCCGCCCTCTACGACGGGAACGGGGCGTCCTGCGTTCCGGTCGCGCTGAACACCGGCCTCTTCTGGCGGCGGCGCCAATTTCTCCGCCGTCCGGGGGTCGCCGTCATCGAATATCTGCCGCCCATTCCGCCGGGCCTCAGCCGCGAGGCGTTCGCCGCCAGATTGCAGGATGCGATCGAAACCGCCTGCAACCGCCTGAACGCCGAGGCGGTCGCCCGTGATCCCTCGCTCGCGGCGGTGATCGCCGAGGGCGCCGCCTGCGATCTGGCCGGCGCGCTTCCGTCTTGACGATGATCTCTTTCTGTTCTATTCCTGTTCCCGTTCCGTAAGGGCGGTGACGATGGACTCTTATGACGCCGGAAATCCTTTGAACGGCCTTTGCGAGCCTCCGCCCCCGCCGTGGCCCGGCTCGCCGGCCACGCCCTCCGATCGGCCGGGAAGAAGCTTCGCGGCCCTGTCGCACATGGCTTTTTCGTCGCGATATGCCTCGTGGAAGGGCGTGTCCGGCAAGAGTTACGTCTTCACTGTCTATTCCTGGCCCGACTGTCCGGCGTTTTGCGACGCGATCGTCCTGGCGGTCTCGCGGAACGCCCGCGGCGAACGACGCATTCTGTCCGCCTTCGATACAGGACCTTTTCCCGAACCCGTTCTCGCCCGCGCCCAAAGCGATCTCGTCCGTCGCGGCCGGACTCTCGAGTTCCACGTTCATCTGCTGGCGCGCGAGGCTTCCGAACGTCGCGCCGCGCTCGCCGATCTCGAAGCGGGGCCGGCCCGGTTTGTGGCGCCCGATGCGCGATAGCCGCGGCGAGGCGGCGACGGTTCAGGGTCCGGCCGAACGCCCCTCGGGGCCTCGGCGACCGAAGTCCGGCGCCGCCGTCTCCTGACCCTGCGCGACGATCCCGAGACGAATCGCGCGCGTCCGGGTGAACAGCGCGAACAGGCCGTCGCCGTCGCCGCGGCGGATCATCCGCTGAAGCGCGGTCAGATCCTCGCCGAAGCGGCCGAGCATCTCGAGCACCGCCTCCTTGTTGTGCAGGAAGACGTCGCGCCACATCGTCGGATCGGACGCGGCGATTCGGGTGAAGTCGCGAAAGCCGCCGGCCGAAAACTTCATGACCTCGGATTGTGTCACGTCCTCGAGGTCGGCAGCCGTGCCGACGATATTGTAGGCGATGAGATGCGGCACGTGACTGGTGATCGCCAGCACGAGGTCATGGTGCGCCGCGCTCATGGTCTCCACATTCGAGCCGATCGCCTCCCACAAGGCGCGCACGTCGCGCACAGCATCAGGGTCGGCGCCCTCGGGCGGCGTCAGGATCGACCAGCGATTGACGAACAGAGTGGCGAAGCCGGCGTCCGGCCCGGATTGTTCCGTGCCCGCGACCGGATGCGCCGGAACAAGTCGAGCACGAGCCGGAAGAATTGGCTCGAGCTCAGCGATCACCGCGCCCTTGACCGAGCCGACGTCGGACACGATCGCGCGGGCCTTCAGCGCCGGCGCTATGGCGCGACCGATGGCGCCGTTGGCGCCGACCGGCGCGCACAGAATGACGCAGTCCGCGTCCCGGACCGCTTCGGCGACATCGGTCGTGAAAGCGTCGCCCAGCTCCAGCGCTTCGGCCCGCGCCAGCGCGCCCGGCGACGCATCGGCGACGAAGATGCGTCGCGCCACGTTCTGTTTCCGGATCGCGCGGGCCAGCGACGACCCGATCAGTCCAATTCCGATGATCGCCAGTTCGTCGAAAATCGGTTCGGCGAGCGGCGGCCCGAGCCGCTCAGCCACGACCGCCCCTCACGAACTCGGCGAGCGCTTCGACGACGCCCCTGTTGGCTTCCTCGCCGCCCACCGTCATCCGAAGGCAATGCGGCAGGCCGTAAGCGCTGACGGAGCGCAGGATGAAGCCGCGCGCGCTCAGGAAAGCATCGGCCTCCGCCGCGTCGCCGATCCCGTTCCGCCCGAACTCCAAAAGGAGGAAGTTTGCGACGCTCGGCGTCACGCCGATCCCGAGCTTCCCGATCGACTCGGCGAGCCACGGAAGCCACCGCGCGTTGTGCGCGATCGCCGCCTCGATATGCGCGGCGTCTTCGAGGCTCGCGACGCCTGCGGCGATTGCCGGCCCGTTGAGGTTGAACGGCGCGCGGACGCGGTTGACCGCGTCGACCACATGCGCCGGCCCGTAGGCCCAGCCGATGCGCAGGCTGGCAAGCCCGTGGATCTTCGAGAACGTTCGCGTCATCACCACGTTCGGGCGCGACGCGGCGAATTCGATCCCCGCAGCGTAATCGTTCCGGGCGACATATTCGGCATAGGCCGCGTCGAGCACCAGCAGGCAGTCCGTGGGCAGTCCGGCATGCAGCCGCCGGACCTCGGCATAGGGAAGATAGGTTCCTGTCGGATTGTTCGGGTTGGCGAGGTAGACGATCTTGGTTCGCGGGCCGACCTTGGCCAGCAACGCGTCGACGCTCGCGGTCCTGTCCGTCTCGGGGGCGACGACCGGTGTGGCCCCGGCCGCGCGAATCGAGATCGGATATTCGAGAAACCCGTGCTCGCTGTAGAGGCCCTCGTCCCCTGGGCGAAGGAACACATGCGCGAGCAGCGCCAGAATTTCGTCCGAGCCGTTGCCGCACAGCACTCGCTCGGGATCGAGGCCGAACCGGCGTCCGACCGCTTCACGCAAGATCCGCGCGGAACCGTCCGGGTAGACGGCCAGATCGTGCGCAGAAGACCGGAAGGCTTCGAGCGCCTTCGGCGACGGCCCGAGGGGCGATTCGTTCGACGACAGCTTGTGCGCCTTGGCGAGCCCCGCGACCCGGCTCTTGCCGGGCACGTAGAGGTCGATCGCCATGATTTCGGGGCGGGGCTCCGGGCGGAGCAAAGGAACAACGCTCATGAGTTCTCGATAGCCTCAAGCGCCGTCCGAGCGCAACGCCGACGCATCGAATCGGGCTGCGTGCGCGCCGATCTCGATACTGCGCACATCGGCCGCCCCGGCGTCGCGCAGCGTCGCCGAGACCGTGTCGGAAGCGAGCCCGCCCGGCCGGCTGACGAGGAGCCCGAGTCCCATCCCCTCGGCCGCCGACCCGATGATCTCCGCCCCGATGGCCCGAAGGCCATGCGGATAATCGGGACGCCAGCGATCGAGCGTGATCGCCTCGAGCACGACGTCCCGCGCCCCCCCGTCGGCGAGCGGCCGGGAGATGACGAAAACCGGCATGCCGGCCGGATGGTCGCCGCGCTCGACGAACGGCAGCCGCGCGATGACCTTCGGCGCGTCCCGCGGCGTCAGGCGAGACCACCAGGCGCTCGCCCGCGGTCCGCCGTCGAGGGCGAACATGCCGAGATCCCCGGTCGATTCCGCCACCGCCGCAATCACGTCGGCCGCGCTGAGATGAGGCACGCAGGGAACCGTGAAGCCGAAATGGAACCGCGCCGAATCTCGCATCGCCGCGTCGCCGCGCGAAACGTCGACATGCACGCCGTAGGGGGCCTGCAAATACGTGAACGTCGAGATGATGATTCGCCAGATCCCCTCGACCGTGTCGAGCGGCAGATGGCCGCGGTGACGCTCGACGATGGCGCGCATCATCGAGGCTTCGCGGGCCGGCCGGAACGCCGATCCTCCGCCCTGGCGCGCCTTGATCTCGATCAGCCGATCGATGATCCGCCCGCGCTCCATCAGGAGTTCGTGCATCGCGGAATCGATGCGATCGATCTCCGTCCGCAGATCGGCGAGCGCGAGCTTCGGCGGCTCGCTGTCCGTCGTTGCCTCCCCCACGCGAGCATCCTCCCTTGCCTCGGTCCGGGGCGGTAAACCCGCCGACGGATCAGGTGTTCATCGATTCGAAGAATCCGGCGTTGGACTTCGTTTCGCGCAGCTTGCCGAGCAGGAACTCGATCGCGTCCACCGTCCCCATCGGGTTGAGGATGCGCCGCAGCACGTACATCTTCTTGAGGATGTCCGGCGGAACCAGCAGCTCCTCCTTGCGGGTGCCGGAGCGGGTGATGTCCATCGACGGGAAGGTGCGCTTGTCCGCCACCTTGCGGTCGAGAATGATTTCCGAGTTGCCGGTGCCCTTGAACTCTTCGAAGATCACCTCGTCCATGCGCGAGCCTGTGTCGATGAGCGCGGTCGCGATGATCGTCAGCGACCCGCCCTCCTCGATGTTGCGCGCCGCGCCGAAGAACCGCTTCGGCCGCTGGAGCGCGTTGGCGTCCACGCCGCCGGTCAGCACCTTGCCCGACGACGGCACGACCGTGTTGTAGGCGCGGCCGAGGCGGGTGATCGAATCGAGCAGGATGACCACGTCGCGCCCGTGCTCCACGAGGCGCTTGGCCTTCTCGATCACCATCTCGGCGACCTGCACGTGGCGGACCGCCGGCTCGTCGAAGGTCGAGGACACGACCTCGCCCTTCACCGAGCGCTGCATGTCGGTGACTTCCTCGGGGCGCTCGTCGATGAGCAGCACGATCAGGTAGCATTCCGGGTGATTCGCGGTGACCGACTGGGCGATGTTCTGCAACAGAACGGTCTTGCCGGTGCGCGGCGGGGCGACGATCAGCGCGCGCTGGCCCTTGCCGATCGGCGCGACGATGTCGATGACGCGCGAGGACATGTCCTTACGGGTCGGGTCCTCGACCTCGAGCTTCAGGCGCTCGTTGGGATAGAGCGGCGTCAGGTTGTCGAAGTGGACCTTGTGGCGCGTCTTCTCGGGGTCTTCGAAGTTGATCCCGTTGCACTTCAACAGCGCGAAATAGCGCTCGCCCTCTTTCGGGCTGCGAATCACCCCTTCGACGGTGTCGCCGGTTCGCAAGCCGAGGCGCCGGATCTGGGAGGGCGAGATATAGATGTCGTCAGGACCGGGCAGATAGTTCGCGTCGGCCGAGCGCAGGAAGGCGAATCCGTCCTGGAGGATCTCGACGACGCCCTCGCCGATGATTTGGACTTCCATGCTCGCCAATTGCTTGAGAATAGCGAACATCAGTTCCTGCTTGCGCATGGTCGATGCATTTTCGACCTCGTTCTCCTCTGCGAACTGAAGGAGTTCGGTGGGAGACTTCTGCTTCAAGTCTTTGAGTTTGATTTCCCGCATCGGCGGACCTTTGCTTCGGACGACGAGGCTTGAAAACGCCTTTCGTCGCGAACGGAGTTGAGAGTGGAAAGCGCTCTACGGAGTTTCCGCGGGCCTCTGGAGGGCCGCTCTGGCCGGACGGACCGTGCGATCCGGGGCCATGAGAGAGACGCGTTGATGATCGGCAGCCGTCTCTTAATCGGCCTGGGCGCAATTTTCAACGGGGATTTGCGGCACGCGGATCGTGCGGCGCGCGGCGCCGTTCAGAAGGGCTTGAGGACGACGAGCAGCACGATCAGGATCATCAGAACCGTCGGAATCTCGTTGAGGACGCGAAAGAAGACCGTCGGACGGGTGTTCTGGTCGTTGGCGAAGATCCTGACGAGCCTCCCGAGATAGCCGTGGATGGCGGCGAGCCCGAGCGCCAGCACGAATTTGATCTGAAACCAGGGGTCGCTCCAATAGTCCGCGATATAGGCGATGAGCGGACCGGTGACGAAGACTACGACCATCGCAGGATTCATGATCGCCCTGAGCAGCCGTCGCTCCATCACCTTGAAGGTCTCGGACATCGGCGAGCCGACAGCGGCGCTCGTATGATAGACGAACAGCCTGGGGAGATAGAGCAGGCCCGCCATCCAGGCGATGACCGCGATGATGTGCAGGGCCTTGAGCCAGAGGTACATGAACGGGTCCGTGATCGCCGAGGAATCGGAGGAAGGTTGCGAGCGAGGCGATTACGGACCCGCGCCGAGCCGCGCAAGGCCCTAGCTCGGCGCGAGGAGAGCGAAAAGAAAGGAAAGAGAGAATGATGAGTCTGATTCGTCTTTTTAACGGGTCGGGAACCATGATTCAAAATTAGGCCCAAAGGAGTCACCGGCGACCGTGCGCGAGGGCGGTCGCGGCCGCGGCAAGCGGTCGCAGAGCGGTTAACGATTCGTTAAGATTTTCCGCGCGCTCGGGATGCGGCCTGCAACTTTTGGAATCTTATCCCCGGAATTCACCGGGGCGGGGCGATCGCCTCGCCGTTTGTCCACGCCTCCGGACCTGTGGAGCGTGGAGGCGGCGCAGGGGCTGAGAAAAACCCCCGGGCGCCAGGGGCAGGAGCCCGTCCCGCTCTGTCCACAGGTCTCTCCACCGACTATAAACCTTCGGCATTCGCGTTGGGGGACAGACCTTGGGCCGCAGCTATTTTCACCTCCATCTCGTCTCGGATTCGACCGGCGAGACGCTGATCGCCGCCTCGCGCGCCGCCTCGGCGCAGTATCAGGGCGTAGCCTCCATCGAACATGTCTACCCGCTGGTGCGGACGGCCGAGCAGCTCGACCGGGTGACGGCCGAAATCGAGAACGCCCCCGGCATCGTTCTCTTTACGCTGGTCGATTCGAATCTGTCGCGGCGGCTCGAGGAAAGCTGCGAAGCTTCGGGTTCGCCCTGCCTCAGCGTTCTGGGGCCGATTCTCCACCTGTTCAAATCCTACCTCGGGCAGAACTCGACCCCACGCGCCGGGGCGCAACACATGCTCAACGCCGACTATTTCAAGCGCATCGACGCGCTGAATTTCACCATGATGAGCGACGACGGCCAATTGCCGGAAAATCTCGAGCACGCCGACATCGTTCTGGTCGGGGTCAGCCGCACGTCGAAGACTCCGACCAGCATCTACCTCGCCAACCGCGGCTACAAGACGGCCAACATCCCGCTCGTTCCGCATGTCCCTCTCCCCCGCGGCCTCGCCCATCTTCGCCACCCGCTGATCGTGGGACTCGTCGCCTCCGCGGAGCGGATCGTCCAGATCCGCCAGAACCGCCTCCTGTCGCTCAATGCGGACGCCGAGAGCGAATATGTCGACCGGATCGCCGTCGCCGAGGAGATCGCGGCGTCCCGGCGGCTCTTCGCCGAGCGGACTTGGCCGGTGATCGACGTCTCGCGGCGGTCGATCGAGGAAACGGCGGCGTCGATCCTCGACCTCTACCGCGCCCATCGGCTGAAATTCATCGCCGAGGGCTGAAGGGCGCCATGTCCGTCTCGCCATCGACATCAAGCCTATGGGCGGGCGCCGCGCCTCTGGTGCTCGCCTCGAAGAGCGCGAGCCGCCGGGCGCTGCTCGAGGCATGCGGCCTCGCCGCGGAAACGGCCCCCGTCGCCGTCGACGAGCGCGCGCTGGAAAACCGCTATCTCGCCGAAGGCGGTTCGATAGAAGGCCTGTCTTCGGCGCTCGCGCGCGCCAAGGCGCTCGCGGCGAGCGCGCTGAGGCCCGATGCGTATTGCCTCGGCGCCGACCAGACGCTGACCGTCGGGACCCGGCTGCTGCACAAGCCGCGCGATCGCGCCGAGGCCGCCGAGAGCCTCGCGGCGCTCGCCGGGCGCACCCATCGGCTGACCTCCGCCTTTTGTGTCGCGCGCGGCGGCGCCGCCCTCGCCGTCGACCGGGACACGGCCGAACTCACGATGCGCCCGCTCGATGCAGGCGCGATCCTGCGCTATCTCGACGCGGCCGGCCCCGCGGTGCTCGCGAGCGTCGGCGTCTACCAGCTCGAGGGGCTCGGTGTGCATCTGTTCGAGGAGGTTCGCGGCGACCACTTCACCATCCTCGGGCTGCCGCTCGTGAAACTGCTGGCCTGGTTCCGGGCCGAGGGACTGCTCGCGCTATGACGAATTCGCAGACCCGCGTCAGGGCCGGGGTGGCGGGCTGGCCGGTGGCGCACTCGCGCTCGCCGCTCATTCACGGGTACTGGCTCGAACGCCTCGCAGTCGAGGCGAACTACCAGCTCTTTCCAGTTTCGCCGGGCGCCTTTCCCGCTTTCGCGGCGACGATCGGCCGGGACGGGCTCGTCGGGGCCAATGTCACGGTTCCGCACAAGGAGGCGGCGTTCGCCGCCTGCGACCGGCGGACTCCGGTGGCGGCGGCGCTCGGCGCCGTCAACGTGCTCTGGCGCGAGAATGGGCTCCTCGAGGGCGACAACACCGACGTCGCGGGCTTTCTGGCGAATCTCGACGAATCCGCGCCCGGATGGACGGAGCGCCGGCAAAAGGCGGTGGTGATCGGCGCCGGCGGGGCGGCGCGCGCCATCGTGTATGCGCTGCTCGCCCGCGGCGTCGAGCGCATCGTTCTGGTCAACCGCACGCCGGGCCGGGCGGCGGCCCTCGCGGAGCGCTACGGCGACCGGGTCGTCGCCGCGCCGTGGGCAGCGCTCGCCGCGGCACTGCCGGGCGCCGACCTCCTCGTCAACACCAGCTCGCTCGGTATGGCGGGCCAGCCGGCCCTCGCCCTCGACGTCGGCGGGCTGCCGGAGCACGCGGTGGTGGCCGACATCGTCTATGTCCCCCTGCGCACGCCCCTGATCGAGGCCGCGCTCGCTCGCGGGCTGCGGACCTCGGAGGGGCTCGGGATGCTTCTCCACCAGGCCGCGCCCGCTTTCGAGCGCTGGTTCGGACGGCGGCCGGAGGTCACGCCGGAACTGCGCGCCCTGGTCGAAGCGGACGTCAGGGCGGCGCACGGGGGCGCGCGATGATCGTCGTGGGGCTGACCGGCTCGATCGCGATGGGAAAATCGACTGCCGCCGCGATGTTCGCCGAAATGGGGGCGCCGGTGTTCGACGCGGACGCCGCGGTGCGCACGCTCTACGCCGGCGACGGCGCGAGACGGATCGAAAGCGCCTTTCCCGGCGTCCTCGTCGACGGCCGGGTCGACCGCGAGCGCCTGTCGCGGGTGGTTCTGAACGACCCGCAGGCGCTCGGGCGCCTCGAGGGGCTCGTGCATCCGGCGGTCGCCGCGATGCGCGTCGAATTCCTGACGCGGGCGGGAAACGAGGGCCGCCGGATCGCGGTCGTCGACGTGCCGCTCCTGTTCGAGACCGGCGGCGATGCGGCCGTCGATTGCGTCGTCGTCGTAAGCGCGCCGCAGGCGGCGCAGCGCGCCCGCGCGCTCGCCCGCGAAGGGATGAGCGAGGGGAAGCTCGCCGCCATCCTTGGGCGCCAGACGAGCGACGCAGAGAAGCGCCGCCGGGCGCATTTCGTCGTCGACACCGGTGGAAGTTTCGCGCGCACCCGCTTGCAGGTATGTCAGTTCCTGCGCGCCGCCGCAGGCCTCGAAGGACGCAGGACCCCTCATGCGTGAAATCGTGCTCGATACCGAGACCACGGGCCTCAGCCCGCTGGAGGGACACCGGCTGCTCGAGATCGGCGCCGTCGAGATCGTCCACCAAGCGCCGACCGGCCGCGTCTTCCATCACCTGATCAATCCGGAGCGCGACGTTCCCGAGGACGCGGTGCGCGTTCACGGCCACACCGCCGAAGTCTTGAAGGACAAGCCGGTCTTCGCCGCGGTCGTCGAGGATTTTCTGGCGTTCGTGGGCGACGCGGCGCTCGTCATCCACAACGCCGAGTTCGATATGCGCTTCGTCAACGCCGAGCTTGCGCGGCTCGGACGCGAGCCGATCGGCATGGATCGCGTGGTCGACACGCTGGCTCTGGCGCGCCGGAAGCACCCGGGCCAGCCCAACAGCCTCGACGCGCTCTGCGACCGCTACCGGATCGACCGGTCGAAGCGGGTCAAGCACGGCGCGCTGCTCGACGCGGAAATCCTGGTCGAGATCTACGGCGAGCTGACCGGCGGAAGGCAGCGGTCGCTGTCCTTCGACGAACGGCGGGAGTCCGGTTCCTCCGCGATGGAGCCGGCTCGGCGCCGGACGGCGCCTCGGCCCTTGCGCGTCTCGCACCTTCGCCCGGAAGAGGCGGAGGCGCATGCGGGGCATGTGGCCACGCTCGGCGAAGGCGCCCTATGGCGCCTTTACCAGTCTCCTGAAGCGGCCTCGGCGGCCGATTGAATCAGGCCGGGCGAGCCTGCTGCTGCCCGCCGGCGGCGGCCAGCCGTTGCAGGTAGAGCGCATGAAAGTCGATCGGATCGATGTACAGCGGCGGATAGGAGCCGCCGCGCACCGCGTCCGCGATGATCTGGCGCGCGAACGGGAACAGAAGGCGCGGACCCTCGATCATCACGACCGGCTGGACCTGCTCGGCCGGAAAATTCTCGATGCGGAACACGCCCGCGTAATTGAGCTCGAACTTGAACAGCGTGTCGGCGCCTTGGCCTGCGCCGCCTTCGAGCATCAGGCTCACCTCGAAGTCGGTCGGCGCGAGCTGGCGGGCGTTGACGTTGATCTGCACCGAGAGATTCGGCGCGGCCTGCTGCGGGCCGAGGGTCCGCGGCGCGTTCGGGTTCTCGAACGACAGGTCCTTGGTATATTGCGCCAGCACCGTGAACCGGGGGGCCGCCTGTTGGGCTTGCGGGGCCTCGCCGCCGTTGCCGCTCTGATCGGTCATCGTTTCGCGCTCCTTGTGTTCGCCAAGCCCGAGCGCCCCGAGGCCGCGTTCCGAGCCGTCTGAATTCGCGGCGTCGCTAGCACGGCGTTTCTGGCCAAACAAGCAGCCGGCGCGGAGCGTGTCGGTGATTATCTCGGGCGCGGCCAGGAAAGGCGCCCGCGCCCTCTCGCCGTCGGAACCGGGCTCATCGATCCGACTCGATCCGCTTCATGAGCGCCGCGTCGGCATAGCCGTCGGGCGGCAGCCCGTTCTGCTCCTGGTATTTCCGGACCGCTGCGCGCAGCGCGTCGCCGACCATGCCGTCGACCTCGCCGGGGTCATAGCCCAATTTCTGGAGGCCGGCCTGAAGATTGCGCACCTGACCCGGGGTAAGCGCTCCGTCCGATCGCGGCCAGGACGCGAAGAGGCCCGCGCGCCCCATGACCGCGTCGCCGAGCAGGGCGACGGCGAGCGCGTAGGCCGTCGAGGCGTTGTAGGTCTTGATGACGTCGAAATTCCTGGTGACGAGGAAGATCGGCCCGCGAAGCCCGGCCGGCATGAAGAGCCGCCCCTCGCCGGCGGTTGGAAGCGGCTTGCCGTCGGCGCGCGCGACGCCGCGGGCCGCGAAGCTCGCGAACGGCGCGGGCTTGGCCGAATCGGCGTCGGCGAGGGCGAAGTCTTTCGGGAGCGCGACCTCGAACCCCCAGGGAAGGCCGCGCGTCCACCCGTTGCCGGCGAGGTAATGGGCGGTCGAGCCGATCGCGTCCGCCGCGCTCGCCCACGGATCGCGCCGGCCGTGTTGCTCGAAATCGATCGCAAAGGCGAGGATGCTCGATGGCATGAACTGCGTCTGGCCCGTGGCCCCCGCCCAAGATCCGACGAGCGCGCGCGGGGCGATGTCGCCGGCCTCGAGGATGACGAGCGCCGAGAGAAGCTCGTCGCGAAAGTATGCATCGCGGTAGCGGACGAAGGCGAGGCTCGCGAGCGAGCGGACGACGTCGAAGGTTCCGGCCGCCGCACCGTAGTCGGTCTCGAGCCCCCAGACGCCGACGAGCACCGCGGGATCGACGCCGTAGGCGCCGCTCGCTTTGTCGAGCCAGGGCATGATCGCCTTGGCCTTTTCGCGGCCACGCGCGATCCGGCCGGGGGACGCGGCGACCGCAATATAGTCCCAGATCGGAACCGTGAACTCGGCCTGCCGCGCCGACTCCGCGACCACCCTCGGGTCGAACGCGACGCTCGCGAAGGCGCGGTCGAAGGTCTTTCGCGTGACGCCGAGCGTTTCGGCCATCGGCCAGAGGGAAGCGATGAAGTCGCCGAAGGCGCGGTCGCGGGCGGAGGGCTGAGGCCGGGAGGGGGACGCCGCGAACACGAACGAGCCCGACAGGACGAGCAGGGCGCTCGCCCAGACGAACGTCCTGAGGCCGATTCGGAACGGCGCCTTACGAATTCCGTCCACAGGCGTTCGCCTTTCTCTCCCATGCGGGGCCGTAGGCCTGGGGGGGGACTCCCCACCGTTTTTCAAGCGGCTTTTTGGGCGGCGAGGGAGGGGTCGAATAGCGTGCCGTTTCTGAGCATTGCACAAGCGACATTGAGATTCCGGTCGGCGACGGAGCGGAGGGCTCGGCCATGAGAATGGCCGCGCTTGCGCAACTCGGCGTATTTGGCGCGGCTCCTCGGATCGTGCTGCACGGCGACGCGCGCCCAGTGGTAGAGGGCGTTGGCGAGGCGATTGTCGCAGGCCTGGCGGCGCACGACGATGCAACTCTTTCCAGATCGCTTGGTCACCGGCGCGACCCCTGCCAAACTTCGCAAGGCGGGGTAATCTCGCCGTTGCAGAGGCTCCCAGGCTTCGGCGAGCAGCGTGGCGAGGACGGTCCTTCCCACTCCCGGCAAGGATGCGAGGATCGCCGCGTCATGCTGCTTTTCCTGCCCCGGCTCGTTCTCCTCACTGGCCGCGAGGCCGTCGATGAGAGCGCCGATCTTGCGGTCGGCCTCCTTGATCTGGCGATTGACGAGCTTGAGGCGGGGGATGATCGAGGCGACGTGGGCGCTGGCGGCCTCGACGGTTCCGGGCGCAAGCGTCGGCGGCGTCGCGCGCCCGGCTTTCAGGATCGTGGCGGCGTCGAAGCGACGAATGCGCCGCTCCTTGAGGAACTGGGCGACCCTGGCCTCGCGCAGCCGGGCGGCTTTGGCCGGCGTCGGCGCGATGCCGAGGAAGTCGAGCAGCCATTCGGCGCCGCAATCCTCCTCGAGCTCGAGGAGGGCCGGAAAATAGCGCCAGAGCTGCGCCCGCAGGCGGTTGGCCAGGCGAATGCGTTCGAAGCCGAGCTCGTCGGCGATTCGCGACCATTCGCGCAGCTCGACCACGATCGGATCGCCGACGGCGAGCCTGCGAAAGCACCGCGGATCGGTGCGCAGGCTGGAGGCCATGACCTCGGCGTCGCGGCTGTCGTCCTTGGCGCCGGACATCGAGAACCGGTCGCGGAAACGGTCCATCTGCTTGGGATTGATCGCGTGAACGGTAAAGCCCCGCTCGATCAGCGCCTCGACGACGGGACCATGCGGAACCTCGATCGCGACGAAGACCTGACCCGCCGTTTCGGCGCCGCTGGTCTTCATGAGCCAGTCGGCCATCTCGGCGAGGCCCTCGCCGCTGTGCTTGAAGAACTTCTGCCCCAGTTTGCGGCCTTCGTCGTCGGTCAGGAAGACGCAATGGCTTAGGCTTCCCCAGTCGACGCCGGCATACCATCGTTTCGGATCGCTCATGGACGCACCTCATACGCACCGTCGAGCCGCCGCAATCTTCGTCGGTCCCTGTACTGGCGCTCGGAGCGAAGGACCGCTTCCGGCGCGAACTCCCCACGGGACGTCGATCACGGCCAATCTCTCGGGGCACAAGTCCCCCCCAGGTGGTCGAGCCACAGGGGGCGATGGGTCGCTCCCGAGAGATCGGCTCGGTCCCGAACCATACGCCTTTTCGCGCCCGCCGATGTTCTTGCTACGTTCCGCTACGCTACACTGCGCAAGAACATCGGCGTCAGGTTCGGAAACCGCGTGTGAAAAGGTACAGGGAGGATACAACAGAAATCGCGCGTTTGGGGGACCGCATCGCGCTGCGGCTGCGCCTCGACTCCGGCAAGATCGTTCGCGCCGGCTATCCGCGCCTCCTCACGCAAGACACCCACACCATATATAGACGTAGCGGAGAGCCAGCTCGAAACCGCCTGATCGAACGCTCTCGACCCTCTGCGGCGGTTCGGGCGATGCAGAAATCAAGAACTATGGTATCCCTTCGGTGAGCCACGCGGGTCGATTGTCACGCGGAACGGCGGGGCAGAACGATTTGAGCGCGCCGCCTGACGCCGTCGCCTGACCCACAGCGCGTTCCCTGCATTGCCGCAGATCGATGGCATCGCGATGATGTTGTAGCCGGCGTCGATGAAATCGACCTCGCCGGTCGTGCTCCCGACAAACTCGATCGAAGATAGAGTGCGACGCCGCATACGTTCCTGATCGTCGAGTCACGGCAATTCCGCGTCAAGCGGCTGCGCGATAGCGTCTACAAAGCGCGTCGCGATTTCGACAGCCTGTTCCGCCTCCGCGATCGTGATGCCAACCCCGTGCCCGATCGCGTAATCGGCGTTTTCCTTGAGGCTGCAGGCCCGCGCGAGAAAGCTTGGAAAGCTACGCCCGATGCGCGGCTCAGCGCGCGCCAGACGCGCGAACTCGCTGCGCACGCCGTTGTGGCTCTTGGAAGGCGGCAAGATACGCCGCGCGCCCGGCGGCGCCGGGAAGCTCGTTCGCGGCGACGATCCGCGCCTCTTTCAGCAACTGGCGGGCTTTCGCGACATAGGCGGCGGTTTCCGGCCGTTTCACAGATCGAGCCCGTCGCGGCGCAGCTCGGACATCAAAGGCGTGCGTTCGGCGTAGGCCCCGGCCGCGAAAGGCAGAGCGTTTATGACGGCGCCGGCGCCAAAAAGGATGTTCGTCTCGATCTCGGCGAGACGGCCGCTTTCGCGCCAGAGCCCTTCGGTTCCGCTGAGGAAAACCGCTACGTCATAGTCGGAATCCGGGTGGGCCTCGCCGCGAGCGCGCGAGCCGTACTGCAAAGCGCGCTCGAGGCGCGAGCCGTAGACCTCCGAAAACGCCGCCCGGAAGCGGACGAGAATCGGATCGGCCGTAACGACTGCCGCAAGACTTGAGTCTATCGCCATAGAAAAATATACCACGGACGCCGGCTATACACGACGCTGTACCCGATGCGCGGAGGGACCGCTATTCCTTGATGTCGTCCGGCCTTGGCATCGAGATGATGTTGTAGCCGGCGTCGACGAAATGGACCTCCCCGGTCACGCCCTCCGACAGGCCCGACAGGAGATAGAGCGCGGCGCCGCCGACGTTCTCGATCGTCACCGTCCGCCGCAAGGGGGAGTGGGCGCGCTGGAAATTGAACATGAAGCGCGCGTCCGCGATGCCCGCGCCGGCGAGGGTCCGGATCGGGCCGGCGGAAATGGCGTTGACGCGGATGTTGTCCGGGCCGAAGTCGGCGGCGAGATAGCGCACGCTCGCTTCGAGCGCCGCCTTGGCGACGCCCATGACGTTGTAGTTTGGCATCACCCGCGTCGAGCCGCCGAAGGTCAAGGTCAGGATAGACCCGCCCGACGGCATCAGGCTCGCTGCGCGCTTTGCGACCTCGGTGAACGAGAAGGCCGAGATCACCATCGTCCGGACGAAGTTCTCCCGGGTCGTGTCGGCGTAGCGGCCTTTGAGTTCGGTGCGGTCCGAAAAGCCGATGCAATGGACGAGGAAGTCGAGCGCGCCCCATTCCTCGCCGAGGCGCGCAAAGAGCGCGTCGACAGAGGCGAGATCCTCCACGTCGCAGGGCGCGATCAGCGTCGACCCGAGGCTCTCCGCCAGCGGAGCGACCCGTTTGCCGAGCGCCTCGCCCTGGTAGGTGAAAGCGAGCTCCGCCCCTTCCGCTGCGAGCGCCTTGGCGATCCCCCACGCGATCGAGTGGTCGTTGGCCACGCCCATGACGAGACCGCGCTTCCCATTCATGAGGCCCGACGACATCGCTCGCTCTTTTTCAGGTTCGGGGGGGCTAAGGTTCGTGGGTCGCCGATTTTCCGCTGTTCGCGCCCGTCACGCGTCGACGTGCTTGAAGACCAGCGTCGCGTTCGTCCCGCCGAAGCCGAAGGAGTTCGAAAGGACCGCGCGTAAGTTCACGTCGTCCCGCCGCTTCCGGACGATCGGCATGTCGGCGAAGGCCGGATCGATCTCCTCGATATGGGCGCTCTCGCAAATGAAGCCGTTCTGCATCATCAGGAGCGAATAGATCGCCTCATGCACGCCGGTCGCCCCCTGCGAATGGCCGCTGAGCGATTTCGTCGCCGAGATCGGCGGGCACTTCTCGCCCGAGCCGAACACTTCGCGCAACGCCTCGATTTCCTTGGCGTCGCCGACCGGAGTCGAGGTCGCATGCGGGTTGATGTAGTCGATGGGAACCTTCACCGTCGACAGCGCCTGGCGCATGCAGCGCGCCGCGCCCTCGCCGGAAGGCGCGACCATGTCGTGGCCGTCCGACGTCGCCCCGTAGCCGACGATCTCGGCGTAGATCTTGGCGCCGCGGGCCTTCGCCCGCTCCCAGTCCTCGAGCACCAGCACGCCCGCGCCGGCAGAAATCACGAACCCGTCGCGGTTCTTGTCGTAGGCGCGGGAGGCGCGGGCCGGCGTGTCGTTGTAGGCCGAAGACATCGCGCCCATCGCGTCGAACAGGACCGACAGCGTCCAGTCGAGCTCCTCGCAGCCGCCCGCGAACATCACGTCCTGCTTGCCCATGAGGATGTGCTCGTAGGCCGAGCCGATGCAGTGGTTGGAGGTCGCGCAGGCCGAGGCGATCGAGTAGCTCAAGCCCTTGATCTTGAACCAGGTCGAGAGTGTCGCCGAGGCGGTCGAGCACATGGCCTTGGGCACCGCGAAGGGCCCGACGCGCTTGGGTCCTTTGGCGCGGGTGACGTCGGCCGCTTCGACGATCGCACGGGTCGAGGGTCCGCCCGATCCCATGACGATCCCGGTCCGCTCGTTGGAGACTTCGCCGGGCGCGAGCCCACTGTCGACGATCGCCTGCTCCATGGCGACGTGGTTCCAAGCGGTGCCGCCGCCGTGGAACCGCATCGCTCGGCGGTCCACCACCTCTTCGGCGACGAGGGTCGGGGCGCCCTGAACCTGGGAACGGAAGCCGAGTTCTGCGAATTTCTCGGCCCGCGTTATGCCGGACCGGGCGTCGTGCAGGCTGGCGGCGACTTCCTGGGCGTTGTTGCCGATCGACGATACGATGCCCATGCCGGTGACGACGACGCGTCTCATTCCAAATTCTCCATAAGCGCGCGTCTCGGCGTGTCGGCCTTTCAGGCGGACACGGGGGCGACTGGGGTAAAGAGGCCGACCCGCATGTCCTTCACGTCGTAGATGCGCTTGCCGTCCGCCTCCAGCCAGCCGTCGGCGATCCCGAGAACCAGCTTGCCCCGGAAGACGCGCTTCATGTCGACGCCGTAGACGACCTTCTTGACGCTCGGCAGCACCTGATCGGCGAACTTGACCTCGCCGACGCCGAGCGCGCGACCGCGTCCGGGAAGGCCGAGCCAGCCGAGAAAGAACCCCGTGAGCTGCCACAGCGCATCGAGCCCGAGACAGCCGGGCATGACGGGATCGCCTTTGAAGTGGCAGTCGAAAAACCACAGCGTCGGCTTGATGTCGAATTCGGCGCGCACCCCGCCTTTGCTGTTCGCGCCGCCTGTTTCGGAAATTTCCGCTATGCGATCGAACATCAACATCGGGGGCAGGGGCAACTGGGCGTTCCCCGCCCCGAACAGTTCTCCCCGGCCGCAGGCCAGGAGATCCTCGTAGCTGAAGCTGTTGCGCCGATCTGCCATTTTGCGCCGTCTGCCGTTTTGGGCCGCAGCGGCGAGGCGCGCCGACCCTTTTCTGGCGGCTTCGTAACACAAGCGCTGTGGGACCGAAAGCGCGGCGCGGTCGTTCGGCGTTTTTGTCGCGCCTGATGCGCGGCGGTCACAGGACAGGCCGCGGTGGGCGGCTTTCCCGTTCCCGATGCGCCCCGCGAATCAGTCCGGCGCCGCGTAGGCCGAGGCGATCACGCCCTGATCGGTGAGGACGACCCATTCGGCGCCCCGGCGCTCGACCCGCTCCACCCGCCCGGCGCCGGGCAGATAGTCGCCAGCGCGCACGGCGCGCTCGCCGTAGCGGCCGCCGATCAGGGCGATGTCGTTCTGCGCGCCGAGCACGACGTAGCCGCGCAGGATCTGCTGCGACCGCTCGATCGAGCCGGTCGGCTCCATCGAGACGTTGGCGCCGAACTTGGGGGGCTGCGCCGCGGCTGCGGGCGACGGGGCTGGCTTCTTCTCCGGCTTTTCGAGACGCAGCGGAACCGCGGCCGTGCGGGCGCTCGCCTCGCGGGCGACCCGCTCGCCGAGCTTGTCGAGCTTGGCGCCCTGCTCCCGGTCGAGCTTCTCCACCCGCTGCGACAGTTGCGCGATGGCGGCGGAAAGCTCGCGCGAGGTGGCGGCGGCGGTCTTCATGTCGCCGACCGACCGGCGCAGCTCCGCCAACTCGTCCCGGCCCTTTGTGGTCTCGACCGCCTGAAGGCGCGAGTTGAGCGCCGAAACGGTCTGAGCGAGCGCTGCGTTCTCCTGCGCGCGGGCCGCCAGGAGCGCGGCCTGATGGCGATGGTCGACGATCACGAACGTCGTACCGCCGAGAACGGCGACGGCGAGGCCCAGCGCGGCGGCTGCCGTCGAGCGGCGCTGGAGGAAGCCGGCCCACGAGCGGGTCCGCGGCTCGTCGCGCCCATTCTGCCAATACGCATGCGGCATGAGGACCGGCAGCGCGGCGCGCGGCGCCTCGTCCGCGCGGCGCGCAAAGACTTGCGTCGCGTCGCCGGACGGGGTGAAATCGCGCCGGTCCTCGGCGTCTTGGTTTTCGCGGCGCGCATGGCCGTTCGCGTCGCCAGCGGAGTCCAGGTCTCGATCGTGGTGTTCGCTCATCCGGGGTGGCCCGCGTTTCACGCTTTTGTGCTCGGATTGTCCGCTCGTTGGATTAACGAACCGTTGACCATCGGGCCGGCGGTGGGGGAGGTTGAGGCCATGAGCGCAATGAAATTCGGAGTGGGACAGCCCGTTCGGCGGATCGAGGACGATCGCCTCGTCCGCGGCGCCGGACGCTACACCTCGGACCTCGCGCCGGAGAACGCGCTCCACGCCGTCTTCGTCCGCAGTCCGCACGCGCACGCCCGGTTTGCGGTCGCCGATCGCGACTCGGCGGCGGCGGTTCCCGGCGTCGAGGCCGTCTACCTCGCCTCCGATTTCGCCGACCTCGGCGACCTGCCGTGCCTCGCCTCGGTCGCCAACGCCGACGGCTCGAAGACGCCGCTGAAGCCTTATCCGGTCATGTCCGGGGACGAGACGCACCACGTCGGCGACATCGTCGCCATGATCGTGGGCCGATCGGAGCTGGCCGCCCGGGACGGCGCCGAGCGGCTCGCGATCGACTGGGAGCCGCTTGCCGCCGTCGCCGACACGCTCGACGCCCTGCGCCCCGACGCCCCGCAGGTGTTCGCCGGAGCGCCGGGAAACGTGGCCTTCGACGCCCATATCGGCGACCGGGCCAAGACCGGCGAGGCCTTCGCGGGCGCCGCTCGTGTCGTGAAGATCAGGATCGTCAATCCGCGCGTCGTCACCAATTACATGGAGCCGCGCGG
>CAIZGR010000452.1 GCA_903932535.1 uncultured Hyphomicrobiales bacterium | reverse complement strand
TTTTTCAAGCAGAAGACGGCATACGAGATAATGAGCGGTGACTGGAGTTCAGACGTGTGCTCTTCCGATCTGCGGCCGTTCTCGCCGGTGCCCTTGATCGTGTTGAGGTCGAGGTCGAGATCGCGCGCGAGGCGCCGGACCGCGGGGCCGGCGAAGACGCCCGAGAAATCGGGCTTGGCCGGGCCGGTCGTGGTGGGCTGCGCGGCAGGCCCCGGCCCCTTTGCGGCGGGCGGCTCGCCGGCTTCGGGCGGCGCCTCGAGCGCAGGGGCCGCCGGAGCGGCGGCCTTGGCGTCCGCAGCCTCGAGGCGGGCGATGAGCGCCCCCATCGACACTTTGTCCCCCACCTTGGCCACCACCTCGGCCACCTTGCCGGCGATCGGGGACGGCACGTCCATCGTCGCCTTGTCGGACTCCAGCGTCACCAGCGATTGGTCGACCTTGACCTCGTCCCCCGGCTTCACCAGCACCTCGATGATCGGCACGTCCTTGAAGTCGCCGATATCCGGCACGCTCACGTCGATTTTCCCCACCGGCGCTGTCCTCCGCGCAAAAAATGCAAGATTAACGGATTCGTCGGGCTTCGATCAGCTGCGCGCCGGATTCGGGCCATCGGGGTCGATGCCGTATTTGGCGATGGCCTCGGCCACCCGCTTCGACGGCAGAAGCTGATCGTCGGCCAGCGCCTTCAGGCTCGCCACCACCACGTGGCAGCGGTCGACCTCGAAGAACGACCGAAGCCGGCGGCGGTAGTCGGAGCGGCCGAAGCCGTCCGTGCCCAGCGCCTTGTAGCGGGCCGGAACCCAGGGGCGGACGCCGTCGGCGATCGCCTTCATGTAGTCGGTCGCGGCGACCACCGGCCCCTTCCCGCCGGCCAGCGCCTGCGTGACATAAGGAACGCGCGGCGCGTCCTCGGGATGCAGCATCGACCAGCGCTCGGCGTCGAGGCCTTCGCGGCGGAGCTCGGTGAAGCTCGTCACGCTCCACACCTCGCTCGACACGCCATGTTCCTGCGCGAGCATCTCGGCGGCGGCCTCGACCTCGCGCAGGATGGCGCCCGCCCCGAGCAGGCGCACGCTCAGCGCCGGCGACTGGCCCGGCGCCTTGGCGGCGACGTCGCGCAGCTTGTACATCCCGCGGAGAATCCCCTCTTCCGCGCCTTCCGGCATGGCCGGATGCGGATAGTTCTCGTTCAGCGTGGTGATATAGTAGAAGACGTCCTCGTTGTCGACCAGCATCCGTTTCATGCCGGCGTGGACGATCACCGCCAGCTCGTAGGCGTAGGTCGGGTCGTAGGTGACGCAGTTCGGGATGGTCGAGGCGAGCACGTGGCTGTGCCCGTCCTCATGCTGCAACCCTTCGCCGTTCAGCGTCGTGCGCCCGGAGGTGCCGCCGATCAGGAAGCCGCGGGCGCGCATGTCGCCGGCCGCCCAGGCGAGGTCGCCGACCCGCTGGAACCCGAACATCGAATAGTAGATGTAGAAGGGGATCATCGGGACGTTGGAGGTCGAGTACGAGGTGCCGGCGGCGATGAACGAGGCCATCGCGCCCGGCTCGTTGATCCCCTCCTGGAGGATCTGCCCCTTCGTGTCCTCGCGGTAGTACATGAGCTGGTCGGCGTCCTGCGGACGGTAGAGCTGGCCGACCTGGCTGAAGATGCCGACCTGCCGGAAGAGCCCTTCCATGCCGAAGGTGCGGCTCTCGTCGGGCACGATCGGCACGACGCGCGCGCCGATCGCCTTGTCGCGGAGCAGCGTGGTGAGGATGCGGACGAACGCCATCGTGGTCGAGATTTCCCGCCCCTCCGCGGTCGGCTTGAGGAGGGCGTCGAAGGTCGAGAGCGGCGGGATGGGGAGCGGCGCGCTGGCGCGCCGGCGCGCCGGCAGGCTGCCGCCGAGCGCCTCGCGCCGGGCGCGCAGGTATTGCGCCTCCGGGCTCGTTTCGGCGAAGCGCAGGAACGGGACCTTGTGCAGGTCCTCGTCGGAGACGGGGATCTGGAAGCGGTCGCGGAAGCCGCGCAGCGCGTCGTCGCCGAGCTTCTTGGCCTGATGAGCGATCATCTGCCCTTCGCCCGCCGAGCCCATGCCGTAGCCCTTGACGGTCTTGGCGAGAATGAGGGTCGGCTGGCCCTTGTGCTCCGAGGCGGCCTTGTAGGCGGCGTAGACCTTGAGCGGGTCGTGGCCGCCCCGCGTCAGCGACCAGATCTCGGCGTCGGTCCAGTCCGCCACCATTGCGGCGGTCTCGGGATAGCGGCCGAAGAAGTGCTTGCGGATATAGGCGCCGTCCTTGGACTTGAAGTCCTGGTATTCGCCGTCGACGCATTCCTCCATGAGCTGGCGCAGCTTGCCTTGCGTGTCGTTGGCCAGCAGCTCGTCCCAGCCGGAGCCCCACAGGACCTTGATGACGTTCCAGCCGGCGCCGCGGAAGCCGCCCTCGAGCTCCTGGACGATCTTGCCGTTGCCGCGCACCGGCCCGTCGAGCCGCTGGAGGTTGCAGTTGATGACGAAAATCAGGTTGTCGAGCTTCTCGCGGCCGGCGAGCGAGATCGCGCCGAGCGACTCGGGCTCGTCCATCTCGCCGTCGCCGCAGAACACCCAGACCTTGCGCTTTTGCGTGTCGGCGAGGCCGCGGCCCTGGAGATAGCGCAGGAAGCGCGCCTGATAGATCCCCATCAGCGGCCCGAGGCCCATCGACACGGTCGGAAACTGCCAGAAATCCGGCATCAGCCAGGGATGCGGATAGGACGACAGGCCCTTGCCGCCGACTTCCTGGCGGAAGTTGAGCAGCTGCTCCTCCGACAGACGGCCTTCGACGAAGGCGCGGGCGTAGACGCCCGGCGAGCTGTGGCCCTGGAAATAGACGAGGTCGCCGCCGTGATCCGCGCTCGCGGCATGCCAGAAGTGCATGAAGCCGGTGTCGTAGAGGGTCGCGGCCGACTGGAAGCTCGCGATATGGCCGCCGAGCTCGGAGGATTCCTTGTTCGCGCGCACCACGATCGCCGCGGCGTTCCAGCGGACGAAGCGGCGGATCGCCATCTCGAGCTTGCGGTCGCCCGGATGCGGCGGCTGGGCCTCCGGCGGGATGGTGTTGACGTAGGCGGTGTTGGCCGCGAACGGCAGGCGCGCGCCCTTGCGCCGGGCGGAAGTGACGACCTGGTCGAGGATTTCGTCGACCTTGCCCAGGCCTTCGAACGCCTCGACGGAATCGAGCGCGTCGAGCCATTCGTCGGTCTCGTCGTTGACGGATCGCACCCGGTCATCCATGGGGTCGGCCTCCCTCTTGCGTGGACACAAAACGCTACGACAAAAGTCGGTGCGTGTCTTTGTCGCAGTCTCTTGTCATGCGCCACGGAAATCCGCAATCGACCTGGGCTGCACTGCTGCCATGTAAGCTCCGCATGGTTCGCAACCGGAAGGCGCGCGTCTCGGGCGGCGAGACGCCGCGCCTCGGATCGGCTTAGATGAGAAACTTTCAAGCGAACGGAGCGCGTCTTGGCCGGCCTGACCACCCACGTTCTCGACCTCGTCCGCGGCGGCCCCGCGCCGGGCGTCCGGATCGAGCTTTTTGAATTCGGCGGCGACGGCGCCCGCCGGCTCGTCGCGGCGATGGCGACCAACGCCGACGGGCGGACCGACGCGCCGCTGATCGCGGGGACGGACGCGCGCGCCGGCATCTTCGAGCTGGTCTTCCACGCGGGCGACTATTTTCGCGCGCAGGGCGCCAAGCTCGCCGACCCGCCGTTCCTCGACGTCGTGCCGATCCGCTTCGCCGTCGCGGACCCAGGCGCCCATTACCACGTGCCGCTGCTCGTCAGCCCGTGGAGCTATTCGACCTATCGGGGGAGCTAGAGCGAAATAAATTCAAGTCGATTCGTTCCCGTCATTGCGAGGAGCGAAGCGACCATTGCGAGGAGCGAAGCGACGAAGCCATCTAGGGATCGTAGAGCGCCCTGCGGCCCCTGGATTGCTTCGCTTCGCTCGCAATGACGGCGGCGGGCGAAACTGTATTCTCGCAGTGACGCGCCTGCGCCGGCAGGCCGTCGTCACCCCAC
>CAIZGR010000451.1 GCA_903932535.1 uncultured Hyphomicrobiales bacterium | reverse complement strand
CTCCGCGCCGAAATTCGCGATCTACGACGTGACCAAGGAAGGCTGGGACTTCGTCGAGGCGGTCGGCTTCGGCGACACGTCCGACGAGACCGGCTCGCACAAGACCGACGGCGACGACAAGATCGGGCCCAAGGTCGAGGCGCTCCAGGGCTGCCACCTGCTGTTCTGCCTCGCGATCGGCGGCCCGGCCGCAGCCAAGGTCGTCTCGGCCCACATCCATCCGATCAAGACGCCGCAGGCGGCGCCGATCCCCGAGGTGCTGGAGCGCACCCGCGCCATGCTCGCCGGCGCGCCCCCGCCGTGGTTGCGCAAGGTGCTCATGAGCGCCGGCGCCGGTCCCGCCAAACCCGATTTCGAAGAGGATTGATCCCGATGACCGACACGATCGCCAAGCCGACCGGGCTCGATTCGCCCTTCGTCAAGACCCTCATCAGCGTGTGGCGCGCCGAGGACGCCTATGGCGTGTGGGAGAAGCTGCCCGACTCCAAGGTGATCGGCGAGTTCATCGTCACCAAGGAGCAGCGGCGCGAGATCCCGATCATCGGCGATCCCGATCCCGACATCATGAACCGGGTCGAGAAGTTCTACGTCGCGGTCGGCCTCGACATCGAGCGCGTGACCGGCCGCATGGCCTCGCCGATGATGAAGATGTCGCACGAAGGGTTCGGCCGGGTGATCCTGACGGTCGGCCGTCTGGTCGTGATCTCCAAGTCGCTGCGCGACGTGCACCGCTTCGGTTTCGAAAGCTTCGAGAAGCTTGCGGAGGCCGGCGAGAAGCTGGTCGAAGAGGCGAAGACCTGGATCGACGCCTATCCGGCGGTCGCCGACATCTGATCGTTTTCCCCACAAGGAAGGAACTTTTGCGCATGTCCGACGCCGACGCCCTCAAGGCGGAGATCAGGAAGCTGTCCGCCAAGGCGACGAACGCCAAGATGAACCTGCACGACCTCAGCGAGGAACTGCCCGTCAACTGGACGTCGATCCCCGATGTCGCGAAGGCGGCGCTCGAGGCCTACGCGGCGCTCGAGGCGGCCCGGAAGAAGCTCGCCGAGATGGAGGCCGCGTGATGAGCTACAAGACCCGCGACGGATCCGACTGGACCCCCGTCTACCTGACCAAGATCAATCCCGCGACCTGCATCGGCTGCGGCCGCTGCTACAAGGTCTGCTCGCGCGACGTCATGCACCTGCACGGCGTCGACGAGGACGGCAAAATCCTCGGCATTGTCACCGAGGACGACGAGGACGATTTCGACGGCGAGCTCAACCGCAAGATCATGCTGGTCGACAACGCCGGGGCCTGCATCGGCTGCGGCGCCTGCTCCCGCGTCTGCCCCAAGGACTGCCAGACGCATGTCGCAGCCGAACTGATCGACGCGTAGGGTTTGCGACAGGCGCCGATCTTGCTTCTGTAGCCGCGCTCCACAGGGCGTCCGAACGGACGCCCGTCATTGACGGGCTACTGAGCGTGGCGGACGCGGTCGGCGAGCGCGTTGACAGGAGGCGGAGAGAGCGATGTTCGACCAACGCTATGCAGCCTTGCGCGCCGCGCAGACGCCGAAGGCCGACGACATCGCAGCCTTCGACGATCATATCTTTGCCTGCTTCCTCGCGATCGGCTTGACCGAGGAGGCGGCCGGGATCGCGAACCTGACCGACGCGCTCGGCCTCACGGGCGGCGCGCTGGCGCGGCTGTTCGCCACGCGCTTTCCGCTCGGCGCGCTCCCGTTCGCGCTCTGGAGGGAAGGCGAGCCGGTCCTCGACGACGAGGAGATGCTGCTGCGCGAGCTGCTGGCGAGCCACCGCGCCCGCGACGACGAGAGCGCAAACTGGCTGGCGGCGATCCTGGCGCGGCGATCGATGCGCGACGACCACCTCTGGCAGGACCTCGGCCTCTTCAACCGCGCCGAACTCGGGCGGCTGCTCGCGCGGCATTTCCCGGCGCTGCACGCCGGCAACGTCAAAAACATGCGCTGGAAGAAATACTTCTATCGCCGTATCTGCGATCTCGAAGGCTTCAGCCTGTGCGCCGCGCCGCATTGCTCGGTCTGCAAGGACTTTTCCTCCTGCTTCGGCGACGAGGACGGCATGAGCCGCCTCGCCCAGACGACCCGTGAGCTGACCCTCTGACGGCCCTTCACTTCACCGCCGCGCCAGCGGAGACGATGCTTGCGGCGGAGCCGACGGTGGAGAAGCCGCCGCCGATGACGGCGAACACCTTCTGCACTTCGGTCGCGGGCGCGTCCGACACGTGGATCAGGTCGAGGTTGGCGATGCGGAAGCGCTGCTCGAGAAAAAGGCTGTCGGGATCGCTGAGGTCGAGGGGTAGGCGACCGGGGTGAGACAGCCACGGTCTCCCGGCGGGTGTTGCCGAAATGTGACGGGGGACGCCCGCCGCGGCGGGTCGAGCGATCTGCGGGACGCCTATGCCGCTCCCATATACCTCGTCGCGAGCCCGTCGAAAAACGCATCGGCTCGCGCGGGGCGTGCTTCGAGACGCGACGCGATCAGCAGGGCGGCCTGCGCGCGACCTCCTCGCGCCTCAGCCTGCGCGCCGCCGTCCACACCTCGGTCGCGAACACGACGATGAAGGCGACCGCCTCGGCGACGACGAGCGCCGAGTAGATCGAAAAGCTGAACCCGGCCAGCGAGACGCCGAGCGGCCCGACGACCCAAATGACCGTGTTGAACGCCATCGCGAGCAGCCGCAACTCGGTCGGACCGAGGTAGACCTTGGTCAGATCGTGCTTCTGAAAGACCTGCGCCGAAAGCAGGACATAGTGCATGAGCAGATAGTAGCTGCACAGGAGCAGCAGCGCCGCCGACATGCTCACGTAAGGCGACAGGCCGAGCCCGACGGCGAAGACGAGGACATTCAGGGCATCGACCGAAGAATCGAGGAAATAGCCGTAACGCGGGCGCTCGATGCGCCGGTGCCGGGCGAGCGACCCGTCGAGGGAATCGCCGAACCAGTTTAGGACGAGGCCGAGGCTGGACACGAACAGAAAGCCGGGGCGCCAGTTCGACGCGACGTAGCCGATCGCAGCGACTGCGGCGCCGACCGAGCCGATGGCGGTGAGGCGGTCGGGGGTGATCCACGCGGGCATGAGCCGGCAGAGTTCGTCGAGCAGCCGGCGCTCGCTGGCCGCGAGCAGGTTCGTTTGGATCCGGGCAGGAGCCTCGAACGCGACGTTCGCAGGCCCGAGGCCGGCCTTCGCAGTCTGGTCGAGCCCAACAGCGCGAGCCTTCGCCATCTCGCCCCCTCCTTCTTTCCAGATCGCGCCTTGCGGCGACGATCCCTAGCATAGGCCGCCAACGAGAGGGAATTCGCATGACCCGAGCCTTTGTCGTCACCGGCGCGAGCAAGGGTCTGGGACGGGCGCTGGCGATCGAATACGCGGCGCCGGGCGTCGCGCTCGCCCTGATCGGGCGCGACGCCGCCGCCCTCGACGACGTCGCAGACCGCGCCCGGGCAAAGGGGGCGCGGGTGCGGATCGGCCGGATCGACGTGCGCGACCGGGACGCCATGCACGCCTTCCTCGTGGAAGTCGACGAGGCCGAGCCGACCGGCTGCGTGATCGCCAGCGCCGGCGTGACGATGGTCACGCCGCACGCGGGCGCCGTGGAGGACCTGACCCGAGCGCAGGACCTCTTCGACGTCAACCTCAACGGCGTCATGAACACGCTGGCGCCGCTCGCCCCGCGCATGCGCGCGCGCCGGCAAGGGCGGATCGCCCTTTTCGGCTCGATCGCGGCGTTCGCGCCGCCGCCCGATTCGCCCTCGTACGCGGCCAGCAAGGCGGCCATCGTCGCGTTCGGCCTCGCGACGCGCGCGCTCTACCACGCCGACGGGGTCTCGGTCAGCGTGATCTGTCCGGGCTTCGTCGACACGGACATGACCCGGTCCTACGACAGCGTGAAGCCCTTTCCGCTGAGCGCCGAGGAGGCCGCGCGGCGCATCCGGCGCGGGCTCGAACGCAGGCAGGCGGTGATCGCCTTCCCACGGCGCCTCTATGTCGCCGCCCGCCTCCAGCAACTCCTTCCGGAGCCGGTCAGGCGACGCATCCTGCTGGCCTTTCGCGCGACCGCGCGTCCGCAATCCTGAAGCAGAGCCGTTCCTTTGGACGGGCGGCGTCTCGCCGCCCGTCGGGACGCTAGATCGTTTTCTCGTAAATCCGGAACGTCCGCGTCCGGCGAGCAGGCAGGCCGCGGACCCCGTTGATCGCCTCCGTGTTGCTCTCGAGCATCCAACTGTACTCGATCTCCTCGACCCCGGCGGCGCGGGCGTCCTCGATCGTCCGGGCGCAGAGGCCGCCGACCGCCACGGCGCCGATCCTGGTGTTGCGCCATTTTCGCGCGACGCCGACCATCGGAACGCGGCTCCTGCGCGCGCCGCGCGCGTGGATGCTCCAGAGGAGCCTCGCGAGCCCGAAAGGAAAGAGCTTGCCATGCAGTCCCGCCAGCGCCTCGTTGGCGTCCGGGATATGGACGGCGACCGCGATGTCCTCGCCTTTGTGCGAAGCGATTTGAATCCAGCGCGGCTTGCAGACGGGCAGGGTGAGGCCGGCGATGAATTTCGCCTCCGCGTCGCTGACCGGCGTCGCCCAGGCGTTGTCGGCCCAGGCGTCGTTGTAGAGCGCGAGGACGCGCCGGAAGTCGCGGCCCCAGGTCCGATAGGTCAACCGCTGGAAATCCAACTTAGGCCCGAGGCGGCGGGCCGCCGCCGCCCGCCCGAGGCGCCCGGGAAGCTTCGCGTCCGCGACGCGGCAGGCGTACGCGACGAGGTCCATCGCCTTTCGGTAGCCGAGCCGGTCGACATGGCCTGCGTAATGGGGCGCGGCGTGGTTGGTGCGCACGACATGGGGTTCGTCGAAGCCTTCGACGAGCAGGCCGGACTCGTGGTTCACCGTCAGGCTGAAGGGTCCTCGCGCGCCGCGCATGCCGTTGGCGCGCAGGAACTGCTCGGCGCTGCCGAACAGCGCGTCGAACACTTCCGGGTCGTCGATGGCGTCGAGGAAGCCGAAGAATCCGAAGCCGTCGTCGAACTTCTTCAGATGCGCTTTGGCGATGGTCGCGACGATCCGTCCCACGGGTTCGCCGTCCCGGAATGCGACGAACGGCTGCACGATGTTCTCCCGCAGGAACGGCGCCCGCCGCGCGCTGAAGATCAGGCGGAGTTCATGATGAAGCGGCTCGACCCAGCGCGGATTGGCCGCCTGCGCCCGCCGTCCGGCTTCGATGAACGCCGCGATCCCCGAAGGGTCGCCGGCCGGAACGACCCGCACCGCGCTCACGTTCGCCCTGCCCGGCGGACCAACGCGGCCGGCGAGGCGCCGCCGGTGGCGGAGAATTCCTCGGCGACGGTTTCAACGCTTGTTGCAAGGTCCTCGGGCGGGTGCTCGCTGCTGAGAAAGAACCGCAGCCGCGCCTGCCGCTCCGGGATCGCCGGAGCGATGATCGGCTGGACGTTGATCCCGCGCTCGAACAGGCGCTGGCTCAGCGCCACGGCGCGGATCGAGTCTCCGGTCATCACCGGGACGATCGCCTCGCCGGCGCTCGAGCCGACGTCGAGGCCGGCCCGCCGGCAGCCCGCGGCGAAGGACAGCGCATTGTCGCGCAGGCGTCGCACCCGATCGGGCTCGCGACGCAGGATCTCGAGCGCTGCGAGCGCCGCTGCGGCCACGGCCGGCGGCATGCCGACGCTGTAGACAAATCCGCCGGCGGAATATTTCAGGTACTCGACCAGGGGGCTGCTCCCTGCGATGTAGCCGCCGCAGGCGGCCAGCGTCTTCGACAGCGTGCCCATCCAGACGTCCACCCGGCGCGGGTCGACGCCGAAATGCTCGAAGACGCCGAGCCCGCGCGCGCCGAGCACGCCGAGATCGTGGGCCGCGTCGATCATCAGCCAAGCCTGCCGGCGCTCCTTGATCGCGACGAGACCCGGGAGGTCGCACAGGTCGCCGTCCATGCTGTAGAGCCCCTCGGCGACGATCAGCACGCGCTCGTAGCGGTCGCGGATGGATTCGAGCAGCGAATCGAGCGAGGCGAGATCGTTGTGGGCGAAGGACCTGCGCTCGGCGCGCGACATGTGGGCGCCCATCACGATGCTGTTGTGGGCGAGCGCGTCATGGACGACGAGATCGCGCGGGCCGACGAGGGCGCCGATCGTCGACACGTTGGCGGCGTGACCGCTGACGAAGGTCAGGCACGCGTCCTGGCCGTAGTGATCGGCGAGCGCCTGCTCCAGCGCCCGATGCACCGGCCGCTCCCCGGCCACGAGCCGGCTCGCCGACGCGGAAATCCCGTACCGGTCGATCGCGTCGCGCGCCGCCGCCCGGACTTCGGCATGATGATTGAGCCCGAGATAGTCGTAGGAGGAAAAATTGATCATGCGCCGTCCGTCGATGACGGTGAAGGCGCCGGCGTCCCCTTCATGCAGCAGGAAATACGGGTCCCTGAGCCCCATCGCGGAGCCGGCGGAGCGAAGCAGGCGCTGCTCGGCGCAGCCGGGAAGGTTGTGGAAATCGAGCCAGCGCGAATGGTCGGCCGCGGGCGCCGCGGGCGAAGCCGCGGGCTCGGGCGAAGTCGTCGCCGCGCCGAGCCGCTTCCTGACCAGCGAGTCCAGCAGGCGCTGGCCGGCGTCCGACAGCCGGCGTCGGTCCTCGTTCATCGACGCGAGCCTCCACCGCAGCCAAGTCGTCCCGCCGCTCATCCCCGACGCGTTCTAGCGAATACGGTCGGAAATGCGCAAGCCCGGCCGGATGGCGCGCAGACGACGCCGCTGTTATGAGGCAGCCGATGCGGCCGGGCGGCGCTTCTTCGGGGCGAAGGATGACTTTGGCGTCTACGAGCGACAATCCAGCGCCCGAAGGCGCGATCGAAGAATATGTTCGGGCCGCCGACGGCGTCCGGCTGCGCGCGGCGCGCTGGACGCCGGCCGGCGCAAAGCGCGGCACGGTCGCGATCCTCGGGGGGCGCGGCGAATTCATCGAGAAGTTTTTCGAGATGGCGCATGATCTGCTGGCGCGCGGACTTGCGGTCGCGGCGCTGGACTGGCGGGGCCAGGGCGGGTCGGACCGGCTCCTGCCCAACGCGAGGAAGGGCCACGTCGGCGACTTTTCCCAGTTCGGGCGCGACCTCGAGGCGTTCGTCGCCGAGGTTCTCGAGCCGCATTGTCCGCGGCCCTGGTTCGGCCTCGGCCACTCGATGGGCGGCGCGATCCTCCTGCTGATCGACGAAGCCGGACGATGTCCGTTCGAACGGCTCGTCCTGACCTCGCCGATGATCGCGGTGAAAGGGGTCGACCATCGCGGGCCGGCGCGCCTCCTCGCCGGGACCCTCGTCGCGCTCGGCTTCGGCGGCGCCTTCGCGCCCGGCAACAACGCAGAGACCTTCTGGGCTCGCCCGTTCGCCGGCAACGTGTTCACGACCGACGCCGCACGCTACGCCCGGATCGCCGGCCTGCTCGAGACGGCGCCGCATCTCTTCCTCGGCGGGCCGACCGCCGGCTGGGCGCATGCGGCGTTCCGGGCGATGAGGCGCTTCGACGATCCGAATTTTTCCCGGCGCGCCGCCACGCCGAAACTCATCATCGCGTCCGGCGCCGATCGGGTGACGGATTGCGCCGCAGCCGAGCGGTTCGCCGCACGGCTGAGGGGTGGACGCATGATCGTCGTCGAGGGGGCCGAGCACGAGATCCTGTTCGAGCGCGACGCCTTGCGCGACCAGTTCTGGGCGGCGTTCGACGCGTTCGTGCCGGGCGCCGCAGCGCGGGAGACGCCGGTGGCGACCGCGCCCGAATGACGACGACGAGCCTCCCCGAGCGGCCGGAGGCGGCGGCCCGGACCGGCCGGCTCGCCGCCCTCGTCGTCGCGGGTTTCCTGGCCGCCCGCGTCGTCTTCGCCTTGACGCTCGGCCCGGGCGTCGACGAGGCCTACACGCTGGCGATCGCGCGCGGGTTGGACCTCTCCTATTTCGACCATCCCCCGCTCCATCAATGGATCGCCCATTTCGCGGCGAGCGTGTTCGGCGAGGGGTTCGGCGCGCGCCTGCCTTTCCTTCTGCTGTTCGCCGCGACCGGCTGGATCTATTACCGGATGACAGCCGGTCTTTTTGGCGGGCGAGCGGGGATCGTCGCGCTTTTCGCGCTCAACGCCGCGCCCTTCTTCTTCGCCTCCGCAGGGACCTGGATCGTCCCGGACGGGCCGCTGCTGTTCGGCTTGGCGGTTGCGGCCTGGGCGTTGGCGCGACTGTTCTTCGCTGCGCCTGCCGATCGGTCCTCGGAATGGGGTCTCTGGCTCGTCGCGGGGGTCGCATTCGGCCTCGCCGGATTGTCGAAATACACCGCCGCGCTGAGCGCGCTCGGCGTCCTGGGGTTCATCGTTCTCTCCCCCCGGCAGCGTCGCCGGCTCGCCGACCCCGCGCCCTGGGTCGCCGCCGCGGTCGCGGCGCTCATGATCGCGCCGGTCGTCGTCTGGAACGCGCGTCATGGCTGGGTTTCGTTCGGGTTTCAGGGGGGGCGCGCCGCGCCGGGAGCGGGTCTGAAGCCGGCGCAGCTCCTCGTCATGACGCTCGGCCAGATCGCTTTTCTCTTGCCCTGGCTCGCCGCGGCGCTCGCGCTGGCGCTCGTCGCGGCGTGGCGCAAGCGCCGGGACGAACGGCGGCTCTTCCTGCTCTGTCTGGCCCTGCCGCCGATCCTTGTTTTCAGCTTGACCCCTCTTTGGGGCGGGCGCGGCCAGCCGCATTGGACCATGCCCGGATGGTTCTTCGCTTTCGCGCTGATGGGCGCCTGGGTCGAGGACCGCGAGATCGCCGATCGGACCTTGCGCCGCTGGGCGTTCGGTTCCGCCGGATTTCTCGCGGCCGTCGCGGCGCTGTTCGCCGTCCAGACCGCCACCGGGTGGCCGCTGCGGCTTCTGCCGCTCCGTCCGGGTCCGGACGCGACTCTGGAGGCCTTCGGTTGGGACGGCCTGCGCGACGCGCCGGCGTTGCGCCCGCCGCCCGCCTTCGTTCTGGCGGCCAAGTGGTCGGACGCCGGCAAGATTGCGCTCGCGCTCGGGCCGGAGGTTGCGGTGTTCGTGGTGTCGAACGATCCGCGCGGCTGGGCCTTCGTCTCCAGCGGCGAGCGGTTCCTCGGCCGCGACGGCGTCCTCGTCTCGCGCGCGTCCGACCTCGGCCGGGCGGAAGCCGAGGTCGCGCCTCTGGTCCAATCCCTCGGCGCGCCGGAAACCTTCGCGCTGACCCGCAACGGCGAAGCGGCGATCAGCCTCGCGCTCGTCCCGGTTCACGGCTTGACGCGCAAGCTTCCGCTCCCTTATCCCGGCGCTCCCGGCGGGTAATTTGCCGATCACGAGACGAACAAAGTGGATAGAGACCCAAAGCCGGCGAAATCGCCGCCGACCCTGTCCGTGGTCGTCCCGACTTACCGGGAAGCCGCCAACGTTCCCGTGCTGTTCGAACGGATCAAAGAGACGCTCGAAGGCGTGCCGTGGGAAATGATCGTCGTCGACGACGACTCGCCCGACGGCACCGCGGACATCGCGTTCGAGATCGCCGCCGCCGACCCTCGCATGCGGTGTCTGCGACGCGTCAATCGCAACGGCCTCGCTGGCGCGGTGATCGAGGGCTGGATGGCTTCGAGCGCCGAGTATGTCGCGGTGATCGACGGCGATCTTCAGCACGACGAGACGATCCTGCCCGAGATGTACCGGCGCCTCGAAGCCGGCGCCGGCAATCTCGCCATCGGGACGCGCATCCGCGACGGCGCCGAGGATGGCCTGTCGCCCATGCGGCAGAAGCTCAGCGATTTCGGCAGGTGGTTCTTCAACCGGATCGCCGGCGCGCCCGTCTCCGACCCGATGAGCGGGTTCTTCATGATCCCGCGCAAGATCGTCTCGCGGCTGGCGCCGCGCCTGTCGCCGGACGGCTTCAAGATCCTGGTCG
Source organism: uncultured Hyphomicrobiales bacterium (assembly GCA_903932535.1). Taxonomy (GTDB): domain Bacteria; phylum Pseudomonadota; class Alphaproteobacteria; order Rhizobiales; family Beijerinckiaceae; genus Roseiarcus. The sequence continues at coordinate 27,161 of CAIZGR010000451.1, read as the reverse complement.
ACGTGGTCCTCTCTGCTTCGGGCGAGCTGCGGGTGGTCGAGGTCCCCTACAAGTTCCGCAAGCGCACGGCGGGCGAATCGAAGCTCACGCCGCTGGTCGGGCTCGATTTTCTCGGTCTGGTCGTCCACCACGCGAGTGGCGGCCTGCTGCCGGTCCGCTTCGTCCTGTTCGCCATGATCGGGCTCGTCGGCCTCGTCGTGCATATCCTCGTCCTGGCGGTCTACCGCGCCTGGTTCGGGCTCGCCGATTTCCAGGCGGGCCAGCTCGTCGCCACGATCGTCGCCATGGGCAGCAACTTCGTCCTCAACAATGAGATCACCTACCGCAACCAGCGCTACCGCGGGGCCGGCATGATCGGCGGCTTCGCCGTTTTCGCGCTGGCCTGCGGGGTCGGCGCGCTCGCCAACATCAACGTCGCCTCCCTGCTCTACAGCTCCAGGCAGACCTGGTGGCTCTCCGGCCTGTCCGGCGCGCTCCTCAGCGTCGTGTGGAACTACGCGGTCAGCACCAGCCTGATCTGGCGGCCGCGCCGGCGGGGCTGAAGCGGATGGGCAAGGAGACGCCGCCGCGATGATGAACGACGCCATCGACGCGTTCTTCCAGATTCTCTCGCCGCCGTTCCGGCGCGTGATGTGGCGGTCGCTCTTCCTGACCGCGGCGATCCTCGCGCTGGCGGGGGTGGGGCTCGACCGTCTGGCGCTGTCGCATGTCCATGTCGGACCGGGGTGGCTGAGCGCGGTCCTGTCTGCGGTCGTCGCGCTCGGGCTCGTCGCAGGCATGATCTTTCTCACGCCCCCGACCGCTTCGCTCGTCGCGAGCTTCCACCTCGACGAGATCGCGGAGATCGTCGAACGATCCGTCGACCCCGGCGCCCCGCCCGGACGCCCTTTGCCGCTCGGCCCGTCGATCGCGCTCGGGCTGCGTTTCGCCGCCCTCTCGATCGTGGTCAACCTCGTCGTGCTGGCGCTCACGCTCTTCACCGGCGTCGGCCTCGCCGCCTTCTTCGTGCTCAACGGCTATCTGCTCGGCCGCGAATATTTCGAACTGGCGGCGATGCGCCACGTCTCCGCCGCGGAGGCGCGGGACCTGTTCGACCGCTACTTGCTCGAGGTGTTCGCGGCCGGCGCGCTCGTCTCGGTTCTGGTCGCCGTGCCGGTTCTCAACCTGCTGACGCCTCTGTTCGCCACCGCCTTCCTGACGCGCATCTACAAGCGGATCAGCAAGCGCGCATTCGATCGACGCTTCTGACCCCTCGAGGCCGCGTCCGGGCGGCGCTGTCGGCGTGATGATTGTCCTTGGCGCGATGGCGCGGCTCGGCTATGGACAGGACTGTCGAACGCGGCGGCCCGGCCAGCCGGCAGATCGAGCGATGGGGGAAGGGCACGCATGGTCCGCCTCGCAACCGGCAGCAGGCCCGGCGTGTCGAGGGCCGTAGCGCAACCTGGGCGACCGTCGCATCGTCGCTGTGACAGTGGCTTCCCCGGCAGTGTGCGGACGAGACGGGCCGCTCGGCGACAGCACGTTCCGGAGCGCGCATGTTCACGTTAGGCCTCGATTACGGCACCAACTCGGTCCGGGCGCTCGTCGTGCGCTGCTCAGACGGCGCCGAGTACGGCGCGCGGGTGGTCGACTACCCGTCGGGGGCGCAGGGCGTCCTGCTCGACCCGAGGGACGGCCATCTCGCCCGCCAGTTCCCCGGCGACTACCTCTACGGCCTCGAGGAGAGTATCCGCGGCGCGCTCGCCGCAGCCGCCGAGAGTCCCGATTTCAGCCCCGCGAAGATCGTCGGGATCGGCGTCGACACGACGGGATCGAGCCCGCTTCCTGTGGACAGGCACAATCGTCCGCTCGCTCTCGACGAGCGCTGGAGCGCCAATCTGGCGGCGCAATGCTGGCTGTGGAAGGACCACACCGGCTGGAGCGAGGCGGCGAAAATCACTGCGCTCTGCGCCGAAATGCGCCCGCAATACATCGCCAAGTGCGGCGGCGTCTATTCCTCGGAATGGTTCTGGTCGAAGATCTGGCGCTGCCTCGCCGTCGCCCCCGAGGTGTTCGACGCCGCATATTCCTGGGTCGAGATCGCCGACTGGATTCCCTCGGTGCTCGCCGGCGTGACCGACCCGCTCGCAATCCGGCGCGGCGTCTGCGCCGCGGGCCACAAGGCGCTCTACGCCGACGAATGGGGCGGCCTTCCGGACAAGGAATTTTTGCGCGCGCTCGATCCTCGGCTCGGCGATCTGCGCGACCGGCTGTACGAAAAGGCTCACGACGCCAATACGCCGGCCGGGACGCTCACGGCCGAGTGGGCTGAAAAGCTCGGCTTGACCGCCGGAATCCCGATCGCCATCGGCGAGTTCGACGTCCATTACGGCGCGATCGGCTGCGGCGTCAGCGAAGGCACGCTCGTCAAGGTGATCGGCACCTCGACCTGCGATTGCGCGGTCGTCTCGGCCGGCAAGGCGATCGCCGACATCCCAGGCATCTGCGGCATCGTGAAAGGCGCGATCCTGCCCGGCTTCTTCGGCATCGAGGCGGGGCAGTCGGCGGTCGGCGACATCTTCAAGTGGTGGGTCGAGGGCGTGTGCCGCGGCGACGCCGCGCTTCATGCCGAGCTCACCGCCCAGGCGGCCGCGCAGAAGCCCGGCCAGTCCGGCCTGCTGGCGCTCGATTGGAACAACGGCAACCGCACGATCCTGGTCGACCAGCTCCTCACCGGGCTGATCCTCGGGCAGGACCTCTACACCACCCGGGCCGACGTCTACCGCGCGCTGCTCGAGGCGACCGCCTTCGGGGCGCGCGCGATCATCGAGCGGATCGCGGAATATGGCGTGCCGATCGAGCGCGTCGTGTGCAGCGGGGGCATCGCCGAGAAGAACCCGCTGCTGATGCAAATCTACGCCGACGTGACCGGCCGCGCGATGTACGTCGCGGGATCGAGCCAGAGCTGCGCGCTGGGCTCGGCGATCGCCGCCGCCGTTCTCGCCGGACAACATCCCGGCTTCGCCAGCGCGCAAAAGGCGATGACGAGGCTGAAGGCGGTCCATTACGCGCCGATCGAGGCGAACCGAAAGGTCTACGATCGCCTCTACGCGCTCTACCGGGCGCTCTACGACAGCTTCGGCGGCCTGACGAATTCGGCCGACCTCACCCGGGTCATGAAAGACCTGATCGAGATCAAATACGCCCAGCGCGCCGCATCCTGAGCCGAGACGACGAAAGACGCCCCATGATCCATCTCGCCAATCCCGAAATCTGGTTCGTCTGCGGGTCGCAGCACCTCTATGGGCCGGGCCCGTTGCAGAAGGTCGCCGCCGACGCCCGGGATATCGCCGGCGCGCTGGCTCAGTCCCCGAAGCTGCCGCTGAAGGTCGTGAACAAGGCGCTCGTCACCACGCCCGACGAGATCGTCCGGCTTTGCTTCGAGGCGAACGCCGACGAAAACTGCGCTGGCCTGATTTTCTGGATGCACACGTTCTCGCCGTCGAAAATGTGGATTCGCGGGCTGAACGCGCTGCAGAAGCCGTTTCTCCATCTCCACACCCAGTTCAACCGGGACCTGCCGTGGTCGACGATCGACATGGACTTCATGAACCTCAACCAGTCGGCGCACGGCGACCGCGAGGCCGGGTTTATTCACACGCGCATGCGGCTCAAGCGCAAGGTCGTGGTCGGACATTGGTCCGACCCGGAGGTGCACGACCGCATGGGGGCCTGGATGCGCGCCGCCCGCGCTTGGCACGACTGGCAGGGCGCGCGCTTCTGCCGCTTCGGCGACAACATGCGCCAAGTTGCGGTGACCGAGGGCGACAAGGTCGCCGCGGAAATGACGTTCGGCTTTTCCACCAACGGCTACGGCGTCGGCGAGCTGGTGAAGTCGGTCGCCGCGGTCTCCGACGCCGAGGCCACAGCCTTGGCCGCCGAATACGAGGAGCTTTACGATGTCGCGCCCGCGCTGCGCCGGGGCGGCGAGCGCCGCGAGTCGCTCCTCTACGGCGCGCGGCTCGAGCTCGGTTTGCGTTCGTTCCTGGAGCGCGGCGGGTTCAAGGGCTTCACCACCACCTTCGAGGACCTGAACGGGCTGAAACAGCTTCCGGGCCTCGCGCCCCAGCGCCTGATGGCGGACGGAATCGGCTTCGGCGCCGAGGGCGACTGGAAGACGGCGGCGCTCCTGCGCGCCATGAAGGTCATGGCCGAGGGGCTGCGGGGCGGAACCTCCTTCATGGAGGACTACACCTACGACCTGCCGCCGGACGGCCATCTCGTGCTCGGCGCGCATATGCTGGAGGTCTGCCCGTCGATCGCGGAGGCGAAGCCGACGCTCGAGATTCACCCGCTCTCGATCGGCGCCCGGGAGGATCCGGTCCGCCTCGTGTTCAACGCGCCCGCCGGCCCGGCGCTCAATGCGACCCTGATCGACCTCGGGTCGCGCTTCCGCCTGCTCGTCAACGAGGTGACGGCGGTCAACCACCCGGTTCTGCCGAAGCTGCCGGTCGCCCGCGCGGTGTGGGAGTGCAAGCCCGACTTCAAGACGGCCTGCACGGCCTGGATTCTGGCGGGCGGGGCGCACCACACCGGCTTCAGCTATGCGGTGACGGCCGAGATGCTCGAAGATTTCGCCACCATCGCCGGCATCGAGTTCGTCCGGATCGGCGAGGAGACCGGGCTCCCGGCGTTCAAGCAGGATCTGCGCAACAACGACGTCTACTACTATCTGGCGCAGGGCTTCCGGGCCTGATCGGGGGGAAGATGTCGAACTTCACCGAGCTGAAACGCGAAGCCTGGGAGGCCAACGTCGCCCTGCCGCGGCAGGGCCTCATCAACCTGACCTTCGGCAACGCGAGCGCCATCGACCGTGCGAAAGGGGCTTTCGCCATCAAGCCGAGCGGCATCGACTATTCCGCGCTGTCGCCCGACGACATGGTGGTCGTCGATCTCGACGGGCGGACGGTCGAGGGGCGCTTGAGACCGTCGTCGGACACGCCGACCCATCGCCGCCTTTTCCTCGCCTTTGCGGGGATCGGCGGCGTCGTGCACACCCATTCCTCGCGTGCGACCGCCTTCGCCCAGGCGGGACGGCCGATCCCGATTTTCGGCACCACCCACGCCGATTATTTCAACGGCGAGGTGCCGGTGACGCGCAAGATGACGGCGGCCGAAATCGCCGGCGCCTACGAGTGGGAGACCGGGAACGTGATCGTCGAGCGCTTCTCGGGCCTCGATCCGGCCGATTTTCCCGGCGTGCTGGTCAATCGGCATGCGCCGTTCGCTTGGGGACCGACCGTCGCCAAGGCGGTGGAGAGGGCGGTCGCGATGGAGTGCGTCGCCGATATGGCGCTGATGTCGCTCGCGCTTTCGCCCGATCTGGGATCGATCGAGCCCGAGCTGCTGGCGAGGCATTTCAAGCGCAAGCACGGCGTGGGCGCCTACTACGGTCAACTGTAGCCGAGCCCGGTCGACGACCGCGTCGACCGGGCGCGATTCGACCGAAACGCGAGCGCTTACGCCAGCGCGATCGACATGCCGCTGAGGTCGATCGAAAACATGAGGCCCATCTGGCGGCCGTGCAGCTTCAAGATCACGCCGCGCGCGTTGGTAAGTTGCGCGACCGAGCGGCCGCCGGCGACGGACATTCCCGCGCCGATCGCCGAATAGATGCCCTCGATGTCAGCCGGCTGATGCAGATGAAAGGCGGTCCCGACCAGATCGGTCCCAGAGGCGCCGATGATCGCGCCGGCGCTGATCCCGCCGATCCTCAGCCGGAAGTCCGTCCCCTGGAAGCGCAGGACGCCGTTGCCGATCGTGGCGCCGAAGATGAAGCCGGCGCTCACGATGCTGATCGAGATCGATCCGGTCGCGGCCTCGGCGGGCGCGACGACGGAACCGGCGGCCAGCGCGGCCCCGGAGAGAATGAGAGACCGACGGGTGATGGCGTTCATGGGGGCCCCTTTGAAACCAAGGCTCGAGGCGACAAAGATTGCGCCCGGCGGCGCCCTGTCTAGACCTCGAGGTCCATGTTTGACAAGCTGAGGCGCGGAATCATCCGCCCTACGGATATCGAGACGAATCAAAAGGGTGGCGTCTCGCGGCCGTTGGCGCTCGAGACGTGGCCCCCAGCCGAGGCTGCTCAGACCGCGCCGATGCGCATCAAGTCGTGGAAATGCACGATGCCGACCACCGCGTCGCCCTCCACCACGAGCAGCGCCGAGATCTTGTGGCTGATGTTCTCGAGCGCCTCGGCAACCAGCGCCTCGGGCGCGATGGTGCGAGGCTTGCGCGTCATGACCTCGGCGACCGGCGTTTCGAGCGAACGCCCGGCCTTGAGGTGACGGCGCAGATCGCCGTCGGTGACGATCCCGACGAGCTTGCCGCCGTCGAAGGCGGCCACGCAGCCGAATCCCTTGGAGGACATCTCGACGATCGCGTCCGCCATCCGGGCGCGGGCCTCGATGCGCGGCACGCGCTCGCCGGCATGCATGACGTCGCGGACGTGCTGGAGCTTGGCGCCGAGCTTTCCGCCCGGATGCAGGACCTGGAAGTCGCGGGCGGTGAAGCCGCGGTTTTCGAGCAGCGCGATCGCCAGGGCGTCGCCGAGAACGAGCTGCATCGTCGTCGAGGTGGTCGGCGCGAGGCCGTTCGGGCAGGCCTCGCCGGCGTCGGGCAGGACGAGGCGGATGTCGGCCTCGCGGCCGAGCGCGCTGTCGGCGCGGGCCGTCATGGCGATCAGCGGGATCGCGTAACGCTTGGCGAACGTGACGATCGCCGCGAGCTCGACCGTCTCTCCCGACCACGAGAGGGCGAGGACGACGTCTCCGTTCTGCACCATGCCGAGGTCGCCGTGGCTGGCCTCGGCGGGATGGACGAAGGAAGCCGGCTGCCCGGTCGAAGCGAGCGTCGCGGCGACTTTGCGGGCCACGTGCCCGGACTTGCCCATGCCGGTTACGATGACGCGCCCGCTCGCCGCCGAGATCGCCTCCACGGCCTGCGAGAAGGCGGCGCCGAGCTCCGCCGCGCCCGTCCTGCGCATCGCCCGGTCGAGCGCGTCGAGCCCGCGCCGTTCGATGTCGAGGGTTCGGAGGGCCGACAGGACGGCGGCGGGCTGGTCGGAAATCATGCGGGCTCATACCACTGTCGTGCAGAAGGCAAAACCCGCGGGCCCGGCAGATAGCGGCCACTTTGCATGGGGCTGCCGAATTGTCCGCTGGCGCGCTTTCGCCATGTTCGCATCTTGGCCGAGAAACGTCCCTGGCGACCGCGTGATCCGAATGTGCGGGATGGTCCATTTCGCCGCTGGGGACGTCGATCAAGACAGAATTTGCACCGCGCAAGAGCGTGCTCGCAAGGCGGGCGCGTACTCGTAGCAATGCTCGAAAGAAGCCTATGCGGCTGCGGATGCGCTACCGGAAACCGCCGATATGGCCGGCGTGCTCAAGGATTGGGATCCGATTCAGACGAGCCGTGCTTGCTGGCGTTATTGGCGAGAGCGCCCGCCAACGCCCCGAGACCTGCGCCAACAAGCGCGCCGATGATAGGGCTTGCAGCAACGCTGGAAGCCACTGCTAAAGCAAACACCGAACCGACCGCAGCTCCACCTGCAGCGCCGGCCCCTATGCTTTCGCGTTCGAGACTTCTTGGTGAGTTGTCTTCGCTTGATCCCCGTTCAGAACTTCCGCTGTCTGGGTTGAAACCGGAACCGAATCGAACAGCAATCGGAACGTGAACCGCGCCTTTTCTTGAAAGAAGCTCACTCGTTCTCTTTTCAGCTTCTGGGTTCATAACGGCGCCCTCCTCATGTCCTCCACAGCCCGATGGCACAACGACACGACGGCGACCAGAAATATGAACGCCATCTGCCAAAGCTTCGTTCCCGCGTGGAATGTAGGGTCGTGACGCCAGATCACAATGAAGGAAGCGTAAATTGCAACCGAAAATGCGACCAAAATAAGGCTTACGCCGAGAACCGGATGCGACGGAAGCTTCGGCCAAAAATCGTGCATCGTGACACAAATCAAGGTGACGCAGTAAAACGACAAAGCCCAAGGACTTACATCGTCAAATACGATAGCCCAGTCAATCTTGAAGTCACTCACTCCGGTTTCCCACAGCGCGGCGACAGCGGCGGACACGGCAATCGGCCCCAGGATTGGCGTGAAAACCTGCCACCCCAGCCAATCCCATTGCAGCGATTTCGGGTTCATGGTTGACGCAGCCTTCCCCTCAACGCGTCTCCTCGGACAAAACCGAGGGGCGTCATCACACGCATTCCCGCCATTTCGATCGCCGCTCGTCGCAGCAACCGGGGCGCTCGCGCCCCATTCGGACTGGCCCGCCGCGGCCCGCCGGGCGCGGCTCGGGCTCAGCCGGCCCTGGGGAGGAAGCCCAGCTTGCGCAGCTCGTCCTTCATCCCGGCGGCGAGATCGTGGCGGCCGAGCGCAAAGGCCATGTTGGCGGCGAGGAACCCGAGCTTCGAGCCGCAGTCAAAGGTGGCGCCGTCGAATTTCACCCCGTGGAACTTCTGCTTGCGGGCGAGTTGGATCATGCCGTCGGTCAACTGAACTTCGCCGCCCGCCCCCTTGTCGACCAGCTCGAGGATCTGGAAGATCTCCGGCTGGAGGATGTAGCGCCCGGAAATGATGAGATTGGAGGGGGCCGTTCCCTGGCGCGGCTTCTCGATCATGCCGGTGATCTCGACGGCGCGCTCGTGCTGGGCTCCGACCGCGACGACGCCGTACTGGTGCGTCTCCTCCGGCGAAATCTCCTCGACCGCGAGAATATTGCCGCCGAATTCGTTGTAGGCCTCGACGCACTGCGCGAGACACCGGCCCCCGTGGCCGCCTGGCTTGGTGACCATGTCGGGGAGCAGGACGGCGAACGGCTCGTCGCCGACGATGTCGCGCGCGCACCACACCGCGTGGCCCAGGCCGAGGGGCGACTGCTGGCGGGTGAAGCTGGTCGCGCCGGCCGGCGGCAGGTCGGCCATCAGGGCTGCGTAGACCCCGTCCTTGCCGCGCCGCTTGAGCGTGTCCTCGAGCTCATAGGACGAATCGAAGTGGTCCTCGATGACGCCCTTGTTGCGGCCGGTCACGAAGATGAAATGCTCGACCCCCGCCTCGCGGGCCTCGTCGACGATGTATTGCAGGATCGGGCGATCGACGACCGTCAGCATCTCCTTCGGGATGGCCTTGGTCGCCGGCAGGAAGCGCGTGCCGAGGCCAGCCACGGGCAGAACGGCTTTGCGAATCGGTTTCTTCATGGATTTTCCGTCCCTGAGGAGGCCGCTTGGGCGGTCGTTGGATGAATGCGGTCCGAATCTGCTATCGCTTAACAGGTCCGGCTCCGGCCTGCCATGCGGCATTTCGGAGCGGATCGCCGCGCCTCGGCGGGGCGGGCTTGGAAGTGGGAAGGATGAACGATGAGCGTTTTGGTGACCGGCGGCGCCGGCTATATCGGCGGCCACATGACCCTCGGCCTGATGGACGCCGGGGAAAAGGTGATCGTGCTCGACGACCTCTCGACCGGCTACGACTGGGCGGTCCTCGAGCCGGCGCGGCTCGTCGTCGGCGACATGGGCGACGCCGACCTCGTGGCGCGGCTGATCGAGGAGCACGAGGTCGACGCCATCGCCCATTTCGCCGCCAAGATCGTGGTGCCCGATTCGGTCGTCGATCCGCTCGGCTATTACCTCAACAACACCTCGAAAGCCCGCACCTTGATCGAGACGGCGATCAAGGGCGGCGTGAAGCATTTCATCTTCTCCTCCACCGCGGCCGTCTACGGCGAGACCTCGTCCGAACCGGTGTCGGAGGAGACGCCGCTCGCGCCGATCTCTCCCTACGGCCGCTCGAAGCTGATGGTCGAATGGATCCTCGAGGACGCGTCCCGAGCCTTCGACTTCCGATATGTCGCGCTGCGCTACTTCAACGTGGCCGGCGCCGATCCGCAGGGGCGGCTCGGGCAGTCGACGCCCAAGGCGACCCATCTCATCAAGCGCGGCGTCCAGACGGCGCTCGGCATGTATCCGAGCATGGAGATCTTCGGCCAGGACTTTCCGACCCGCGACGGCACCGGCGTGCGCGACTACATTCAGGTGAGCGACCTGATCGACGCCCACATGTCGGCCCTCGGCTACCTGCGCGCCGGCGGGGAGAGCATCGTGTGCAACTGCGGCTACGGCCACGGCGAGACGGTCAAGGAAGTCATCGACGTGGTCAAGCGGGTGTCCGGCGTCGACTTCAAGGTGATCCTGTCGCCGCGCCGCGCCGGCGACGCGGCGGCGGTCGTCGCCCGCGCCGACAGGGCCAAGCGCGTCCTCGGGTGGAAGCCGACGCGCGACAATCTCGACGCCATCGTGCGTCAGGCTCTCGACTGGGAGCGCCGCCTGCACAACCGGCTGCCGGGACACAAGCCGTGAGCAAAATCGGCGACCTGTCGCCGCTGCTGCGGCGTCAGACGCCTGTTTCCGGCGCCGACGGTCGAACCGGCAGGAGCCGCATCCGCATCGCGGTCCTTCGGAGGGGCGGCGTCTCGCCGGCCAAGGAGCGCGAGACGCGCTCCTTCCTTTGAAAATTGTCGCCGCGCCGGCGAGCCCCCCGGCGGCGCGCGCGCCCCCGCCGATCGCCGCGCGCTCCCGCAGCCGCGTTTGGGGCTTTACAAACAGCCGCGCGAACGGCTTGATTGCGGGCCATCGGAGGGGGAAGCGCATGCGCGGGAGCGGCGGGCGGGAATGAGCGAGGACGACATTCTCGTCACCGAGGGCCTCACCAAGAGCTTCGGCGATTTCCAGGCGGTGAGCGAGGTTTCGCTGCGGGTCAAGCGCGGCGCGATCCACGCCCTGATCGGCCCCAACGGCGCCGGCAAGACGACCTGCTTCAACATGCTGACCAAATTCGTCGCGCCGACCGCGGGCAGGATCACCTTCAACGGCCGCGACATCACCGCCTTGCGCCCCGCCGACGTCGCGCGCCGCGGGCTCGTGCGGTCGTTCCAGATCTCGGCGGTCTTTCCCCACCTCACCGTGCTCGAAAACGTTCGGATCGCGCTTCAACGGTCGCGCGGCGATTCGTTCGACTTCTGGCGGTCGAAGTCGGCGCTCGAGCCGCTGAACGCGCGCGCGCTCGAGCTTTTGGAGAACGTCGGGCTGGCCTCGTTCGCCTACGCCACGGCCGGCGAGATTTCCTACGGCCGCAAGCGCGCGCTCGAGCTCGCCACCACGCTCGCCGTCGAGCCCGAGCTGCTGCTGCTCGACGAACCGATGGCGGGCATGGGCCACGAGGACATCGACCGCATCGCAGCGCTGATCCGCCGGGTGTCGGCGAACCGGACGATCCTGATGGTCGAGCACAATCTCCAGGTCGTCGCCGACCTGTCGCATCGCATCACCGTGCTGACCCGCGGGCGGGTGCTGGCCGAGGGCGACTATCGGACGGTGTCGGAGAACCCGGAAGTCCGGGAAGCCTACATGGGGGCGGGACATGGCTGATGCGGCGGTCCGGCGCGCTCCCGAGGGCGATCCTGCGACGGTGCTCGCGGTCAGGGGCCTTCAGGCCTGGTACAACGAATCGCACATCCTTCACGGCGTCGACCTCGACGTGCGCGAGGGCGAGGTCGTGACGCTGCTGGGCCGCAACGGCGCCGGCAAGACGACGACGCTGAAGGCGATCATGGGGATCGTCGGCAAGCGGAGCGGCTCGGTCCTGTTCAACGGCCGCGAGCTGATCGCCCTGCCGATCGAGCGCATCGCCCGCCTCGGCGTCGCTCTCTGCCCGGAGGAGCGCGCCATCTTCTCGAGCCTCACGGTGAAGGAAAACCTGTTCCTCCCGCCCGCGATCGCGAAGACCGGGGCGATGAGCGTCGAGCGCATCTACGCGCTCTTCCCCAATTTGCGCGAGCGGCTTTCCAGCGGCGGCGGCAAGCTCTCCGGCGGCGAGCAGCAGATGCTGGCGATCGCGCGCATCCTGCGCACCGGCGCGCGCTTCCTCATGCTCGACGAGCCGACCGAGGGCCTGGCCCCCGTCATCATCCAGCAGATCGGCCGCACCATCGCCGAGCTCAAGCGCGAGGGCTTCACCATCCTGCTGGTCGAGCAGAACTTCCGCTTCGCCTCGACCCTCGCCGACCGCTTCTTCGTCATGGAGCACGGCAAAATCATCGACGCCTTCTCCAACGCCGAGCTCGAGGGACGCATGGGGCAGCTGCACGAGACGCTGGGGGTGTGATGAGGATCGTGTTTGATTGCCCCTCGCCAGAGGGCGCGTCCCTTCTCCCCGCTCGCGGGGAGAAGGTGGCCGAAGGCCGGATGATGGGCTGCGCCAACGATCGAACGCTGGCGCAGCCCCTGACCCCGGCCATGCAAGTCCCTTCTCCCCGCTCGCGGGGAGAAGGTGGCCGGCGAAGCCGGCCGGATGAGGGGCCGCGCCAACGTCGGGGGGGCTGCGCAGGCCCGTCAACGACCAATGGCTGTGCAGCCCCTCACCCCGGCCCTCTCCCCGCAAGCGGGGAGAGGGGGCGAGGCCGGAGGGTGCGCCGCCGGACGAGGGTCCGCCGATGACCCTCTTCGGCCATTTCATCAGCTGGCCCGCGCTCTACGGGCAATTGCTCATCGGGCTCATCAACGGCTCGTTCTACGCGCTGCTCAGCCTCGGCCTCGCCGTCATCTTCGGCATGTTGCAGATCGTCAACTTCGCCCACGGCGCGTTCTACATGATGGGCGCTTTCGCTGCTTATTTCCTGCTGGCGCTGACTGGCCTCGACTATTGGTGGGCGCTGATCCTGTCGCCGCTGATCGTCGGCGCGCTCGGCGCGGTGGTCGAGCGCCTGTTCCTCAAGCGCCTCGCCGGCTTCGATCCGCTCTACAGCCTGCTCCTGACCTTCGGCCTCGCGCTGGTCTTCCGAGGCCTGTTCCAGAATTATTTCGGCGCCTCCGGCATACCCTACGCCATTCCGAAGCAGCTGACGGGCGCCTGGAACCTCGGCTTCATGTTCCTGCCGGTCTACCGCGGCTGGGTGATCGTCGCCTCGCTCGCCGTGTGCTTCGGCACGTGGCTGGTGATCGAGAAGACGAAGCTCGGGGCGTACCTGCGCGCCGCCACCGAGAACCCGACCATGGTGCGCGCCTTCGGAATCAACGTGCCGCGGATGGTGACGCTGACCTACGGCTTCGGCGTCGCGCTCGCCGCCTTCGCGGGCGTCCTCGCCGCGCCCATCACCCAGGTGCGTCCGGGCATGGGCGTCGACGTCATCGCGGTCGTGTTCGCGGTGGTGGTGATCGGCGGCATGGGCTCGATCCTGGGCTCGATCGTCACCGGCTTCACGCTCGGCGTCGTCGAGGGCCTGACCAAAGTGTTCTATCCGGAGGCCTCGAACACCGTCGTCTTTTTCATCATGGCGATCGTTCTCCTGGTCCGGCCGGCCGGGCTGTTCGGGAGGGCGCAATGACCACCAGCGTCCAAGCCGGTCCCGCTGTGGATCTCACCGGGCGCAACCGCAGGGCGAACCTGATCGCCTTCGCGGCGATGGTCGCGCTGATCGCGATCGCGCCCTTCGCCGCCTATCCGTTCTTCGTCATGCAGGCGCTCTGCTTCGCGCTGTTCGCCTGCGCGTTCAACCTCCTGATCGGCTACGTCAACCTGCTGTCGCTCGGGCACGCGATGTTCCTGGGCCTCGCGAGCTACGTCTGCGCCCACGCGGCGAAAGTCTGGGGCCTCGAGCCGGTGTCGGCCATCGTGCTCGGGACTCTCGCGTCCGCCGTTCTCGGCCTCGTGACCGGCGCGCTCGCGATCCGGTCGAGCGGCATCTATTTCGCCATGATCACCGTCGCCTTCTCGCAGATGATCTTTTTCGTCTGCGTCGAGGCGCCCTTCACCCACGGCGAGGACGGCATCCAGGCGGTGCCGCAGGGGCGCGCGCTCGGCCTCTTCGACCTGTCGAACCCCTGGATCCTCTACGTCTTCGTCGCGGTCGTGTTCCTGTTCGGCTTTCTCGCCATCCAGCGCATCGTCAACTCGCCGTTCGGCGAGATTCTGAAAGCCATCCGCGAGAACGAGCCGCGGGTGATCTCGCTCGGCTACCGCGCCACGCTCTACAAGCTCGCCGCCTTCACCCTCTCGGCCGCGTTCGCCGGCCTCGCCGGGGCCACCAAGGCGATCGTCGCCCAGAACGCCTCGCTAACCGACGTCGCCTTCGCGATGTCGGGCGAGGTGGTGCTGATGACGCTTCTGGGCGGCATGGGCACCTTCTACGGGCCGGTGGTCGGGGCGGTGATCGTGGTGGCGATGCAGAACTACCTCGCCCAGTTCGGCGAGTGGGTGACGGTGATCCAGGGCGTCGTGTTCGTCGTCTGCGTGCTGGCCTTTCGGCGCGGGATCGTGGGGGAGCTGGCGGCGCGAGCGCGCGTGTCGCTGTGACCTTGCTTCCGCCGCGGACGATCCGGGTCGGTAAGCGAGACGCGTAAAGCAGCCGAGCCAGGAGCTCGTTTGTCGCGACGCACGGGGGTGACTTGCCTGGAGCAAATTCTGGGCCATAACAGAAGACGAACATACGATGCGATCATGATGAAGGAGGATCGCACGCGATGCAATTTGACCGGCGCTTCGTATTGTCCAACTCGCCCGGAAAAGGTGTGTATTGCGGCGCTTTCCCGCGGTCGCCCTCGAGGAGCACGGCGAGGTCCGCATCGCTGTCGTCGCGATGCGTCCCACGGGCGCGGCAGCCATGGAGGACGGCGCCCGCGAGATCGTATCGGTCCGCGATCCGGCTGAGAAAACGGCGGATGGCGTCCTCGGCGCCTTGGTCGATTCGACCGGGTTTCATCGCGACGGCCTCTCCCGATTGCGCCATGCGAACCGGGTAAAGGGCGACATCGGCAGCGCGATGTCGCGGAGCGCGGCTGTCGCGGTCCAAAGGCGTCGGGACGACGCCGTAATCGCGACGCGCCACGGACCGCGCCGCCCTATTGCGCCGCCGCCCGTTCGAGGTTGAGCGCCAGCAGTCGGGCGAGGGCGTCGTCGGTGGCAATGTCCTCGGGCCAGCCGTAGGCGGCGGCGACGGCGCGGTCGAGGGCGTCGTGGGCGCCGGCGAGCCAGCGCGGGCGCTCGTTGTAGAGGTTGGTCAGCGTGCGCGCCTTGAGCTTCGCCGCCGCCTCGACCGTCTTGGGCAAAATCCTGTCGGGATAACGCCGCGGCGCTTCGCCCGGCGCGGCGGTCGGCGTCACTTCGGGGACGACGTCGACGAGGTCGGGCGGGTTGAGCCACGCGCGGCGCAGGTCGTCGAGTTTTTTCGCCGCCGCGGCGATCCGTTGCGCGCGCGGGTCGCCGGCGGTGGCTGAAGCCGGGACGTTGGGCGTCAGGCCCTCGGGGAACGGGAAGGTCTCGAAGGTGGTCGTGATCGTGTAACGTGGATCGTTCCCGACCCCGTGCCATGATCCTGTCGCCAAAGACCACGCATGGTGGAAGCGACTAATTAAAATTCCCATGGAGGTGTCGTCGTCTCGCAAGATCACTTGCAGCTTGTGATCGGGGAGTACAGTCGTATCCAGCCAATCAAATACACGGTGCTTGGATACCTCAGGGGTTACTATTACTCGTCGAAACGCTTTTGTGAAACCGAATAGAGCCGGCCTCGGCTCAACATGGCGCCACCAATTTCGTGCATACGTTTCCCGACGATTTTGTATGCGAACAGGATTCACTTCGGTGAGAAGGTAGCCAAAAGGCTCTTGATAAAGAGCCGCTTCAGATTCCCCCATTTCCCAGCCAAAATCGATTATCCACATATCCCGATGTCGACGCGCGATATCGAGACCATTTACCCACGGTCGCAGCACATCGGCGTTTGGCCTTCCGTTCGGATTTAGTGGCCGTGTCAGCCAATCGCGCGCGAGCGTTCCTTGGATGTCAAAAGCGCCGCCTTTTGTGTCGCCCATAAAGGCAACCTCAGCATTCTCCTTCAGCGGACGTGCCGTCGTCAGTTCGGACGCATTCGCCGACAAATCAGGCGCAATGCGCTCGACGAGCCCTCCGTCAAGGCGCCTTTCCCTCACGGCGTCGCCAAGAGCGCCCACATCCTTCGAGACGCTGCACGGCTCTTCAGGGTGAGTGTTATCGAGAGGATCGGCGCCGAAACAAACCAGCGATACCCGCACCGCCGCGCCGTCGATCGTCCACGCCTCGTCGCTCCAGGCTTCGAAAATCGCGCCGCCGTCCGCGATCGGCTCCAGAACCTTGCGATTGGCCCCGCCGCGAATCGAATTTGTCGCGACCAACCCGACCCGCTTCGCGCGGCCGGCCTGCGCCGCCTGCCAAGCCTTGGCGAACCAGTAGCAGACGAGGTCCGCCTCGGCGGGAACCCGGCCGTCGTAGACCTCGAACAGCGTCTCCACCGTCGCGTCGCCGAGCCCGCGCCGCATCAGCTTTCCGCCCAGGAACGGCGGGTTGCCGACAATAAAGTCCGCCTCCGGCCATTCCGCCTCGACGAAGCCGCCCCGCCCGTCCGGCGTCAGCAGCGCGTCGCGGCATTCGATCGCGTCGAGCTTGCGCAAGATCGGGCGCGGATGGTGCTGAACGGCGTTCTTCACCCGCCACTGGATGTCGCCGATCCAGATGGTGGTGCGGGCGAGCTCGGCGGCGAAGGGGTTGATCTCGATTCCGCGCAGGATTTCCGGCCCGACCCGCGGCACGGCCATGCCGAGGCCGAGCAGCCCGCCGTCGAGGATCGCGCCCCACTCGATGTCCTTCACCCCCTGAAGGGCGAGGTAAAGGAAATTCCCCGAGCCGCAGGCCGGATCGAGGATGCGCAGCCGGCTCAGCCGGTCGATGAAGGCGTCGCGCTCGGCCTCGGCTTTCGCCAGCGCGGCGTCGAATTTCCGGCCGAGGTCTTTCTTCGCCGCCTTCCCGTTCGCGGCGCCCGCTTCGAGGACCGGCGCCATGATCGCCGCGATCCGCGCCTTCGCCGCCTCCCATTCGGCGCGCAACGGCCGCAGGACGACCGGCTCGACGATCATCATGATCTTGGCGGGGTCGGTGTAATGCGCCCCGATCTGCGCCCGCTTGTCCGGATCGAGGAAGCGCTCGAACAGCGTGCCGAAGATGGTCGGATCGATCAGGCTCCAGTCGAGGCTCGCGGCGGCGAACAAAAGGCCGACCTCGCCGAACTCGAGGGCGAGCGGCGGGCGGCCGTCGAACAGGCCGCCGTTGAACTCGAGAATGTCCTCGAAGGCGTAGAAGCCGCCCTTGGCCATGTGGTCGAACAGCTCGGCCAGAAACCGCTGCGACAGCCCCGGCTTCTTGTCGGCCGCGGTGAGCAGCTTCTTCCACATGCCGGCCGGCAGGAGCTTCACGCTGTCGGCGAAGAAGCAGAACACGAGCTGGTTGACGAAATGCGCCACCGCTTCCCTGTCGGGATTGCGGTGCTGGAGCCTGTCGGAAATCGTCTGGAACTTGTCCGCCGCCTCCCGGGTCAAGACTTCGCGGGTCCGCCCCGACCGCAGCGCCTCGGGATTGTGAAAGACGTCGTGAAGCCGCTGAAAATTGATCGGGTCGGCAAGCTCCTCGAGCTCGAACTCGTATCTGGCCGGGGCCTCGTTGGTCCAGCGCGTCTCGATACGGAAGATGTGGGTGTCGCAGGCGACGTGCAGCGGCGGGTTTTCGAGACCCGAGGCGTAGAGCGTGAGCTGCTCGAGCGCCTTGCCGAGGTCGCGTTTCTTCTTTTTGTACTCCCAGGCGAAGAAGCCCTTCTTCCAGACGTCGGCCCAGCCCTCCCCGCCGCCGGTCTTGGGGACGCCCTTCTCGAAGGTGAAGTGGTCGCCGGCCGGATCGTCCTCGGCCGGCGTCGGGTGCTCGACGAGGCGGCACAGGTCGAGAAAATGCTCCTGCGCCGTCGCCCGCTCGGTCAGCGCCACCGGCTTCCACTTGCGGATGAAATCTTGCGGCGTCATCGTCGGAGCGCGGCCTTCGGGGAAGAGAGCTTCGGCTCGGGGGGGGCCTTCACCTTCCCCCACAAAGGGGAAGAGGCTTTGCGCGGGCCGAATCGGCATGAGCCGGCTTCCATTGTATCACCGCCATCACCAGAGCGCAGATCGACGGACTCATCGGCCCATTCCACGGGCCGTGGCGGAAGACTATGACCTCGTAACACGGCGGGCGCGCCCTCACCCCTCCCCCGGCGTTTCCGGAAACACCCGCGTCACATGCCCCATCTTGCGGTCCGGGCGGATTTCCAGCTTGCCGTAGAGGTGGAGGCAGAGGTCGGGCTGGGCGAGGATGTCGCGCCAGTCCTCGGCGTCCTCGCCGATCAGGTTGTGCATCTCGACCCGGCCGCGGCGCGTCGTCGCGCCGAGCGGCCAGCCGGCGATGGCGCGGACGTGCTGCTCGAACTGCGAGGTCTGCGCCCCGTCGAGCGTCCAGTGGCCGGAATTGTGGACGCGCGGCGCGATCTCGTTGACCACGAGCCCCTCATGCCCGTGTCCGTCCCGGGTGACGAACAGCTCCACCGCCAGCACGCCGACATAGTCGAGCGCCTCGAGCACGGTGGTCGCGATGCGCCGCGCCTCGAGCGCCGTCTCCGCGCCCACGCGGGCCGGCGCGCGGGTGCGGGCGAGGATGTGGCGCTCGTGCTCGTTCTCGCAAAGATCGTAGGCGACGACCTCGCCCTCGAGACTGCGCGCCGCGACCACCGAGACCTCGCGCTCGAAGGCGACGAAGCCCTCGAGGATCATCGGCGCGCCGCCGAGCGCGCGATGGACGGCGGAGACGTTCGAGCCCTCGCGGATCAGCGACTGGCCCTTGCCGTCGTAGCCGAATCGCCGCGTCTTCAGGATCGACGGGCGGCCGAGCTCGGCGACCGCGCGGGCGAGCGCGCCGGCGTCGTCGACGGCGGTGAAGGGCGCCGTCTTCAGGCCCGCGTCGCGCAGGAAGGTCTTTTCGACCAGGCGATCCTGCGTCAGCGCGAGCGCGCGGGCGCCCGGCCGCACCGGCACGCGCCCGCTCAGGAATTCGACGGTGGCGGTCGGCACGTTCTCGAATTCGTAGGTGACGACATCGACCGCGCGGGCGAAGGCGAGCAGCGCCTCCTCGTCCTCGAACGGCGCGATCGTGCGGCCCGCGGCGGCGTCGTAGGCGGGGGCCTCGGCCTCGGGGGCGTAGATGTGGGTGCGCAGGCCCACCTTCAGCGCCGCGATCGCCAGCATTCGCCCGAGCTGGCCGGACCCGAGAATGCCGATCGTCGCGCCGGGGGAGAGGATCATGCCGCGCCCTCGTCGGTTGGGCGTTCGGCGACGGCGGCGGTGCGCGCGGCGCGCCAGGCCTCCAGCCGCTCCGCGAGCCCCTCGTCGGAGAGCGCGAGCACGGCGGCGGCGAGCAACGCCGCGTTGACCGCGCCGGCTTCCCCGATGGCCAGCGTGCCCACGGGCACGCCCGCCGGCATCTGCACGATCGAGAGCAGGCTGTCCTGGCCGCTGAGCGCCCGGGTCGGGACCGGCACGCCGAACACCGGCAGGGTCGTGAAGGCCGCGGTCATGCCGGGAAGGTGGGCCGCGCCGCCGGCGCCGGCGACGATCACCTTGAAACCCTCGGCTCTCGCGCCCTTGGCGAAGGCGACGAGCCGGTCCGGCGTGCGATGGGCGGAAACGATGCGCGCGTCGTAGCCGACGCCGAGCGCATCGAGCGTCTCGACCGCGCGGCGCATCACCGCCCAGTCGGACTGGCTGCCCATGACGACGGCGACAGGCTTCGACGAGCCGCTCACCCGAGCCTCCTTGCCTGCGAAGCGATCTCCATAGCTTCAGCGATACAGGCAAGCGCCGCGGCGGCGCAAGCATTACGCGCCCATGGACTGCGACTCGCGCCGCTCGAAGCCGCCGATTCTTTCCGGCGCCGGCGACGCGGAGGCCGGCAAGGAAGGGCGAAAGTTTCCTTGCCGCTCCTCGCCGCGCCTGCCATTCTTTGCGCCGCCTTGTCCGTGATTTCTCCCAATGCGAGGAGCGCGTCCGTGTCAGACGAGTCCCGCCGTTCGCCGCTCTGGCCAGCGGACAATCCCGCGGTCATTGCCCATGTGGCCATGCTGCAGGGGATCATCGCCCGCTTGGCAAACAACAGCGCCGCCTCCAAGACGTGGTGCCTCGCCCTGCTGGGCGCGCTTTTCGCCTTCGCCGGCGCCGCCCACCTGCCGGCGCTGGTGAACTTCGCACCCGTGCCGATCGTGGCGTTCGGCTATCTCGACGCTATGTACCTGGCGCAGGAACGCGCCTATCGAAAGCTCTTCGCCGCCGTTCGCCAGAGCATTCGGGAGGGACGCTACGGGATCGAGCAATCCTACGAGGCGGCGGCGCTGCTCGAGCCGGGCGCCCTGCCGGCGGCGCTCCGCTCCTGGTCCGTCTATCCGGTCTATCTCGGCCTTCTCGTCGTCTGGGCGCTCGCCGCGAGCCTGGGCTGGCTCGCCCCCATCGCGGGCCGCCAGAGCGGATGAAGGGTGTCGTTTTTGATCTAGGACGCCAATCTCCATCACCTCCGCCGAAGTCGATGTCTGTTTTCAGCCGATATCTTCGTCTGTTGCGAACGAAGACATCGAGCTCGAATCCGTCATTGCGAAATTTCTGTTCGATGTCGGGACGCAGAAACTTCCGGAAACCTCTGAAGTCGTGGATAAACGTTGGAGAGAGTGGGCGGCGTCATCCTGATTCACGGGCGGCGGCGAAGGGGCGCCACGCTGCCGCGCGCCGTCCGCCCGCCACGAAATTTCCCTCCGCGCCCTTGACGCGGCGCGCGGCCAGGCCTAGAGGAGCGAAATTCTAGGCAAAGGCGACGCAAAGTGGCGAACCTCATCGTAGCGACGGCGCTGGAGAGCGGGCAGGCATAGGACCTGCAACCGTTCGCTGGCGCGCGCCAAGGCCCCTCCGAGGGCCTTTTTTATTGCCTCGAAATCCTCCAATCCCAAGACGACGGACGAAAGCGAAAAGGACAGGACAAATGGCCAAGCATATGACCGGGGCCGAGATGGTGGTCGAAGCGTTCAAGGACCAGGGCGTCGAGTTCGTCTTCGGCTATCCCGGCGGCTCGGTGCTCCCGATCTACGACGCGCTCTTCAACCAGGACAAGGTCCGTCATATCCTCGTCCGCCAGGAAGGGGGCGCGGCGCACGCCGCCGAAGGCTTCGCGCGTTCGACCGGCAAGGTCGGCGTGCTGCTCGTCACCTCGGGACCCGGCGCCACCAACGCGATCACCGGCCTCACCGACGCGATGATGGATTCGATTCCGCTCGTCTGCATCACAGGCCAGGTGCCGACCCATCTCATCGGTTCGGACGCGTTCCAGGAATGCGACACGACCGGCATCACCCGCAACTGCACCAAGCACAATTACCTCGTGCGCAAGATCGAGGATCTGCCGCGCATCCTGCATGAGGCGTTCTACATTGCCTCGCACGGGCGGCCCGGCCCGGTCGTCATCGACATCCCCAAGGACGTCCAGTTCGCCAGCGGCCCCTATACGTTCCAGCGCAACATCCAGCACAAGACCTACCACCCGCAGATCAAGGGCGACCTCGAGCGGGTGAAGCACGCGGTCGCCATGATGGCCGACGCGAAGCGGCCGATCTTCTACACCGGCGGCGGCGTCATCAACTCGGGGCCGCACGCGGCGACCCTGTTGCGCGAGCTCGTCCGCGCGACCGGCTTCCCGATCACCTCGACGCTGATGGGCCTCGGCGCCTATCCGGCCTCGGACAAGCAGTGGCTCGGGATGCTCGGCATGCACGGCTCGTTCGAGGCGAACAACGCCATGCACGACTGCGACCTGATGATTTGCGTCGGCGCCCGCTTCGACGACCGCATCACCGGACGCATCGACGCGTTCTCGCCGAAGTCGAAGAAGATCCACATCGACATCGACCCGTCGTCGATCAACAAGAACATCAAGGTCGACCTGCCGATCATCGGCGACTGCGCCCACGTGCTCGAGGACATGGTGCGGCTGTGGCGCGGCGGCCATCAGGCCGACGCCGGCGCGCTCGGCAAGTGGTGGGACGCGATCGACGGCTGGCGGGCGCGCAACTCGTTCGGCTTCAAGAACTCCGACACGATCATCAAGCCGCAGCACGCGATCAAGCGCCTCTACGACCTCACCCGCGGCCGCGACCTCTACATCACCACCGAAGTCGGCCAGCACCAGATGTGGGCGGCGCAGCACTTCCACTTCGAGGAGCCGAACCGCTGGATGACCTCGGGCGGCCTCGGAACGATGGGCTACGGCCTGCCGGCGGCCATCGGCACGCAGCTCGCCCATCCCAAGTCCCTGGTCATCGACATCGCCGGGGAGGCCTCGATCCTGATGAACATCCAGGAGCTGTCGACGGCGATCCAGTATCGCCTGCCGGTGAAGATCTTCATCCTCAACAACCAGTACATGGGCATGGTGCGGCAGTGGCAGGAGCTGCTGCACGGCGGCCGCTATTCGGAGAGCTACACCGATTCGCTGCCCGACTTCGTCAAGCTCGCCGAGGCCTACGGGGCGCACGGCATCCGCTGCGCCAACCCGGCCGATCTCGACGCCGCGATCAAGGAGATGATCGATTCGCCGAAAATGGTCATCTTCGACTGCCGCGTCGACCAGAAGGAGAACTGCTTCCCGATGATCCCGTCGGGCAAGGCGCACAACGAGATGCTCATGGCCGAACTGGGCGACGACGCCGGCGTCGATCTCGGCAACGTCATCGACGAAAAGGGCAAGATGCTGGTGTGATGCGGCTCCCCTCTCCCGCTGTGCGGGAGAGGGGCCGGAGGTGAGGGCGCTTTGTAGCCGCGCTCGCTGAGCGCGGCGGCGCGATCGACGATTGCGCCTATGACGGCGCGCCTCATTCAACGATTGGCGCCGCCGTCTCCCGCACGCGGGAGAAGGAAGCGCGCCTTCCATAGATGGTCGAAACGTGAAAAGCCCTCCGATGTTCACCCTCGCCGAACTTCGCCAAGCGCACGCCCTCGTGCAGCAGACCCTGCGGCCCACGCCCGCTTTCGCTTGGCCGCTGCTCGCCCGGCGGATCGGGGCGGAGGTCGTGGTCAAGCACGAGAACCATCAGCCGACCGGCGCCTTCAAGGTGCGCGGCGGGCTGACTTACTGCGACGCGCTCGGCCGGCGCGAGCCGGCCGTGAAAGGCGTCGTCTCGGCCACGCGCGGCAACCACGGCCAGAGCCTCGCCTTCGCCGGACGGCGCTTCGGCCTGTCCGTCACGATCGTCGTCCCGCACGGCAATTCTCGCGAAAAGAACGCCGCGATGCAGGCGCTCGGCGCGGAGATCGTCGAGCACGGGGCGGATTTCCAGGCCGCGCGCGAGGAGGCGATGCGGCTCGCGGACGCGCGTGGGCTGCAGATGGTCCCCTCGTTCCATCGCGATCTGGTCAGCGGGGTCTCGACCTATGCGCTCGAACTGCTGACCGAGCGGCCGGACCTCGACGTGCTCTATGTCGCGATCGGCCAGGGCTCGGGGATATGCGGCTGCATCGCGGCGCGCGACGCGCTGCGGCTCGAGACCGAGATCGTCGGCGTCCAGGCGACGGGGGCGCCGGCCTATGCGCTCTCCTTCGCCGCCGGGCGAGCGGTTGCGACGCCGAGCGCCGACACCTTCGCCGACGGCGTGGCGACGCGCGCCCCGGACGACGAGGCGGTCGCCGCCATCGTCAAGGGCGCCGCGCGCGTCGTGCTCGTGACCGACGACGCAATCGCCGAGGCGATCCGCGCCTATTGGACGGACACCCACAATCTCGCCGAGGGCGCGGGCGCCGCGCCCCTCGCCGCGGCGGCGAAGGAGCGCGGGCGCCTCGCCGGCCGCAAGGTCGGCCTCGTGCTCTCGGGCGGCAACATCGACCTCGATCTTTTCCAAAGCCGGGTCGCGGCGGCGCCGAAAGCCGCCGCGGCCTGAACACCCATCCGGGCGCGCCGAAAACCGGCCGCTCATTCAAAGAGGACTCTCATGAACATGGTCAGGACCCACGCCGCCCCGCTTTCCCCCTATTCCGCCGCGACGGTCCGATCGGCGATCGAGACCCACACGCTCTCGGTGCTGGTCGACAACGAGCCCGGCGTGCTCGCCCGCGTCGTCGGCCTCTTCTCGGGCCGCGGCTACAACATCGAGAGCCTGACGGTCGCCGAGGTCGCGCACGAAAGCCATCAGTCGCGCATCACCATCGTCACCTCCGGCACGCCGGAGACCATCGAGCAGATCAGCGCCCAGCTCGAGCGCCTCGTGCCCATTCATTCCGTGAAGGACCTGACGCTGACCGTGCGCGCGATCGAACGCGAGCTCGCCATGATCAAGGTGCGCGGCAAGGGCGAGAACCGGGTCGAGGCGATGAACCTCGCCGAGGCCTTCCGCGCCAAGGTGATCGACGCGACGGTTGAGAGCTTCATTTTCGAGCTGACCGGGAATCCGCAGAAGATCGACGACTTTGTCGCGCTCATGCGCCCGCTCGGCCTCGTGGAGGTCTCCCGCACCGGCGTCGCCGCCATCTCGCGCGGGCCGGAGCCGATTTGAGGGGGGACGGGCGGGTCGGACGGGTCGCCGCACCGGACGGATCGGGTCGCGTTTCGTCCGGCAAGTCCATATTTTGGCCGGTCAGGACCGAATGGCGGCGGGCGACGCCCGCCTTTTCATTGCGAGCCGGAGGGGGAGCGGGTCCTTCCAGCCGGCCACCGGGCGCGGCCGAATCGCCTCGGGTCTCCGGACGGGACCTGCGTGTTCGGGGTTCGTCCGGCCATCGGCGAACTTGTCCGCGATTATTCGGCTGCCGGGGGCTTGGACATGAGAAAGCCCCGGCTTTTTGGGCCGGGGCTATTGGTTGAGCGGATAAAATCTGGTTGCGGGGGCAGGATTTGAACCTGCGGCCTTCAGGTTATGAGCCTGACGAGCTACCGGGCTGCTCCACCCCGCGGCAGGGTTTTGGGCGAAGGGGGCTTGGCGAGGGGCGGAGGGAGCGGGCTTTGGGCCGGCGCTGGGATGCGCGGGGCTTTTGGTCTGCTCGAACCGCGGCTTTCGCCGTTTCGGTCTTCGCGGGATCGTCGAGAGGAAGCGTTTTTTCGTGTTGTCATCCGTCCTTTGCAGGCCTGGCGACGACCTACTCTCCCATGTCTTGAGACAGAGTACCATTGGCGCTGAGGCGTTTGACGGCCGAGTTCGGGATGGGATCGGGTCTGATCGCCTTGCAAGGGCCACCAGGCCGGCAAAGGACGGATTGCGGCCGACGGAGGACGGAGGACCGGCGGCGGAAAGGCGCGAGGCCTTTCCGTCGTCCGTCGTCCGGCGTCTGTCGTCCGGTAGAAGCAAAACTGTCTTTTCGGGTTGGTTTCTTTCGAGATCGTTTTGTTGGCGTTCTCGATTGACGACGCCGCCTTGGCGACGAGAGCAATCAAGCCGAACGAGCGATTAGTACCGGTCAGCTGCGCGCGTTGCCGCGCTTCCACATCCGGCCTATCAACGTGGTGGTCTTCCACGGCTCTTCAGGGAGAACTGGTTTTGAGGCTGGTTTCCCGCTTAGATGCCTTCAGCGGTTATCCATTCCACATATAGCTACCCTGCACCGCCGCTGGCGCGACGACAGGTCCACCAGAGATGTGTTCACCCCGGTCCTCTCGTACTAGGGGCAAATCCTCTCAATTCTCCGACACCCACGGCAGATAGGGACCAAACTGTCTCACGACGTTTTGAACCCAGCTCACGTACCACTTTAATCGGCGAACAGCCGAACCCTTGGGACCTTCTCCAGCCCCAGGATGTGATGAGCCGACATCGAGGTGCCAAACACTCCCGTCGATATGGACTCTTGGGGAGTATCAGCCTGTTATCCCCGGCGTACCTTTTATCCGTTGAGCGATGGCCCACCCACGCGGGACCACCGGATCACTATGACCGACTTTCGTCTCTGCTCGACTTGTTGGTCTCGCAGTCAGGCTGGCTTATGCCATTGCACTCGACGACCGATTTCCGACCGGTCTGAGCCAACCATTGCGCGCCTCCGTTACTCTTTGGGAGGCGACCGCCCCAGTCAAACTACCCACCATGCGTTGTCCCGGGCCCCGATGAGGGGTCGCGGTTAGACATCCATGAAGTCAAGGGTGGTATTTCAAGGGTGGCTCCACCAGAGCTGGCGCCCCGGCTTCCAAGCCTACCACCTATCCTACACATGACCACACGAATGCCAACGCAAAGTTATAGTAAAGGTGCACGGGGTCTTTCCGTCTGACCGCAGGTACCCCGCATCTTCACGGGGACTTCAATTTCACTGAGCTGACGTTGGAGACAGCGGGGAAGTCATTACGCCATTCGTGCAGGTCGGAACTTACCCGACAAGGAATTTCGCTACCTTAGGACCGTTATAGTTACGGCCGCCGTTTACCGGGGCTTCAATTCAAGGCTCGCACCTCTCCTTTTAACCTTCCGGCACCGGGCAGGCGTCAGACCCTATACGTCATCTTGCGATTTCGCAGAGCCCTGTGTTTTTGTTAAACAGTTGCCACCCCCTGGACTGTGCCCCCCCAAACCGCTTGCGCGACCCGAGGGCCTCCTTATTCCGAAGTTACGGAGGTAAATTGCCGAGTTCCTTCAACGTCATTCTCTCAAGCGCCTTGGTATGCTCTACCTGTCCACCTGTGTCGGTTTCGGGTACGGTCTCACGAGGAAGCTATTTCCTGGAACCGCTCCGCCGCCCAGCCAATCCAGTAAGGCCAAACGACATACGCGATCCGTCACTTTCCTCCGGCTCACGAATATTAACGTGATTCCCATCGACTACGCCTCTCGGCCTCGCCTTAGGGACCGGCTAACCCTGCGAAGATTAACTTTACGCAGGAACCCTTGGACTTTCGGCGACACTGTCTTTCACAGTGTTTGTCGTTACTCATGTCAGCATTCGCACTTCCGAAGCCTCCAGAAGCCCTCACGGGTCTTCCTTCATGGGCAAACGGAACGCTCCGCTACCGTGCATCGCTGCACCCAAAGCTTCGGCTCGTGGCTTGAGCCCCGGTACATCTTCGGCGCAGAAACCCTTGTTTAGACCAGTGAGCTGTTACGCTTTCTTTAAAGGATGGCTGCTTCTAAGCCAACCTCCTGGTTGTTTTGGGATTTCCACATCCTTTCCCACTTAGCCACGAATTGGGGGCCTTAGCTGTTGGTCTGGGTTGTTTCCCTCT
>CAIZGR010000450.1 GCA_903932535.1 uncultured Hyphomicrobiales bacterium | reverse complement strand
TCAACGCCGAGATCGACGGCGCGGACCTCGTCTACAAGAACTACTACCACGTCGGCATCGCGGTCGGCACCGAGAAGGGCCTGATCGTGCCGGTGGTGCGCGACTGCGACCAGCTTTCGGTGGCGGGGATCGAGAAGGCGATCTCCGACTTCGGCAGACGCGCGCGCGACGGCCAGCTCAAGCTCGAGGAGCTGCAGGGCGGCACCTTCACCATCACCAACGGCGGCATCTACGGCTCGCTGATGTCGACGCCGATCCTCAACGCGCCGCAGTCGGGCATCCTCGGCATGCACAAGATCCAGGAGCGCCCGATCGCGATCGGCGGCAAGATCGAGATCCGCCCGATGATGTATCTGGCGCTGAGCTACGACCACCGCGTCGTCGACGGCAAGGAGGCGGTGACGTTCCTAGTGCGGGTCAAGGAGGCGCTGGAGGACCCGGCGCGGCTCGTGCTGGATTTATGAGGGCGGTCATTGCAGACTTTGTCTTTCGCGACCGAGGGACCGTTCGGACTCCAAAGGAGCAGGCCGTGCCCACGGTGGCGATCATCGACGGAGTCGAGATCCAATTCTATCCGATGAGCATCCGCCGCCGCATTTCCACGCGGTATTTGCCGAGTTCGTCGCCCAAATTCGAATTGATCCACCCACGGTTCTGCGGGGTCTTGTGACGCGTTGATCCGGGCATGGACATCCATCGAGGCCGGTCGTAAGCCGGAGAAATTGTGATGAACGATATAATTCGGATGAAATCGGTCCAGGTCGTGCTCTATGGCGTCGTCAAGATCGCCTGGGTGGACGGATACGAGGCCGTTGTCGATCTGCGGCCTGTCATTTCGGACGGGGAGATATTGGAATGTCTGAGGCGCTCGCGTGACCGATTTGACGGCGTGAAGCTCTCTGAATTCGGAAGCTCGATTTATTGGGTCGACGACGAGGGCGACGAAATCGATTTCGGGTCCGACTCGTTACGGCGCCGCGCCGAACGCCAGGCCGCAATCCTCCGCCTCGCGAGCTGAAGACATGGCGCCTGCAAAGATGCAAAAGCGGCGGAAGACAGATACGCTCGACCAGCAATCGGCGAAGAGGGCGCACGATTGGACTCCCTGTCCGATCGGGCGGCCGGCAAAAGCGGCTCGCTCCGCGGGCTCCAACATCAGGGGGAAAGAATGAGCGAACTCGTGTGTCTGGAGCTGAGCGTCCTGCTATGGGTCGTTCATGTGCTCGCGCAGGCGGGGGCGGCGCAAGCCGCGCTGCCGCTCTCGTATCTGGTGAGTTCGCGTGACGTTCCGATGGAGCCGAAGGGGGCGGCTGCCGGACGCGCCAAGCGGGCGCTCGCCAATTACGTCGAGAACTTTACCGCCTTCGTCGCGCTCGATCTCGCCTTCATCGCGCTGCATTGGTCGGCCGGAATCTGGCCGACGGTATGGATTCTCGCCCGCATCGTCTATCTGCCGCTCTATGTGCTCGGCGTGATCTACGTGCGCTCCTTCGTGTGGGGCGTGTCGCTCTTTGCGATCATCATGATGCTGATCCGGATGGCTTCTTTCGGATGAGGCGCCCTGCGTCAGGTCAGGCCGGGCGCGGATTGGATTGAGCGCGCGCAGCGACGCCGGTCGTCGCATTCGTCGAGACGGGGCGGCGCTCAAAGAACAAAGTGAGAAATCTGAATGAGTTATGATCTTGTCGTCATCGGCGCCGGCCCCGGCGGTTACGTCTGCGCGATCCGCGCGGCCCAGCTCGGCATGAAGGTGGCCGTGGTCGAGAAGCGCAGGACGCTCGGCGGAACCTGCCTCAACATCGGCTGCATCCCGTCGAAGGCGCTGCTTTACGCCTCGGAGATGTTCGAGGAGGCCGGTCACGGCATGGCGCCGCTCGGCGTCGTGGTCGGCGCGCCGAAGCTCGACCACGCCGCGCTGATGAAGCACAAGGACGAAACCGTCGCCGCCAACGTCAACGGCGTCGCCTTCCTGTTCAAGAAGAACAAGATCGACGCATTCACGGGCGAAGGCAGCGTCCGCTCGCCGGGCAAGGTCGTCGTCAAGGGCGAGGACGGCAACGAGAAAGTGCTCGAGACCAAGGCGATCGTCATCGCCACCGGTTCGGACATCGCAAAGCTTCCCGGCGTCGAGATCGACGAGCAGACCGTCGTATCCTCGACCGGCGCGCTGAGCCTGCCCAACGTCCCCAAGAAGCTGATCGTGGTCGGCGCGGGCGTGATCGGGCTCGAGCTCGGCTCGGTGTGGCGGCGGCTCGGGGCCGAGGTGACGGTGGTCGAGTTCCTCGACCGCATCCTGCCCGGCATGGACGGCGAGGTCGCGAGGCAGTTTCAGCGCCTGCTCGAGAAGCAGGGTTTCGCCTTCCACCTCGCCCACAAGGTGACCAAAGTCGAGAAGGACGGCGAGGGCGTGAAGGCGACCATCGAGCCGGCGGCGGGCGGCGAAGCCAAGACCCTCGACGCCGACGTCGTGCTGGTCGCGATCGGACGGCGTCCCTACACCCAGAACCTCGGCCTCGAGGCGCAGGGCGTGGCGATGGACCGCGGCATGGTCGTGGTCGACTCGCATTTCGCCACCAACATCCCCGGCATCTACGCCATCGGCGACGTGATCCGCGGGCCCATGCTCGCCCACAAGGCCGAGGACGAGGGCGTGGCGCTCGCCGAGATTCTCGCGGGCCAAGCGGGTCACGTGAACTACGACGTCATTCCCGGCGTCGTGTACACGAGCCCCGAGATCGCTTCGGTCGGCAAGACCGAAGAGGAGCTGAAGGCCGCGGGCGTCGGCTACAAGGCCGGCAAGTTCCCGTTCGCGGCCAACGGGCGGGCGCGCGCGATGCGCCACACCGACGGCTTCGTGAAAATCCTCGCCGACGCCGCGACGGACAGGGTTCTCGGCGTCCATATCGTCGGCTTCGGCGCGGGCGAGATGATTCACGAGGCCTGCGTGCTGATGGAGTTCGGCGGCTCGGCCGAGGACCTCGCGCGCACCTGCCACGCCCACCCGACGATGTCGGAAGCGGTCAAGGAAGCCGCGATGGCGGTGGACAAGCGGGCGATCCACGTGTGAGGACCCGCCCGCGCCGCCGATGCGGAGAAGGTGTATACAGCAATTCTCATTTGCGGCGACTTCACGAAGGCAGCGGCAGCAATTCTCATTATGAAAGATACCCGTCTGTTTTCGCCTCATGGGGCCGCAATTTGGCCGCTTTACGGTCGGCTAAACCTCGACATACCTCTGAATCCGAGTGCAACCGAACCACAGACGGCCATAATGAGAATTGCTGGGGCCGACCGGCAGGTCGGTGATGAAGCTGTTTCGATAGGTGAGCTTTCCGTCGGCGTCGCGGATGGCGATTTCCAGCCAGTTGACTTCGAGGGCATCCTTGCCGTCGCGGATCGGCACGCCCGGCATCCCGCGCCAAGTGTAAGTGGAGAATTTCTTGCCGCGTTTGATCTTTCGAGACGTCGAGGAAAGTGTGACGCCCGTGAGATATTCGCCGATCGTCTTGTGGCTGCCGGGTTTGCAGACAAACAGAAAATGCGCGCCGGCGGCCAGCACCGCTTCGCAGCCGGGTTGTTTAGCATAGATGTCGTCGCCGAGATAGACGGGATCGAGCTTGCTGTAGCGCTACGCATTCAACTCCAGCCAACGCCGCGCGGCTCGGCTTTCGCAGTCTTGCTTGTCGTAGCCTTGCCGAGGCTCGACGAATTCCGGTCGTAGAGGCAGAACCCAGGTCTTGCTGGGCTTGACGACGCTGGCGGCCACGACAGTGCGAAAATAATCGATCTGCCCATTGGCGTGTTTGCGGGTCGAGCAATTCCGGCACGACAGCTTATTCGAGCAGAAATATTGCGTCCCACCAGGGCGATCTTTGTGTGGCCGCTCAGGCTGGTCAACGACGGTAGAGCGCCCGCGCGCTCTATCGCCGCCAAAGCTTCGTCGAACAGCCCATAAAGGTTCGACGGCTCGACATCGTCGAGCAGGAGTCGAATGGGGTTGTCGCTGGAGCTATGCTTAATTCCAAGCAACGTCCGGCAATTCGAGCGACCGTGTCCGATCCGTTCGCAAATCCGACGCTGATGCGCCAGAAACGAAGGGCATTGCATGAAAACGGCGAAAACCCCGCCAACCCGATATCCAGCATCGAAAATTGCGCGTGCTTCCCGCGCCGCTCGTCCGCCGAGCCCGCGCAGGTCCGTCCGACACACGCGATCAAATCATTGAGAAAGCACACGGGATCGTAGAATCCGAACCCGCCCCGAAACACAAGCGATTTCTTCGCGGAACCGCGCAATCGCCAAAATGTGAACTGCTGGCGCCGGAAACCTTGACCGCGGCAGGGCTGCGTCCCTATGATCCCGCTCGGTAATGTCGGCGAACCTCGGCGTCTTGCGCTCTGGATGCAGAGCTTCAGCGAGACGTGGAGCCGTTATAGGAAGTTTGCGCAGGTCAGCATGCCGACGTAGACAGAACAAGGCTGCGATGTCCCGCGTTGCCGGGTCGTCAGAACAAGAGGCTACGTCTTATGCAAGCTCGAGGAAGCCGAGGAGATGTCGAAAAGTGAGGATGCTGTGAGCTCGACGGAATTGCATGAACAGGGTCGCCGAGGGGGCGAGGAATCTGTGAAATCGGACAAAGTAACCGGCGCGCCCCGTCCGTACTTGGTGCCGTTCAAACACGCGATCAAGGCGCTTGGCCTCGACGGAGAGGTTCCGGAAAGATTTGAGGTGACCAGCGAGCAACTCGACGCTTTCGTGGAAACCCTGCTGCGCGCCATCGAATTCGATGAAGCCTTCTATCTGTCCCGCTATCCCGATCTCAAGGCGGCGAGGGATACTGGCGAAACCACTTCGCTCAAGGATCATTTCGTCAAGCACGGCTATCGCGAAGGCCGTTATGCCGCACGTACGGTTGTCGACGCCCAATGGTACCTTCGCACCTATCAGGACATCGCAGAAGGTGTCAAAGTCGGCGCGATACGTTCGGCTCAGGAGCATTTCGACATGTATGGGCGCGACGAAGGCCGCCTGCCGTATGAGGGATGACGGCGGGATTGGCGCTTGGCGAAGCATGCCGACAACATGCGACTTCGAGTCCGCATAGCAAGCGTCGACAGAAGTGAATTGAGCTGGAAATCCACCGGCAAGGCGGGTTCAGGGATGCGAGGCGCGTGCAGCTCGGCCCGGGGCGGGGGGACGCCTTTCCTCGTGCGTTCGTTAGGACGCGTGGTCAGCAGGGGGAAAGTCCCTGTGGCGTGGCGGTAACGCCACGTGTCGCCGAGAGGAGTTGCGTCGCCGCGAGGCGGGGTGGGAAGCAACAGGAGGCGAACGGCCGGCCCGCAGGATGACGAACCCGTTTCGGCGGGGCGCGTCGGCGAGGCCGCCCGGACGAGCATCCGCCTGTGGGCGGAGGCCGACGGCCTCGTCCGGCAGGCGGAGAAGGCGCGTGTCGGCGACTGCCGCTCACCCGGGGGGCGGCTTCGGGTTCCTCGGGTATCGGTTGAAGCAGGCCGGCGTTTCGTCCGCAAGAAAAGCCTGAGCCGCCTCGAGGACAGCGTCCGGGCCGAGACCCGACGCGCGCAAGGAAACAGCCTCGCGCGCATCGTCGCCGGCCTGAACCCACTGGTCGAGGGAGGGTTCGGCGATTTCAAGCCCGCCCGTCCGAACGAATTCGCGTCGCTCGACGGCTTCATCCGCCGACGCCAGAGGGCGATCCTGCGCAAGCCGGAGAAGCGCCCGGAATTCGGCCGCCGCCCAGACGATCGTGAGCGCCGGCCCAACGCCTTCTTCGCGAAAATCGGGCTGTTCGCGTTCCACGCGGCTTGGTTGTCGGCGAGACATTGCCGATGAGGAAACCACCGACCGGCGAGCCGTATGCGGGAAGACCGCCCGTACGGTTCCGAGGGGTCGGCGAAAGCCGATCCCTACCGCTGTCGGAGGGAGCGCGCCTCGCGCTCCGGGCGTCGGGACGCCGGCGCGCCAACGGCGGTTCCACGGCAAGAATCAGTTTACGTCGTCATCTTTTAACTTGACGTAAGGGTGATAGCTCGCTTTCATGGCCCCGCGACCGAGGCCGAAATCGGGGCGCGCGCTCGGGGCGGCGGGACGCCGCCGCTCCGATGAAGGCGATGTCCTTGGGGCGGCTTCCGGTCGTCGAGGGGTTAGGGGTGCGACGTGGCCGGCTTCGCCCAGAGGGCAGGGCGCCTCGGACGGATGATCGGCGCCCTGGCGCCGATCGCCTTCGCGCCCGCGGCGGCGGTCGCGGGGGCCTGGACCGAGCCGCAGGGCCAAGGGCTGATGATCGCGACGCTTTGGGGGTGGGCCGGCGCCGGCGCGCCCTGGGGCGGCAACCCGGCGGTCGGTCAGAACCGCGCCGACCTTCAGACCTTTGCCGAATACGGCCTGAACGACCAATGGACGCTGTTCGGCCAGATGGCGGTCGAGCGCTACAAACTCAGCCCGCCGGCCCCGAGCTTCTACGCCGGCCTCGACTATTCCGACCTGGGCCTGCGGGCGAAGCTGTGGGCGTCCGGTCCGTGGATCGTCTCCAGCGAGGCGACGCTGTTCCTGCCGGGGGCGTGGAGCCCGGCTTCGCCCGCTCAGGCCGGCAACACCGGCGGCGCGGCGGAAGCCCGCATGCTGGCCGGATCGAGCTTCGCGATCGGCCCGGAGCCGGGCTTTCTCGATCTGGAGCTCGGCTACCGGGTCCGCACGGCTGGGCCGCCCGGCGAATGGCATGCGGACGTCACGGCCGGCCTCAAGCCCGCGCCCGGCGTGCTCGTCATGCTGCAGGATTTCACGACCGTGTCGATGCCCTCGACCAACCGGTCCTTTCCCGCGTGGCGGCAGAGCGTCCTGCAGGCGAGCCTCGTCGTGCCGCTCGCCGAAAAGTGGTCGTTGCAGGTCGGCTGTTTCGCGACTCTCGTCGCGACCAAGACGAATACGGAACGCGGCGGCGCGCTCGCGATCTGGCGGACGTTTTGAATCGGCCGACAGAGACGGCAGGAGGCCCGAAGCCTTTTTCGCCATGGGGTGTGTCGAAGTCCACAGGCGGCCGAATCAAGGCCCGGACGTCGCTCTCGGTTCGTGCAGAACCTCGCGGATTTTCTCGGCGCGACCGCCGGCTCCTCGCGTTCGGCGACTTCGATTTCCGCCGCCTTCAACTCGGAGGCGTCCTGGGTGCAGATCACGACGCCTCCGTCGCCGCCGTCGGCGAGGCGCCAGGGCCTCACCTCCCACCTCAGCCACTGGACCGAGCCGTCGGCGCGCCTGAACGCTTCCGACAGCTTTTCGCCGCCGAGCGCGCGCCGGTGTATCGCGCGCCATCGCTCGGGGATTTCGGGAAAGACGTCATAGTGGCTTCGGCCGGCGACCGGCCCTTCGATCCTGTAATCTCGGAACCAGGCGAGGCTCGCGGCGAGGCCGCGCATGTCGCGGTCGAACATGGCGGCGGCGTTCGGCGCCTGCTCGACGAAGGAATCGAAGCGTCCGGCAAGACTGAAGTCGATTTCGTCGCGCATGTTCCGGGCGTCGTCACGACCCCCCGCGCCGGCAACAGCAGCGCAGATGGACCGTTGCGAAGGCCGTGCGCATCGCGCCGCGTTCCGGGTTCGTGCGCAGAGCGTTCAAACGCGCGGCTGCGGCCGACTCCCGTGTCCGCCCGGCGACCATCGTCGTCATGGGGCCGGCCGGCCCGGTCAAGGCGCCGAGGGAAAAAAGGGGCCGGAGCAGGCCCATGCGCGATCGTCTGCCTTCCGGCCGATCGTTCGGTGCGGTAGGCTGTCGAAATGACCTTGTCCTCATCCCCCCACACCCCGACCCTCGACGCCGTCGTGGCCGCCCACGCCGCGCTCCGAGCCCGGCGGCCGCTCGTCCAGGCGCTGACCAACGCCGTCTCGACCAATTTCGTCGCCAACGTGCTGCTGTCCGCGGGCGCAGCTCCGGCGATGGTCGACAATCCCGAAGAGGCGGCGCTGTTCGCCGGCGTCGCCGACGCGGTGCTGATCAACCTCGGCACGCCGACGGCGGCGCAGGTCGAATCGATGCGGCTCGCCGCCGCCGCCGCGCAAAAGGCCGGCAAGCCATGGGTTCTGGACCCGATCGCGGCCGGCGGCCTGCCGTGGCGCGGCGCGGTGGCGGCGGAGCTGCTTCAATTCAAGCCCGCGATCGTGCGCGGCAACGCCTCCGAGATCATCGGCCTCGCGGGGCTCGGGGGCGGCGGGCGCGGCGTCGATTCGTCGGCCGATCCGGCGGCGGCGGTTCCGGCGGCGGTCGATCTTCTGGCCCACGCCGCGGCGGTTTCGGCGTCGGGGCCGGTCGATCACGCGGTCGGGTTCGTCGGCGGCCGGCCGATGCTGGTCAGAATCGGCGGCGGCAGCGTGTACCTCACGCGGGTCACCGCGACCGGTTGCGCGCTGGGCGCGCTCTCGGCGGCCTACGCCTCGGTCGCGCCCGACGCCTTGACCGGCCTCGTCGCCGCGCACGCGCATTTCGCCGTCGCGGCCGAGCTCGCGGAGGCGAACGCCAAGGGGCCGGGCAGCTTCGCCGTGGCGTTCGTCGACGCGCTCGACGCGGTCGACGAAGCTGAGCTCCGCGAAAGAGCGAAAATCGAGCCGGCCGTCGCGGTCGGCTGAGCGGTCAGGCCCGGCAGGCGGCGAACTCGGCCGGGTCGTGCGAGGAGACCAGCCGCACCTCGCCGCCGTGGCGGCGCGCAAGATCCTTCAGCCGCTTCTGATTGGCGAGGCGCGCCGTCCTGTCGACATTGACCAGCGACTCGAAGAGCCGGATGCCCGCCGGCGCCCGAGCGCCCTCGGTCGCCACTTCGGCGTGATGGAAATAGGCGTCGCCGCAGTGGAGGAGCCAGCCCGAGGCCGTCCGGACCGCGACGCCGCAATGGCCGCGCGAATGGCCGTGCAGGGGAATCAGCAGCACGTCGTCGCTTGTCCCGGGTAGCGCGCGGACGCTCGCAAAGCCGAACCAGTCGTCGCCCCCGCCCTCGATCGGGTCCCATTTGGCGACGCCCGCGAGTTGAGCGCTGCGGTAGCGCCCGAGCTCCCGCCATGTCGGCTTCTTGGCCGCGCGCAGCTCCGCGGCATGGACATGCACGGTCGCCGAGGGAAAGTCGACGAGGCCGCCGGCGTGGTCGAGATCGAGGTGGGTCGGCACGATGTGACGGACGTCGTCGACGTGGAAGCCGAGGCCGGCGATCTGGCGCCGCGCCGTCTCGGCGATTTCGAGCCGCGGCCGCGTCACGGCGTTGAACAGGAATCCGAGCCGCCCGGGATCGGCGACGTCCTCGACTCCGAGGCCGCTGTCGACAAGGACGAGTCCGTCCTCGCCTTCGATCAGCAGGCAATGACAGCACATCGGAGCGACCGCCCAAGGGCCGCCCTTGCCGCCGAAGAGCCGCCCGCCGCGCGGGCAAAGGGATCCGCAGTCGAGATGGTGAATTTTCATAGGCGCATTCCATACTTCACGGGCGCCGCCGGGCCTAGCCCGGTCCGACCGGGCGCGAAAACCATCCCCGGTCTCGATGGATTTGGGACCGGGGCCACGAACGCGGGAAGGAGATCCCATGGCGAAGGAACAGCACGCCACCGCGGTTGAACATCACGAGAACGGGGCCTCTGTCACCGCACCGCCGCGGAGCGCCACGGCCGGGGCGAACGCGAGAAGGGGCGCGAGGAATCGGGCAAGGCCCGGAGCCGTTGCAAGACCGCGCGAGCGCTCCGAGACGGCGCACGACGAAAGCCGTCGCGCGGGGTCGCGCCAGCGAAGCGGCCGGGGCTTCGGCTCCGGCCCGAGCCCGTTACGTTTCCGAGGGCTTTATCGTCTGGTGAACGTCATTAGGTTTTGCTAGCGTCTCGCTGTCAATCGCCGGCATGGCGCTGGAAGGGGGCAATGATGTGTGTGATTTGCGAGACGAATAAAGTCGGACGCCGCCGCTTCCTGAAATTCGGCGCGGGAGCGCTCGCCGCCGTGGCGGCGGGGGCGGCGCCGGCGGCCTACGCCGCGGGCGGCGCGACGACGTCCGTGAGTTCGGACGAAGCGCTCGCTCGGCTGAAGGACGGCAACGAGCGCTTTGTCAGCCAGCCCGAGGTTTGTTCGCTCGATCTCGCCAAGCAGCGCGGGCAGGTCGCGGGAAGCCAGGCGCCGTGGGCGACCATCATCTCCTGCGCCGACAGCCGCGTTCCGCCCGAGCTGATCTTCGGCGGCCGTGGAGTGGGCGAGCTGTTCGTCGCCCGCAACGCCGGCAATCTCGTCGACACCGCCACGCTCGGCACGGTGGAATACGGCTCGGCCGTGCTCGGCTCGCCTTTGATCGTCGTGCTGGCGCATACGAGCTGCGGCGCGGTCAAGGCCGCCTGCGACGTGGTCCTGAAGAACGCGACCTTTCCCGGCGCGATCGGCACGATGATCGAGCCGATCCTGCCCGCCGCGCTGGCCGCGCGCAGCGAGGCTGGCGACTTTGTCAACGACACCGCCAAGAGAAGCGCGCTGCGCACGGCCGAGCGGCTCCCGGCGGAAAGCACGCTGATTTCGGGGCTGGTCAAGGACGGCAAGCTGAAGGTCGTCGCGGCGATCTACGACTTGCAGAGCGGGGTGGTGACTTATCTGAGCTGACGCGGCGGCGCTCGCCCATGTAGAAGGAAGCCCACGAATCAGGCGGGGCGGGCAGATGGGCAAGGACGGCGGCGCTGGATCGCGGCGCCGCGCGGAGGGACCGGGCGATTCGGGTCGGCTCGGGGACTTCGTCGCGATCGATTTCGAGACGGCGAACGCTCACGCCGACAGCGCCTGCTCGGTCGGGCTCGTCAAGGTCGCGGGCGGGCGGATCGTCGAGACGGCGGTCCATCTCATCAGGCCGCCTACGCGGGAATTCCGCTTCACCTTCATCCATGGCCTCGCGTGGAAGGATGTGGCGGAGGCCGACGATTTCGGCGTGCTGTGGCCGAAAATTTCGAGGCTTTTCGACGGCGCCGCGTTTCTCGCCGCCCACAACGCTTCGTTCGACCGCAACGTGCTGAAGGCCTGCTGCGCGGCCTACGGTCTGAGCTGCCCAACGCTGACGTTCCAATGCACAGTGCAGCTCGCGCGGCGGACTTGGTCCATCTATCCGACCAAGCTGCCCGACGTCTGCCGCGAGCTCGGCATCGCGCTCAATCACCACGAAGCTTTGTCCGACGCCCTGGCCTGCGCCGAGATCGTGCTCGCGGCCGGGCGGCGACAGGCGATCGCGGCAGGGACGCTCATTGCCGACCGCCCCCCGCACAGAACCGGACGGGCCCGATCAAGGCATCCGGCTCGCACCTTGGATGTTTGACGGCTGCCGCGCGACAATCAGGATGAGAATCCAGCGACAATCAGGATGAGAACGCCGATGGGGTCGGACCGAAGGGAGGGCGTAGCCCGACCGTAGGGCCGGCCCCATCGGCGGCGCGCTTTTTCGAGGCCCGCTGGCGGCCGGGAGAGGCCTGCGCAAGAGGTTGATCCGTCTCGATAACGAGGGGGAATCGACGGTTTGCCGGGCGTCCAC
>CAIZGR010000449.1 GCA_903932535.1 uncultured Hyphomicrobiales bacterium | reverse complement strand
GCGCTCGGCCTCGGCTATTGGCGCACGATGCAGTTGATCCTGCTGCCGCAGGCGCTGAAAGCGGTGATCCCGGCGCTGGTCAATCTCGGCATCGGCGTCCTGCTCTCGACGCCGCTCGTCGCGGTGATCGGCATGACCGATTTCCTCAGCGCCGTGCGCGAGGCCGCGAGCCACGAGCAGGACTGGCCGGGCTGCTACACGACCGCCTATTTCGTCGCAGGGCTCGTCTTCTTCTCCATCTGTTTCATTGCGTCGCGCTACAGCCGTTGGCTCGAGCGGCGCCTACGCGCAGCAGGCCATGGCTGACCATCCTCATTCCCATCGCTCCGAAACCGTCGCGCGGCGTCCGCCTCGGGCCGCTCCGGCGATCGAGTTCGCCGGCGTCCACAAGTGGTACGGCGCGTTTCACGTCCTGCGCGACATCCGCCTCGCGGTCCACCCCGGCGAGCGGGTGGTCGTCTGCGGCCCGTCGGGCTCCGGCAAGTCGACGCTGATCCGCTGCGTCAACCGCCTCGAGGAGCATCAGAAGGGGGCGATCCGGGTCCACGGGATCGAACTCAAGCCGTCGTCCGGAGAGATCGACCGTGTCCGGCGCGAGGTCGGCATGGTGTTTCAGCAGTTCAACCTGTTTCCCCATCTGACCGTGCTGCAGAATTGCGCGCTGGCCCCGGTCTGGGCCGGGGGCGTCAAGCGCCGGGAGGCGGAAGACCGCGCACACGCGCTGCTCGCCAAGGTGAAGATCGCCGACCAGGCGCACAAATATCCGTCCCAGCTTTCCGGCGGGCAGCAGCAGCGCGTCGCCATCGCCCGGGCGCTGTGCATGAACCCGAAGATCATGCTGTTCGACGAACCGACCTCGGCGCTCGACCCGGAAATGGTCAAGGAAGTGCTGGACACGATGACCGCGCTCGCGAGCGAGGGCATGACGATGATCGTCGTCACCCACGAAATGGGCTTTGCGCGCCGGGTCGCCGACAAGGTCGTGTTCATGGACAACGGCGAAGTCGTCGAGGCCGGCGACCCGGAAGAATTCTTCACCGCGCCGAGACACGACCGTGCCCGGCAGTTCCTCAGTCAGCTCCTGCGCTGACGGCGTCTCTGAAGGAGCAGGCATGGCCCCCGCGACCCGGATCCCCGCCGCGTCGACAGCGATGAAAATCAGCCATCGCGGGCGATCGCCCGAGCGGGCGGCGTCGCTCCTGGTCGGCGAGCTTGGACGTGCGTGTGCGCTCGTCGTCGCGGGACGGGAATTGTTCGGAGCGCGGAAGGCGCGGTCGCGACTTCGCTTTCAATTCTGGGCCGAGGTGCGCGACCGGCTCGACCGCCATCCCCGTGGCGGCGGGCTCTCCGAAGACGCGACTCGCCCGGCGGCTGCGCCCTGACTGCCCGACCACACTCTATCGCATCGCTTGCGGAGCGCCGCTTTCCTCGTGCCCGCACATCATGGCGTCCGCGGGCGGATGTGGAGGCGGCAGCAACCCTGACGACCGGGCCGCCAGGTGTCGGGCTCGAAGGAGAAGCCCGCGCCTTCGAACGTCCCCTTGTCGACCGCTCCGGCGATCTCGGTCATGATCACGACGTCCTCGTCCGTCGCCCCCGCCTGTCGCCAAGCGTCCTTCAACGGGCAGGTCGCCAACTCGATGTCGATCCCGGCCGCCGAGCAGCTTTGGAGTTGGGGATTGAACGTCATTTCGGGATCGGGAATGAAAGCGAGAAAGGCGTCCTTCAGGCCCGCCATGTCCGAGGGGGCGAATCTCGCGAACCGCGCGCCAATCTCGAGTCCACGCTTGTAGACGGCGCGCTTCATGATCTCGCGGGTTTTCTCGGGACCGATCTCGGCGCTGAACTCCTTGTAGAATGCATAATAGAACAGGGCCCTGGCCTTGATCGCGTTGACCAGTTGTTCCCGCATTTCTTCTTCGCTCATCACCGAACCACTCGCTTCGTTGGCTGCCGCCGGCATGCTCGATCCCCTGACCGAGACGGCGGCTCGGGCGCGCCGGCCGGGGCGTACGGCAGGCCGTTTTCCGTTCTTGCTTATTTCTACGGAATTAGTCAACAATCACCTTGCGCGCGCGACGAAGGTGAGCGTGGCGAACGTGAGGCCGAGAATGTTCGATGGCTGAAAGGACGACGAGGCGGCTCGGCTTCTTCACGCGGCTTCTCGACCGTACGGGCGCGGCCGAGAGGTACCGGCTGGCGATCGAGCAGATCGTTCGCGCCGAGCGCTGCGGGTTCGACTCGGCGTGGGTCGCCCAGCATCATTTCGACGAGGACGAGGGCGGGCTCCCGTCGCCGTTCGTGTTTCTGGCTCGAGCCGCGGCCGAGACCTCGTCGATTCGGCTCGGCGCCGGCATCGTTACCCTGCCGCTCGAAAATCCCGTGCGGGTCGCCGAAGACGCCGTCGTGCTCGATCTCATGTCCGGCGGTCGCCTCGAACTCGGACTGGGTTCCGGCGGCACGCCCTCGTCCTTCCCGGCTTTCGGACATGACAGCGCGGATCGGGCGGCGATCTTCGAGCGTCACGCACGCGTCGTTCGGGACGCGCTCGCCGGCGAAAGGGGGCTCTACCCGCTCGCGCCCCAGCTTCTCGACCGGATATGGCAGGCGACCTTCTCGGCTGACGGAGGACGGCGGGCGGGC
>CAIZGR010000448.1 GCA_903932535.1 uncultured Hyphomicrobiales bacterium | reverse complement strand
TTCACCGCCGGCATCGGCGAGAAGGCCGCGTCCATCCGCGCCGCGGTCTGCCGGCAGCTCGCCTGGCTCGGCCTCGATCTCGACGAGGCCGCCAACAAGGCCGACGGCCCGCTGATCTCGACCAGAGCGAGCAAGCTCCGCGCCTGGGTGATCCCCACCGACGAGGAGATCATGATCGCCCGCCACACCCTGACGCTGATCGACGCCCAGAAAGGCTCAGCGGAATAGGAACGCTCTTGGAAGCTTTCGCTGCCGATAGGATCGCCGGAATCGATCCGGCTTTCCCCGCGGTCGCTCATATTCGAAACCGTAGTCCGCAAGCCGCGACGCCCGGGCGGGCGAGATAGGCGCCGCGCCCGACGCGTTCCAGTTCGGACGCCGCCAGCCCTTCACCTCGTACGCACACGCGCGCAAAGAAACGCGCCGCGCACGGCCGCCGAACTCCGGCGAGCCGCGTTCCACGACGCGCGCTTCCGCTTCGGCGTCCGCGCGCGCTTCCCACCGATCATCGACGTTCCCCCAGCCAAGCGCCCGAACGCGATCCCGAGCGATAGGACAGCTACGAGGAACAGCACAGCGATGAGGACCCGTATCCGCCGAGGCTCGACGGACCTCTTCCGCAGGAAGTCCGATCGAATGGATAGAACGTAAGAAAGCCCACGGGCATGGGAGCGGCTAGCCCAAAATGGGCAACGACGTTCGTCATGCAAGCCAATCGACGCCCTCGGCGCTGCTCCCAACGCCGCCGGCCAGAGGGGCCAAGCGCCGGGTCAGGCCTCCCGATACATCGCGTGGCCCTGAACCTGACGAAATAAGGCGGCTTCTTGCCCATTTTGGGCGCCCTGCCCATTTTGGGCGCCAACCGGGTGCATTATGGTTGTGCGGTTTAGCGAAATTTATGCGGCTTAGATTCGTAAACTCGGTTGGCGCGGCTTTTCGACAGGGGCAGGAGATGTTGGTGAAGAGCAGCGCCCCAGACGCTTCGAGATATACCGAAATATATCGTCGGCTGTTTGCCGACAAATACTTGACCATGCAATACGCTTTCGTTCAGTTCTTCGCCGAGCACCTCTCGGACGTTTCCCGCGTGTTCGAAGCGGATCTCCAATCCGTCGTCGTCCTGGCGATCGTGGGACAGATGGAAATCGAAGCGCGCATTCGGTCGAATTTCGCCGGCCTCGGCGACATGCCGCCTGACGCCCTGGTTGGAAAGCCGCCGCGGATCAACGCCTCGAGCATCGCCGAGGTCAGCGGCATTCCCCGCGAGACCGTGCGGCGAAAGCTCGAGGCGCTCGTCCGGCGCGGATGGATCGAGCGCGACCCCAACGGCCTCTGGCATATCAAGACAGACGGATCGACCATGGCTCCGGCCCGCCGCGAGCTCATCGAAATCGATCGCAGGCAAATGGAGCGACTCTGCCGATTTCTTGGACAGATGCATGCGGCGGCGGTCGAAGCGCAATCCGTCGGCGTGATCGATCCGCTCGCGAAACCTGCGGCTGCCAGTCTGATCGGCGAAGCGGGCTGAAGATCGCCGCGGCGCCGCGGCAGCCGGCGGCGGACTTCCCGGGATCGGGCCGCCCCCAGGCGGCTGACGCCCAATTTGGGCGCCCCTCGCATTGACCCCGAGGGGCGCGACAACCAAGACATGATGCAGATTTCGCGTCTCCGCCGGCGTCCAAGCGGCCGTGCGACGGGCGCCATCGAGACAGCGCTCAGGGGCGTGGAATGGCGAGCGACTCGGAGGGCAGGGCGCGGCGCCGAGCGCCGTGGCGTTCGGCTTCGACAGCGGTCGGCCCTCCGCCGGCTCCTTTCTCCGGTCGGCCCTTCGCAATTCGGCTCCTGGCGGAGAGATCCCGTCGCGCCCGAGGATGGAAGGTTCTGGTCGACGGGGTCCGCGTCGGTATTGGGCGGCCTCCAAAATCGGAAGCGCGAAACACTCGGTCCCGGCTCCGGTTCCATCGCAGGCTTGCGGACCCCGCATATCATCGCGTGGTTTTGGGCGCGGTTTTTTGACGGGGGCGCAGATGCCGACGAAAGGCAGCGGCTCGAGAGCGATAACCGCATATACGAAAATTTATCGCCGGTTGTTTGCCGATAAATACTTCGAGACGCGGTGTCTGTTTGTTCAATTATTCGCCGAACACATCGTGGAAGTTTCCCGCTTCTTCGAAGCGGATCTCCGATCCGTGGTCGTTCTCGCGATCGTCGGCCAGATGGAAATCGAGGCGCGCATTCGGTCGCACGTCGACCGCCCGGGCTCGACGCCGCGCGACGCCGTGACCGGAACCCCGCTGCGCACCAACACGTCGACCATCGCCGAGATCAGCGGCATTCCCCGCGAAACCGTGCGGCGCAAGATCGATGCGCTCGCGCGGCGCGGGTGGATCGAGCGCGACCCCAAGGGCCTCTGGCATTTCAAGATGGACGGGACGGACAGCGCGCCGGCCCGCGGCGAGCTCCTCGAAATCGATCGCAGGCAAACGGAGCGAGTCTGCCGATTTCTTGGACGGATGCATGCGCTGGCAATCGAAGCGCAAGCGCGCGGCGCTATCGATCCGTCGACGAACCCTTCTACCGCTGGTTTGGCCGGCGAAGCGGATTGAAGATCCCCGCCGGAGGTGAAGCCGGCGCGATCGCTCTCGGGATCGGCCGAGCCTGGATAGGCGGACGCTCCGTGCCGCGGACGGTGGTCGAGGCCGTAGAGATCGGCGCCGCGGCGGCTCTCGCCGGCGTCCCATCGGCGCGCGCATGGCGCGCGCCTTCGGCGCATGAAGGTTTCGCTCCCTGGCGCGGCGCCAGCTCGGCGCGAGGTTTCGCGACGTTCTAACCAAACGCCGATTGCGCTCAATTTGGGCGCCCGGCGCGTTGACGGGGCCTGACTCGATACG
The DNA here is from genome assembly GCA_903932535.1 of uncultured Hyphomicrobiales bacterium. Classification (GTDB taxonomy): domain Bacteria; phylum Pseudomonadota; class Alphaproteobacteria; order Rhizobiales; family Beijerinckiaceae; genus Roseiarcus. The sequence goes on along the minus strand of CAIZGR010000448.1, from coordinate 217 downwards.
ACAAGTTCGGCGGGAGCGGCCGATGTGACGCGCCGTCACGACGGTTGCGGTCGCGGGTTCGGGGACGCACATGGATAGCAATCCTGTCAAACGGGCGTCGACTGCAGCGCGACAATTATGATGGCCGCTTAGCGACAATTAAACTGGCCAAATTGAGCGGCCATCGAGTAGCGATTGGAACGCTACTCGTATTAGTGTCGTTTGGCAAGAGGGTATC
>CAIZGR010000447.1 GCA_903932535.1 uncultured Hyphomicrobiales bacterium | reverse complement strand
CCCCACGCTTTGCTGGCGCCGCCTTCCCGCTCCGCGCGCGTCCGACGCCGCGCCGGTCGCGCTACCCGACGCAGCGGAGTGACGGCCATGAACACGCCAAAAATTATCGACAACGACGAAGGCGAGATTTCCGCCGTTCTGGACGGGGAACAAATCCGCTCTTGGCTTTATCGCGGCGACGCCGCCCGCATCCAGAAAATGCGCGAAGCCCGCGAATTTGCGAACGGCTGGATTGTGTGCCGCGAGCGCATCGCCGCCGCCGACGCCGCGACAAGCCCGCTCGTTGAAACCATCGCCGCCGAATAGGAGCGCGCCATGAAAATCGAAGTAAACCTTGAAGACATTTTCCGCGATGAAGACGGAAGCCCCGAAGAAAGCATCGAGGAATGCATTCATCGGCAGATTACGGATCGCCTTACCGGAGATTTGCGCAAGCGCCTCTTTGACCGGATCGATAATGAACTCGGAAAAGCTATGACAAAGATGGTTGAGAAGGCCGTCGCCGAGAAGGGCGATAGCATTATCAACGATATTTTGGAGGCGAAATATACGCCAGTGAGCGCCTACGGACAACGCGAAGGTGAAACGACTTTCCGCGACGCCATAGTCAAGGCTGTGTCGTCTCAGATCGTCTACAAACCCGCGAATTATTCGAGCGATGAAAACGCTTTTACGCGCGCGGTCAAATCCATCGTCGAAAAGCAGACCGACGCCGTGAAAGCCGCGATTACGGCGCAGGTGGACGCAAAATTCAAAGAAGATGCCATCAAATTCGCGGTTTCCGAACTGTCGAAGCGCCTTGGCTTGAGCAAGTAGGAGCGCGCCATGTCAACCAAGATCGAAGCTATCATCTCGTTGCCCGGCCTGCACTTCGGCGCTGACTGGTACGTCAAGGCCACCATCGAAGTTACGCACTTCGGAAGCCCAGAAGTCGGTCGCGGCTACATGGCAGACCCTCGGAATTATGACGCCGGCTCAGGCCCGGAATGGTCAATCGTCGGAACGCCCGAACTGTTCTTGGACAGCGGAGGCGACGGCGAGGCCGTGACCATCGGCCCGCAGACCGCCGATGCGATCCGCGAATTTATCGAGTCCGATAAGGCCGTGATCGAACAGGTCGGATGGATCATCGCCAAAGAACACGCGGAGGCCTGACATGCTCCCGATCACCCAATCCGGCGAAGGCTACCAGGACGGCTTCCGCTCCTCTCTCACCGAATTCCCCACCGCCCTTTCGCATCGCGGCGACGATTACCGCAACGGCTGGATCTGCGGCCGCGACGACAGGATGAAGCGCCCGAAGCTGAAGCCGGAGACGCTCGCCCGACACGCCGAAAAGCGCGGCGCGAAACAGCAGAATTTGGGGGGATGACGATGCTCGGAATGCACCTTTTCTGGCTCTGGCTCGGCGCCCTCGTCTTGATGTTTGGGTCCGAAGTCCTGGAGCTTTTCGCCGCTGTTTGGAGGCGGGAACCATGACCGACCCCAACATCCAGATGTCCCCTTCGATCACCAAGGCCGCGTTTCTGTCGCTGGCGGCGACGTGCTTCGTGATCGGCGCCGGGTTCCTTTTCCTCATTTTCCGGGGCTGACGCCATGCCGGCACAAATCATCTCCCTCCGCGCTTTGGACGACACGCTGGCGCGCATCGACGCCAAGATCGACGGCGCGCTGATCGCGGCGGACCTCGGTGATTTCGACACCGCCATGGACCGCGTCGAAGAAATCCGCGCCATCCGGTTCGCGCCGGACGCGCCGGCGACGTTCCTGCGCAAAGTCATCGACGACGCCTGCGACGGGCTGTTGCACCAGTTCGCCCGGAACGCCGGGTTTCTGGACGAGGCGGACTGCTGCGCCGGCGACGGAAAGGAGCCTGCGTGATGCTTGATATCGCGAAATCCGAATTGTTTGCGCCGGGCGTCTATTTCGGCCTCGATGACGAAACCTATCACGCCGACCCGGCGCTCGGCTCAACCGACATGAAGCGGCTGGCCTATTCGCCCTGCGATTATTGGTTCGAGTCCGTTCACAATCCGATGCGGGTGAGCAAGGAAGCGACCGCCGCGCAGCTCTTTGGCCGCGCCGTCCACAAGTTCGTCCTTGAAGGGCGCGACCTGTTCGAGGCGCATTATGCGCCGACCGACCACAGCGGCGCGACCAAGGCCGGAAAGGCCGAGCGCGAGCAGATCGAGGCGGCGGGAAAGACGCCGCTCAAGCGCGAGGACTGGAATCGGATTTGTTCGTCCGGCGCCATGATCCGATCGAATCCTTATCTGGCGGAAGCATTTTCGGGCGGCGCGTCCGAGGTCTCGATCTTCTGGAAAGACGGCGACATCCGCAAAAAATGCCGGATCGATTATCTGAAGCCGCGCGCCAGCGTCGATCTGAAATCCATCCGCAACAGCCGGAACATCGATTTCCGCGAGGCCTGCCGGCGCGCGCTGGCCGAGTTCAGATACGACGCGCAGGCCGAGCATTACGACCAAGGCCGCGCCGCCGCGCGCGATCTGATCGGCTCCGGCGCCGTGCATGGCGACCACGACCCGGAATGGATGCGCCGCGTCTCCGGAGCCAACGAATGGGCCTTCGTCTTCGTCTTCTACCAGGCCGAAGGCGCGCCGCTGACCTATGGCGTCAGCCTCTCCCCCGCCAACGGTTTGCGCGAGATCGCGCGGACGACTCTGCGCATCGCGGAACAGAATTACCGTGAACATGTCGCGCGGTTTGGCTTCGACCTTCCTTGGGTTTTGGCCGAGCCGCTCGAAGAAATCGACATCAACAGTTTGCCCGCATGGGCGTTCAGGAGCTGAAAATGACCAATGACATTGTGACCGCAGACGGCGAAATCATCGAACAGAAGGCCGTGGCCGATGTCAGCCTTGCTATCGGGCTGACGCGCGCGGAGATCGACACCCAGATCGCCACGGCGCGAGCATGGCCGCGCTCTATCAAGCGCGCGACCGACGATATTCTGTCGCTGGCGACGCTGGACGAGGAAACCGCGACCGAGTGCATGTATGCCCTTCCCCGCGCCGGAAAGCCGATCCAGGGGCCGAGCATCCGGCTGGCCGAGATCATTCAGCAGTCATGGGGAAATTGCCGCGTCGCCGCGCGCGTCGTCCATGTCGATCGCACCGAAAAATATGTCGAGGCGGAGGGCATCTATCACGACCTCGAAACCAATTCGGCGACGATGGCGCGCGTCCGGCGCCGGATCGCGGACTCGAAAGGCCGGCTCTATTCCGACGACATGATAATCGTCACCGGGAACGCGGCCTGTTCGATCGCCAAGCGCAATGCGATCTTGGGCGGCGTCCCAAAGCCGGTCTGGCGCCGGGCCTATGACGCATCGCAGAAAGTCGTCAAAGGCACGATCGAAACACTGACCGTCACGCGCGACAAATCTTTGAAGGCGTTCGCCAACTTCGGCGTGAAGCCGGATCAGGTTTTCGTCGCCCTCGGCGTCGTCGGCCTTGAAGACATCGGCCTCGACCATATCCCGATCCTTCGTGGCATGTTCTCCGCCCTGAAAAACGGCGAGGCCACGGTCGAGGAGATGTTTTCGGGCAAATCCGGCGCCGGGCCGACGCATGAAGTCGTCAAGAATCCGCTGTCCGACAAGGCGCCGGAGCCGGAGAAGACCGACGCCGCGCAGCCCGCCGACACCACTGCCGCGCCCGCAGAAGCCCCGCCTCCGCCCGCCGCGCCCGATAACGCCGACGACATTATCAACGACGCCCAGGAGCCGGAACACGCCACCCCTTTCTCCGACGCCGGCCAAAAAGCCGCGCGCGCCGGATCAAGCCGAAAGGCGATGCCCGCCGAGTTGCGCGCGCCCGGACGCGAATCCGACGCTGCCGAATGGGTCAGGGGATATGACGGGGTGCACGCATGAGCGCGACCCATATCCATGTCGTCGACGTCGAGACGACGGGGCTTGAGCCTGCAT
>CAIZGR010000446.1 GCA_903932535.1 uncultured Hyphomicrobiales bacterium | reverse complement strand
GTCCAGGTCTATCGCACCATGGTCGTCCCGGGGCACTGGAGTTGGGATCTCGCCGGGCAGATCGCCCAGTTCGTTCTGGTGCTGCTCGTCGCCTCGGTGCCGGTGGCGCTGCCGGCGGTCATGTCGGTGACGCTCGCGCTCGGCGCGCTCGCGCTCTCGAAGCAGAAGGCGATCGTGTCGCGGCTCTCGGCGATCGACGAGCTCGCCGGCGTCGACGTGCTGTGCTCGGACAAGACCGGCACGCTGACACAGAACAAGCTCACGCTGTCGACGCCGATCCCGTTCTTCGGAACCCATGCGGAAGAGATCGTCGACGGCGCGGCGCTCGCGACCAAGGAAGGCAGCGAGGACGCGATCGACGAGGCGGTGCTGAAGGCCGTCGCCGACCCGAAGGCGCTCGCCGCCTGGAAGCAGACGAGCCTCGTGCCGTTCGATCCGGTCAACAAGCGCACGATGACGACGGTGATCGATCCCAAAGGCAAGAGCTGGCATTTCGCCAAGGGCGCGCCGCAGGCGATCTCGGCGCTGTGCAAGCTCGATCCAGCGACGGAGACGGCGTACGACGCCAAGGTCGAGGACCTCGCCAAGCGCGGCTTCCGCGCCCTCGGCGTCGCCAGCTCCGAGGACGACGCCAGGACCTGGAAGCTGCTCGGCATCCTGTCGCTCCTCGACCCGCCGCGGCCCGACGCCGCCTCGACCATCGCCCAGACCAAGAAGCTCGGCCTCGAGGTCAAGATGGTGACGGGCGACGACGTCGCCATCGGCAGCGAAATCTCGGCCGAGCTCGGCCTCGGCACCCATCTTCTGGTGGCCGGCGACGTGTTCCCCAAGGGCACAGACCCGAACCGGATCCCGCTCGACGCGGCGCACGCGGTCGAGCGCGCCGACGGCTTCGGACGGGTGTTCCCCGAGCACAAGTTCGAGATCGTCAAGAGCCTGCAGGAACTCGGCCACATCGTCGCCATGACCGGCGACGGCGTCAACGACGCGCCGGCGCTCAAGCAGGCCGACTGCGGCATCGCGGTCAGCGGCGCGACGGACGCCGCGCGCAGCGCCGCCGCGCTGATCCTGACGGCGCCCGGCCTCTCGACCATCGTCAACGCGATCGCCGAGGCGCGCAAGATCTTCGAGCGCATCACCAGCTACGTCTACTACCGCATCGCCATGACCATCGCGATCATGCTGGTGGTCGTGCTGTCGAGCGTGATCTTCAACATCCAGCCGCTGACCGCGATCATGATCGTCGTGCTCGCCCTCCTGGACGACATCCCGATCATGACCATCGCCTACGACAACGTGCGCACGGCCGCGGCGCCGGTGCGCTGGGACATGCATCGGATCCTCGTCTTCTCCGGCGTCATGGGCCTCATGGCGACGGCGCAGAGCTTCGGCCTCGTGCTGCTCGGCCTCGAATGGATGAACGATCAGACCCTGACCGCGTGGATGCCGATCAATCATGGCCATCTGCAGACCATGCTGTTCCTGCAGCTCGCCGCCGGCGGCCACATGCTGCTGTTCGTCGTGCGCGCGCGACGGTCGTTGATCCTGCCGCCCTGGCCGTCGGCGCCGCTGTTCTTCGCCATCGTGGCGACCCAGATCGTGGCCGTGCTGCTGTGCGCCTACGGCGTCCTGGTCCCGGCGCTGCCGTGGCCGATGATCGGGGTGGTGTGGGTCTACGTGATCGCCTGGACGATCCTGACCGACATCGTGAAGCTGATCTTCAACGCGATCTACGCCCGGCGCCAGCGCGTCACCGCGCTCGCCGCCCATACCGCGACGATCCGCTGACCTGCCGCCCCGCCCGCAACAGGGCGGGGCGGCCCCCCCTTCGACCCGACGGAGACTTCATCATGAACGAGGCCCCGAGCGCGGCGCTGCGCCCGCGTCCCGAACGGCTCGACAACCTGATCGACGCCTGCAAAGCCCTTGAGCCGGTCGAGACCGGCGTCGTCTATCCCCTCAGCGCCGATGCGCTCCTCGGCGCGCTCGAGGCGGCGAGGGACGGCCTCATCGCCCCGGTGCTGATCGGCCCGGCGGACACGATCCGCGCGCTGGCGAAGAAGGAAGGCGCCGATCTCGGCGCGGCGAAAATCGTCGACGTCCCCGACGACGAGGAGGCCGCCGCCAAGGCCTGCCAGATGGCGGGGCGCGGCGAGGTCCAGGCGCTGATGAAGGGCAGCCTGCACACCGACGTGCTGCTGCACGCGGTGGTGCAGAAGGAGGCGGGCCTGCGCACCGGCCGCCTGCTCAGCCACTGCGCCCTCATCTTCTCGCCCGCCTACGGCCGGCGCATCATCCTCTCGGACGCCGCGATCAACATCGCGCCCGACCTCGACCAGAAGCGCGACATCGTTCAGAACGCGATCTTCATCGCCCATGCGCTCGGCAACCCGAATCCGAAGGCGGCGGTGATCTCGGCGGTCGAGGTGGTGCGCTCGAAAATGCCCTCGACGCTCGACGGCGCGGCGCTCGCCAAGATGGCGGAGCGGCGCCAGATCGTCGGCGGGATCGTCGACGGTCCGCTCGACCTCGACGGCGCGGTCGATCCGGAAGCGGCCCGGATCAAGAAGATCGACTCGCCCGTCGCCGGCCGGGCCGACATCCTGATCGCGGCCAACATCGACGCCGGCAACGCCATGTACAAGGAGTTCCTCTTCATGGCCGGCGCCCAGGCCGCGGGCTGCGTGATGGGCGCGCGCGTGCCGATCATCCTGACGAGCCGGGCCGACAGCGCCGAGACGCGCACGCTGTCGGCGGCGCTCGCGGTGACGGTGGCCGAGGCGGTGCGAAAGAATCCGTCGCTGTTCGATGGGCCGAGCGGGGAGTGACGACGATGGACCGCGGCATTCTGGTTTTGAACTCCGGCTCGTCGAGCCTGAAATTCGCACTCTACCGCGAGGCGAAGGAGGCGCTCGCGCTCGCGGCGCAAGGCGAGATCGAGGCGATGATGACGCAGCCGCGCTTCGCTGCGCACGACGAAAAGGGTGCGGAACTCGCCAAGCATGCGTGGAAGGCCCCGATCGACGCGGAGACGGGCTTCCGCTTCGTGCTCGCCTTCGTCGAGAAGGCCTATGCGGACGTGCGCATCGTCGGCGCCGGCCATCGCCTCGTCCAGGGCGGAACGCGCTACCACGGGCCGGCGCTCGTCGACGACGAGGCGCTGACCTATCTCGACGGCCTGTCGCTGCTGGAGCCGCAGCATCAGCCGCCGGAAGTGGAAGGCGTCCGCGCCATCCGGCGCATCCACCCCGACCTGCCGCAGGTGGCGGTGTTCGACACGTCCTTCCATCGCACGATGCCGGAAATCGCCCAGCTCTACGCCGTGCCGAAATCGGTGCGCGACGAGGGCGTGCGCCACTGGGGCTACCACGGCACCTCCTACGACTACATCAACCGGACCCTGCCGAAATACGACCCTTCGGCCCGCCGGGTGATCGTCGGCCATCTCGGGTCGGGGGCCAGCATGTGCGCGATCCTCGACGGCAAGAGCATCGCCACCACCATGGGCTTTTCCGGCATCGAGGGCCTGCCGATGGGGACGCGCTCGGGCGCGATCGACGCGGGCGCGCTCCTCTATCTGCTGCGGCGCAAGCTCTACGACGACAAGTCGCTCCAGCACCTGCTCTACGAGGAGTCGGGGCTCAAGGGCCTGTCCGAGATCAGCAACGACGTGCGCACGCTGCTCGCGAGCGACGCGCCCGAGGCGAAGCAGGCGATCGACTATTTCGTCTACCAGATCGTCTTTTTCGCCGGCGCCTACACGGCGCTCCTCGGCGGCCTCGACGCGATCGTGTTCACCGCCGGGATCGGCGAGAACGCGGCGTCGGTCCGCGCCGGGGTGGTGAAGCAGCTCGCCTGGCTCGGCCTCGAGCTCGACGAAGCGGCGAACAAGAAGAACGGCCCGCTGATCTCGACCGGGGCGAGCCGCGTGCGCGCCTGGGTGATCCCGACCAACGAGGAGATCATGATCGCCCGGCACACGCTGACGCTCGTCGACAAGAAGCGCTGACGACCGCGAGGGCAGCCGGGGGCGCGTCGCTCCGGGCTCCCTCCCTTCGACGGAAGGGCCTTTCGGCGGCGGCTCCGGGCGCTGGCGCGTCCGGCCGATCGGGGCC
>CAIZGR010000445.1 GCA_903932535.1 uncultured Hyphomicrobiales bacterium | reverse complement strand
GACGGGCTCGCGTCGTGGGACGGCCGGCGCATCGCCGTCAGCGAGCGCGGCCGCCCCTTCGTCCGCTCGGTCGCAGCCCTGTTCGACGCCTACCTCGCCCAGGCGAGCGACAAGCCGCGACACTCGCGCGCCGTGTGAGGGGCGGCCTGGACGATTCTGGTGGCTGGTTTCGTCAGCGAGCGAACGATCGCAAAGCGTTCGTCGTTGGTTTCGGTTAGGCGAAGGCGGCGGAACGGGGCGCCGCGCCGAAACTTTCACATCGTTCGGGCGTGTGCGGGCCGTCTGCGGCGAGACGAAACACCGCATGTCGAGCGGATCGGGATGGCGGCGCCGCAGCCGATTCACGCCGCGCAATTGCGAGGAGGCGCGCGAGGGCCGAAGAAGCGGACACGGAGACGGCGAGGGGCATAGGGGATCGTCCGGCGCGAATGAAGAGACGGCGCTCGAAGTTCGTTTATTCCGCAATAAATGCCGTCAGGCCCCAAAAAAGAGAAAAAGCGCGCGCCGTAGCCCCTGCGGCGATGACGCTGTCCGGCGAACGGCGCGTGACAGCCGCGGCTAGCCGGCGGCCTCACCCTCGCCCGCGATAGGGCGCGACGCCCTGGTCGGGCAGCCAGACGTTTTCGGGGACCGGACCGGTCTGCCAGAAGACGTCGATCGGAATGCCCCCGCGCGGATACCAGTAGCCGCCGATCCTGAGCCAGCGCGGCTTTATCGTAGCGACGAGGTCCTTGGCGATCCGCAGCGTGCAATCCTCGTGGAAGGCGCCGTGATTGCGGAAGCTCAGGAGATAGAGCTTGAGCGACTTCGATTCGACGATCCAACCGTCGGGGACATAGTCGATCACGAGGTGGGCGAAGTCGGGCTGGCCGGTCATCGGGCAGACCGAGGTAAATTCCGGCGTGACGAAGCGGGTGACGTAATTCACGTCTTCGTGAGGATTCGGGGCGCGGTCGAGTATTTTCCGGTCGGGCTCGTCAGGGAGTTTCGAGGCCTTTCCGAGATGGGCGAAAGCAGGTTCTGGCTTCTTGGTCATGGGCGGCGGGATTATCCGCCGGGCCGGCCGGAAGCAAGGCGCGGCGCTCGCCCTATTTCCGTTGGCCTGCCGCAAACCCGCCTGTGACAAATCCGCTCAGCCGCACGCACGCGCCGTTCGCCGCGACGACGCCGGCCATCCCGACGACGTTGCATTTTCTCGCCGCCTCGGAACGCTGCGGCGGCGTCGCTTTCTTGCCTTGCGACGGCAATTCCGCGGCCGGCGCGGTCGATGTGAACGCGGCGAGCGCGAGGGCTGCGATGGCGATCGAGCCGACCCGAACCATGCGGACTCCCCTGGGACACGGACCCGAGTTATGAGGCGGCGTGCGCCTCGTTGCAATCCGGACTTGCGACTCGGGGCGCCATCCCGCAAAAGATAAGTTCACGACGGAAATTGCGGCGGATTAGGGGAGCGGCGCAAGGTATGGATACGACGCCCGCTGTCGCGCGACGCTCCGCGGCGCAAGTCTGGCCGCTCGTTGCGGGCGCCGCGCTGGTCATCCTGGGGATTTACCTCGCGGCCGCCCTGCGGCTGGCGATCCCGGCGGCGATCGCCGGCGCCGGAGGGCTGGCGCTGCTGAGACGCACGGTCGCGGAGCGGCCGTATTCCCCGGCGCTCATGATCGTCGACGCCGCGGCTTTCGCAGTCTTTTCCTTGTTGCGCAACGACGGCATCGGGTTCTGGGGCTTGCCCGGGCCGTGGATCGACGCCTTCCGCTTCAACCTGCCGTCGGCGGCCATCGCGCTGATCGTCTACGCCGCGGCCTCCGCGATGGCGCTGATCGCGGGCTATCGCGGGCTTCGGGTGGTCGAGGCCCTGAGCCTGATCGCGGTGCCGTTCCTGTTCAACATGCTCCTCGTCATCGGCGCCGACTGGCACATGGCCGAGATCGGCGCCGCCGTGTCGTTCCACGCTCCGTGGCCGTTTCCCGTTCAGGTCGCGATCGGGCGGGCCGTGACGCTGTGGCTGCTCGGCGAAGGGATGCTCACCCTGATCGTCGCGGTCAGCCTCAACCGGCCGCCGCGGTCGGTGCGGGTGATGGCGTTGTTCGCCCTCAGCGGCGCCTACGCCGCGGTCACGCCGCTGTTCGCCAACGCGGCGCAACTCGTGACCCTGCCGCTGCTGGCGATCGCCTTTTCCGCCGGTTGCGCGGCGCTGGCGCAGGGCGGGCTCTGGGCGATCGTCTATCTCATGACCGGCGTCCTGCTCGACTGGCTCGCGGGGCGCCCGCCGCGATGGGACGCCGCCTGGGACCATTGGCGAACCGGCGCGGTCAAGGGCGCGATCTACGGCGGCCTGTTCATGGGCTTCATCCTGATCGCCGCCTTCGTCCTGCGCATCCCGGGCGCGCCGTGGTTCCTCGGCGGCCTCGCGCCGGTCGTATTTCCCCTCCT
>CAIZGR010000444.1 GCA_903932535.1 uncultured Hyphomicrobiales bacterium | reverse complement strand
GGCGGGCGCTCCATCCTGTCGCGCGTGGTCGAGCGGCTCGGGCCCCAGTGCGCCGGCCTCGTCTTGAACGCGAATGGCGATCCGAGCCGGTTCGCCGCATTCGGGCTCGGGGTCGTCGCGGACGACGTTCCCGGCTTCGCCGGCCCGCTCGCGGGCGTCCTCGCGGCGCTCGACTGGGCGGCGTCCGAGCGGCCGGAGGCGGAGTGGATCGTGAGCGTGGCGGCGGACACCCCCTTCCTGCCGCGCGATCTCGTCGAGAGGCTGCATGCAGGACTCGCGGCCGCCGGGGCGCTCGTCGCCTGCGCCGCTTCCGGCGGCCGGCGCCATCCGGTCATCGGGCTCTGGCCGATCTCGCTCCGCGCCGCGCTGCGCCACGCCCTCGTCGAGGAGGGCGTCCGGAAGGTCGACCGCTTCGCCGCGCGCTACCCGCTCGCCGCCGTGGAATGGCCGACGGCGCCGGTCGATCCCTTCTTCAACGCCAATGCGCCCGAAGACTTGGCGGAAGCGGAGCGGTTGGCGGCGCGCCATCCGGGGCTTTAGCCTGCCGTCGACCGGGTCCTTCACTGCGACGAGATCGCTTCGCGTTTCGCTATGTTTCGCGATGTGCAATTGCGCTTCGCGAAGGAAATGCAGGACTGTCAACGTTCGGCGACAGCGCCGCCGGCAGGGTGTAAACTTCCTGTCACAAAACTCGGCGGCCGGGTCCTGGCACGTCCCCTGCACGTCGCTTGGTTCGAAGATCAAATGGTCAGATGGATGCATCGGCAGGGGAACGTCATGTCAAAATTCACGTCTGCGGCCCTGACGGCCTGGCCGGTGGCGCTGGCGACGATCGTTGTCGCGCAGGGCGCGAACGCCGCAGCCGTGACGCTCAATACGACGCTGAGCTCTCTTCCGTCCAATGCGAGCGTCAACGTGCTGGATCTGGGCAAGGCGGGCACGGCAGGTTTGGTGACCAGTCAGGAACTGTATTTCGGCGCGGGGAACACGATTCAATTCGCCGGAACGGCGGGGGTCTATGACGGCTCAAAAACGAGCGTCGCCGCAGCGCCTTATACTTCGAGCGGGGTGCAGAAGACGAATTATCTCGCCGCGGAGCCGAGCGGTGACGTCACGATCAATTATTCCAGCGACCAAGCCTATTTCGGGATGAACTGGGGTTCCGTCGACGCCTACAACACGTTGTCCTTCTACGAGGGCTCGACGCTGGTCGCTTCGTATACCGGCGGGCAGATAACCCCCAACGATAAAGGGAGCCAGGCGGCGGACGGTTCCGACATCGTGAACTTCAATTTCAGCAATGGCGGTTACAATAAGGTTGTGATGGCCTCGACGAGCGCCGCGTTCGAGTTCGACATGATCGCATCCAGCACGACGGCGGTTCCCTTCACCGCGTCGAGCGGCGGAGCCCCGACGGTTTTGGCTGTCTACACCAACGCTGCAGAAACGCAGGCCCTGGCGGGGGAGGCGCCGTTGCCGGCATTGGGGTCGTCGCCGCTGGCGATGTTCATGCTCGCGGGCGCCGCCCTTTTGGCCTTCCATCGCCAATCGCTGCGTCCGGGCGGGTTATATCCGGCGCGCGCCGGCGAGAGCGGTTCCGCGCGCGGGTGAAGGGCAGGCGACCGCCCTATGCGCCACGTCCCTTCCCCAGTCCGGATGCGCCGTTGGGGAGGCGGAGCGAGGCGCGGCGCTTCCTCGGGGGCTTGTCGGTTTCGATTGACACGCTCAGGCGTCTCCGCCACTGGGCGGATAGACGGCCGCTCGGCAGTCCGCATCGAGCCCCTGCGCCAGCCATGCCCGACTCGTCCGCGATCCATCCCGCGCCCCTCCTGATCGATCTTCGCGGACTCAATTGTCCGTTGCCGGCGCTCAGGACCCGTAAGGCGCTGTCCCGTACGCCGCCGGGAGGGCGGTTGCGAATCGCCTGCACCGACCCGCTCTCGGTGATCGACATCCCCCACCTCCTGGCCACGACGGGCGACATGCTCGAGGGCCGGTCGGAGGAAGAGGGCGCCTATGTTTTCCTGGTGCGCCGGGCAGGCTGACCGTGTCGAGCGCGCGCATCTGGCGTCGATTGCCGCGGACCGCTTCGGGAGGGGACGCGGCGCCGGACGAGGGAATCGAAAGCTTCGGGTGAAGTCCTGCGAATTCAGATGGAAAAATGTTTTTGGGGTCGATCCTACACGCCGAGCCGTCGAGGATCCGGGAAAGCTCTTGCAATGCGTGGGATTTTTGGTCCGTTTTGGGGGTATGATTCGTGACGGCTTTCTCACGGCGAAGGAACGAGCGGAGCTGTCGGCGCAGCGGCAATTCGTCGGCGCAGCGGCAATGCGAGAGTTCTAACCAAAGATAGGCCGGAAAACCGGGACTTTTGCGGCCGTGCGCCCCGGCCGGGTGTCCAGTGGATTGGAAGGCCCATAGCGCCAATTCGCCCAACGTCCTGAAATTTAAGGGGGCAATGGAGTTGACGCCCCTCGCAGTTTCATTTTCACATGGCGCGCAGTGTCGACGCCATGCGTTGCCAAATGATCGTTCAGGACGACTTTCATCTTCCTTATCAATTAATTAGCTCGCAACTGTCCGAAGTTGGGACTCTCACAAAAAGATCGAACAGTTGCTTCGCCGGCCATGGATACGGCCGGCTGTCGTTGATAAAAGAATTGGGGTAGCCGCTATAAGGTTAATGCGTTCGCACCGATAATGCAAGAAACCGTCTGATGCTATACATTTCGCCACAGCATTAGCGCTGGACGTACAACAGAGCCATACTTACGACGGGGCTGATCTCTTGGCCCTTAGCGGGAAAATCAATTGCGCGAATGGGCAACCCCTGAAAATCGGCGAGCCTGCCCCTATGCCCATCACCCCGCCAGCACCGAGGCCGAAGGGACTATTTGATGACAGGGATGAAGAGGGGGTGACGTGATCCCACCCTTGGTGATGCTACTGTAAAAGACAATATCTTCCTCAGAAATCGTTGTCCGCCGTATCCGGTTCCTTCGTCTCGTGCTTCATGATGAGCCGCGCCTGGGCGAGGGCGAACAGGATGGTCAGCGGCATGAAGCCGAAGGTCTTGAACTTGACCCAGAGGTCGGTCGTCTGGGTGCGCCAGACGCATTCGTTCAGGACCGCGAGCGCGATGAAAAACCAGGCCCATCGCCAAGTGAGGAGCCGCCAGCCCTCCTCGTCGACCTGCAACGCGCCGTCGAACAGGATCTTCAGGATCGGCTTCTTCAGCGCCAGCCCGGTGAAAAGCGCCGCCGCGAACAGGAGATAAAGCGCCGTCGGCTTGATCTTGATCAGCGTCTCGTCATGGAAGACCAGCGTCAGCGAGCCGAAGATCAGCACGATGACGGCCGTCACCAGCGGCATGATCGGGATGCGCCTGAGGACGACATAGGACACGGCGAGCGTGACCAGCACGCTCGCCATCAGCACGCCCGTCGCCACGTAGATGTCGAAGCGCGAGAAGGCGGCGAAGAACAGCGCCAGCGGCCCGAGCTCGAGCAGCAGCTTGACGATCGGATTGAGCGCCTTGCGCCGGGCGGGCGCTGTCGTCCCGGTCGCGTCGGTTTCCTTCATTGGTCCGCCCCCGTCCGCTCGATCCCGGCGATCGCCTCGGCGAAATCGCGCGCGGCGAAGGGCTCGAGGTCGTCGACGCCCTCGCCCACGCCGATGAAGTGCACCGGCATCGCGAACCTGTCCGCGATGGCGACCAGGATGCCGCCCCGCGCCGTCCCGTCGAGCTTGGTCATCACCAACCCCGTCACGCCCGCGACTCGGCCGAAAATCTCGACTTGGCTCAGCGCGTTCTGCCCGACCGTGGCGTCCAGCACCAGGAGCACCGCATGGGGCGCCTCGGGATCGACCTTCTTCATCACCCGAATGATCTTTTCCAGCTCGCTCATCAGCTCGGTTCGGTTCTGGAGGCGTCCGGCCGTATCCATCAGCACCACGTCGGCGTTGAGCGCGCGGGCGCGGGTCACGGCGTCGAAGGCGAGGCCCGCCGCGTCGGCGCCCTGCTCGCGCTCGACGAGGTCGGAGCCGGTGCGCCGCGCCCAGACGCGCGCCTGCTCGATGGCGGCGGCCCGAAACGTGTCGCCGGCGGCGATCACCACCGTCTTGCCTTCGCCGCGGAGTGTGGCGGCGAGCTTGCCGATGGTGGTCGTCTTGCCCGAGCCGTTGACGCCGACCACGAGGATGACGAAGGGGCGCTTCGTCGGATCGACGACGAGCGGGCGGGCCACCGGTTCGAGCGCCCGCTCGACCTCGTCCGCCAGGATCGCCCGGACCGAATCGGGATCGACGCCCTTCTCGTAGCGCCCCCGCCCGATCGCCTCGCGGATGCGGGTGGCGGCGGCGAGGCCGAGATCGGCCTGGATCAGGACGTCCTCGAGGTCGTCGAGCGATTCGGCGTCGAGCTTGCGCTTGGTGAAGATGTCGGCGACGCCGCGGCCGATGGCGCCGGACGAGCGCGACAGTCCTGATTTCAGCCGCTGAAACCATTGTTTCTTCGGCTCCGGCGGGGCGCCCTCGGCGGCCTGCGGCGAAGCCGCGGACGTCTCCGGGCCGGGCGCCGGCTCGATCGGCGGCGAAGCGCCGGCGGCGGGCGGGTCCGCGGGGGCAGCGGCGCTGCCGCGGAACAAGCGGCGCATCAGTCCGGACTTCGCTGTCTTGTCGCCGTTTTCGGTCAACGCAGGTTCCTTATCGCAGGAGGCGAGCGCGCCGCCGATAACGCTCGTCCTTCGCCCCGCCGCCGCTAGGCGTTCGGGTCTCCGTCGATTACCTATGTCCCCATGACGCCCGAAGAGACAAGAGCGCGGCTGCTCTACCGCGACGGATTGATGCTCGTCCTCGACAAGCCGGCGGGGGTGGCGGTGCATCGCGGCCCCAAGGGCGGCGTGAGCCTGGAGGACGATTTCGAGGCCCTGCGTTTCGGTCTGCCGCGCAATCCGGCCCTCGCCCACCGGCTCGACCGCGAGACGGCGGGCTGCCTCGTGCTCGGGCGCCATCACAAGGCTCTGGAGAAGCTGGGCCTTCTCTTCAAGCAGGGCAGGATCGCCAAGACCTATTGGGCGGTGGTGGCCGGCGCGCCGGAGGCCGAGAACGGCGCGATCGACCTCGCCCTCGGCCGGCTCGACGACACGCGCGGCTGGTGGATGAAGGTCGACCCGAAAGGCCAGCCGGCGCTGACGCTGTGGCGGGTGAGGGGGCGCGGGGTGTGGCGCGAGGCGCCGATCGCGTGGCTCGAGCTCGAGCCGAAGACCGGGCGCACCCATCAGTTGCGCGTCCATTGCGCGGCGCAGGGCTGGCCGATCCTCGGCGACCCGGTCTACGGCGCGCGGGCGGACGTCTCGCTCCAACTGCTCGCCCGCAGGATCGTCGTGCCGCTCGCCAAGGCCGGCCCGCCGATCGCAGTCGAGGCGCCCGTGCCGGAGCATATGCTGGAGACGTTGGGCGCATGCGGATTCGGCGGCGATCCGGAGCGGCCCACGCCGCCGGAAGCCGAAGCCGGCTAGGCGTTTGGACGTGAAGGTTGATTGTGCGGCGCAGCGGTTTGTGAAAAGCTGTGAATCCGCGAGGAGTTCCCCCGAGCCCATGTCGATCCGAGCCGCCATCCATCACCTGACCCATTACAAATACGACCGGCCGGTGTCGCTCGGTCCCCAGATCATCCGCCTCCGTCCGGCGCCCCACAGCCGCACCCACGTGATTGCGCATTCGCTGAAGGTGTCGCCGGCCGGGCATTTCGTGAACCACCAGCAGGACCCTTACGGCAACTGGCTCGCCCGCTACGTGTTTCCGGAGCTGGTCACCGAGTTCCGGATCGAGGTCGACGTCGTCGCCGACATGACGGTCTACAATCCGTTCGACTTCTTCGTCGAGGAGAGCGCGGAGCACTGGCCGTTCGACTACGGCGAAGACCTCCGGCCCGACCTCGTCATCTACCGGACGCCCGAGCCCGCCGGCCCGCGGCTCCAGGCGTTTCTCGACAATCTCGACCGCTCGCAGACGCGGACCGTCGATTTCGTCGTCGAGCTCAACCGCAACCTGTCGCACCACATCAAATACCTGATCCGCATGGAGCCGGGCGTCCAGACGCCGGAGGAGACGTTTGCGCTCGCCTCGGGGTCGTGCCGCGACTCGAGCTGGCTTCTGGTCCAGATCCTGCGCAACCTCGGCTTTGCGGCGCGCTTCGTCTCGGGCTACCTGATCCAGCTCAAGCCCGACCTGATCGCGCTCGACGGCCCCCCCGGCACCGATCACGATTTCACCGACCTGCACGCCTGGGCGGAAGTCTATCTGCCCGGCGCCGGCTGGATCGGCCTCGATCCGACCTCCGGCCTGCTCACCGGCGAAAGCCATATCCCCCTCGCCGCCACCCCCCATTACCGCAACGCCGCGCCGATCAGCGGGCTGGCGAGCTTCGCCAACGTCGATTTCGCCTTCGACATGCGGGTCGATCGCGTCTCCGAGCATCCCCGCATCACCAAGCCTTTCTCCGAGGAGGCGTGGACCGCGCTCGACCGCCTCGGCGACGAGGTCGACGCCATTCTGAAGGCCGACGACGTGCGCCTGACCATGGGCGGCGAGCCGACCTTCGTCTCGATCGACGACTACGAATCGGGGGAATGGAACACCGACGCGGTCGGCCCGACCAAGCGCGCGCTCGCAGACCAGCTCGTCCGGCGCCTGCGCGACCGCTTCGCGCCGGGCGGCTTCCTGCATTACGGGCAGGGCAAATGGTATCCCGGCGAGAGCCTGCCGCGCTGGACCTTTTCGCTCTACTGGCGGCGCGACGGCAAGCCGGTATGGCGCAACGGCGCCTTGATCGCGCCGGAGCGCGAGGAGACCGGCGCCGGCAAGGACGAGGCCCGGGCGCTGCTCGGCGCGGTCGCCGCCGACCTCGGCTTGGCGCAGGACTACATCGCGCCGGCCTACGAAGATCCGGCCGAGTGGATCGTCAAGGAAGGCAACCTCCCCGAAAACGTCACGCCCGAGAATTCGAAGCTGAAGGACCCGGAGGAGCGCCAGCGCATCGCCCGGGTGTTCGGGCGCGGGCTCACCGAGCCTTCGGGCTTCGTGCTGCCGATCCAGCGCTGGCAGGCGCAGGCGAGCGGGCCGCACTGGCGCAGCGAGAAATGGAAGACGCGCCGCGGCAAGC
The DNA here is from genome assembly GCA_903932535.1 of uncultured Hyphomicrobiales bacterium. Lineage (GTDB taxonomy): Bacteria > Pseudomonadota > Alphaproteobacteria > Rhizobiales > Beijerinckiaceae > Roseiarcus. The sequence goes on along the minus strand of CAIZGR010000444.1, from coordinate 27,907 downwards.
TTTATCTCGTGCCGGGCGACAGTCCGGTCGGCTACCGCCTGCCGCTGGGCGCTCTGCCCTACGTGCCGCCGGCGTCGTTTCCCTATGTCTTTCCGGCCGATCCGACCGAGCCGCGCGAGCCGCTGCCGGATGCTCAGGCGCTCCGGGGACGCGCGCAGCAGAGGGCCTCCTCCGCGAGCGCCGAGCAGGGCGCCGCCGCGCAGGACCAGGTCGAGCAGACGCTCGGCGAGATCGGCGGCGCGGTGCGTACGGCGATCTCGGTCGAGGCGCGCGACGGGCGCCTGTGCGTGTTCATGCCGCCGGTCGAGCGGCTGGAGGACTATCTCGAGCTGATCGCCGCGGTTGAAACCGCAGCGGAAAATCTCGGGCTGCCGCTGCACATCGAGGGCTATCCGCCGCCGGTCGACCCGCGGCTCAACGTGATCCGCGTCGCCCCCGACCCGGGCGTGATCGAGGTCAACATCCATCCGGCGGCGAGCTGGCGCGAATGCGTGGCCAACACGCAGGCGCTCTACGAGGAGGCGCGGCAGACGCGGCTCGGCGCCGACAAATTCATGATCGACGGCAAGCATTCCGGCACCGGCGGGGGCAACCATGTGGTGGTCGGCGGGGCGACCACGCTCGACAGCCCGTTCCTGCGCCGGCCCGACCTCCTGAAGAGCCTCGTGACCTACTGGCTGAGGCGCCCGAGCCTCAGCTATCTCTTCTCCGGCCTCTTCATCGGGCCGACCAGCCAGGCGCCGCGCATCGACGAGGCGCGCCACGACAGCCTTTATGAGCTCGAGATCGCGCTCGCCCAGATCCCCAAGCACGGCGCCGGCGCCGCGCCGCCGCCGTGGCTGCTCGACCGGCTGATGCGCAACATTTTGACCGACGTCACCGGCAACACCCACCGGGCCGAGCTTTGCATCGACAAGCTCTATTCGCCCGACGGGCCGACGGGGCGCCTCGGCCTCGTCGAGTTCCGCGGCTTCGAGATGCCGCCGGACCCGCGGATGAGCCTCGCCCAGCAGCTTCTGGTGCGGGCGATTCTCGCGCGGCTGTGGCGCTCGCCGATCGACGGCCCCCTGCCCCGCTGGGGCTCGTCGCTGCACGACCGGTTCATGCTGCGCCACTACGTCTGGGAGGATTTCCTCGACGTGCTGGCCGACCTTCGGTCTCACGGCTTCGAGTTCCGCTCCGACTGGTACGAGGCGCAGGCGGAGTTCCGCTTCCCCTTCTGCGGCGAGGTCGAGTACGACGGCGTGCGGCTGGAGCTTCGGCAGGCGCTGGAGCCCTGGCATGTGCTGGGCGAAACCGGCGCCATCGGCGGCACCGCGCGCTACACCGACAGCTCGACCGAGCGCCTCCAGGTGCGGCTCGCGACCGCCGACCCGGGGCGCTACGTCGTCGCCTGCAACCGGCGTCGCGTCCCCCTGCGCGAGACGGCGACCGAGGGCGTCGCGGTCGGCGCCGTCCGCTACAAGGCCTGGCAGCCGGCGATGGCCATGCACCCGGTCATCCCGGTCCACGCGCCGCTGGTGTTCGACATCTTCGACAGCTGGAGCGGGCGAGCGCTCGGCGGCTGCGTCTACCATGTGGCGCACCCGGGCGGGCGCAACTACGACACTTTCCCGGTCAACAGCAACGAGGCCGAGGCGCGCCGCCTCGCGCGGTTCGAGCCGCGCGGCCACTCGCCGGGCCTCTACGAGCCGCCGCCCGAGACGGTCCATCCGGAGTTCCCGCTGACGCTCGATTTGCGGCGGCCGGCAGGGGTTTGAGGCTCAATCGGAGGGCGCCCGTCTCGGGCCAGGGGCGGCGAGACGGGCGCCCTCCGATTGGCCGCGACGCTGAAGGGGCGTGTGTGGCGTGGTCCAGCCGGGCGACGTCACGCGTCCGCGGCGCGCGGCATAAGGCTCGTCAGGCTCTGCTTCTGCCGCCCCTCGGCGTCGAAATTGTCGCGCCGAAGCCAGCGTTCGAAGGCGCTTTTGCGCGCCGGCCATTCGCTGTCGAGCATCGCGTACCAAGCGGTGTCGCGGTTGCGGCCCTTGACGATCATGTGCTGACGGAAAACGCCCTCGAAAGTAAAGCCGAGGCGTTCCGCCGCGCGCCGCGAAGGCGCGTTGAGGGCGTTGCACTTCCACTCGTAGCGGCGATTTTCGAGCGTGTCGAAGACGTAGGAGGCGAAGAGATATTGCGCCTCGGTCGCGCCGGGAGTCCGTTGCAGGGCCGGCGTGTACATGACATTGCCGACCTCGACGACGCGGTTCGCCGCATCGATCCGCATGAGGGTCTGCCAGCCGAGGGCGCGGCCCGTAGCGTTGTCGACCACGGCGAAGAAAAGCGGATCGTCCGAGCGCGCCTTGGCCTCGAGGCCGGCGCGGAAGTCCTGGAGGTTGGCCCAGGGGCCGTCGAACAGGTAGGTCCAGACGCGCTCCCGCTCCGGTTCGCCGTTCGAACCGTCGTAGAGCGAAACCGCGTGCTTCTTGGCGTCGAGCGGCGCGAGCGTGACCCAGCGCCCTTTCAGCGTCACGCGCTCGGGCCGCTGCGCCGGATGGGCGTCGACGAGGGGGCCGATAGGCGGAGAAGGCTTCTCGTTCTCACTCGCCGAATCCGATTCCCTGGTCATTGATGTCCATCCGTGAAAAGTCGCCGCCCTCGAACCGGCCTCGGTCATGTTGGTCTCCCGCAAGCGCGCGAGGCCGGGGGCGAGCGCGCCGGCCTCGGGATCGCGGATGCTGACGTCCATGTCGAATGCTCTGCATCGAGCCGATCGAAGCCGACACGACGTCTTCCGTCAACGCGCATTGACGTCGGTTTGGGCGAAATCGGCGCCTTCGAAAAGCAGAAACGCTTCATGCGCCTTGGCGCAGGCATAGGAAAGGTAATCGCCGAAATTGAGCTGGGCCGGATGTCGCCCCTTGCCGTAACGCGCGAAGCATTCCACCGCGAGACGTCCGATTCGTTCGTCGATCGGGATTTCGGCAAGTCCGGCTTCCGGGGCCAAGGCGTCGAAATAGTGCTGGGCGCGGATCGGAGAGACATTGCGCCGGGTCGCCGTGACCATGCAGGCTTCGAGGCGGACGGCGGACGAAGTCAGGCGGCGCTCCGACTCCTGAAGCCTCGCCAACAGCGTCGCCGAGCCGCTCTCGTCCAGCAGAATGGACCCGATCGCGGAGGTATCGGCGAACATCACTGACCCCACAGCGCGTCGATCTCTTCCTTTGTGACCTCGCGGCCGTTTGGCCCTGCCTCGGCCTTCAATTGATCGGCGAGCGCTTTCAGCCTCTCCACGAGCGGCCGCTTGTCGCGCTCGCGCTTCAACCCGGCCCTGAGCGCGTGGGCGATGGCCTCGGTCATGTTGGTCCCACGCAAGCGCGCGAGGTCGCGAACGAGCGCGCCGACCGCCGGATCGCGGATGATGAGGCCCATGACGCGCTCCGTATATACTTTTATAACAGAATGTATATACGTAAAGGCCCGCAGTCAAGCCCAATTTCCCAAAGCCGTCCTTCGACATGCGAGCCTATCGCTCGTTCAAACAGATAGGACGAAGGGTTCTGGAGGTCGAAGCCCTTCTGGAGCGCGGCAATGAACAAATCGTGATTCACCGCCCGCAAGGGCCGCGAGAATACGGCCCGGAAACCAAACGGGACGCCCAAGGTCAGTTGAGCCGCATCTCCGGCACGTCGCCCTCGATGATCAGCTTTGCGCCGGTCGCCTTGACGATGGCGTCGAGCGAGACGCCGGGGCCGCGCTCGAGGAGAACCAGCCCCCTTTCGGTCGGCTTGATCACCGCCATCTCGGTGACGATCAGGCTGACGCGCCGGACCGCGGTCAACGGCAGCGTGCACCGCTCGACGATCTTTTGGGCGCCCTTGGCGGTGTGGACCATGGCGACGATCACCTCCTTCGCCCCGGCGACGAGGTCCATGGCGCCGCCCATGCCCGGCACCATCTTGCCCGGCACCATCCAGTTGGCGAGATAGCCGCGCTCGTCGACCTGGAGGCCGCCGAGCACGGTCATGTCGAGGTGGCCGCCCCGGATCAGGGCGAAGCTCATGGCGCTGTCGATCGAGGCCGCGCCCGGCATGGCGGTGACGAAGCCGCCGCCCGCGTCGGTGAGGTCCTCGTCCTCCATGCCTTCGGGAGGCCGGGGGCCGAGGCCGATGACGCCGTTCTCCGCCTGGAAGAACACATGCACGTCCTTGGGCAGGAAGTTGGCGACGAGGCTCGGCAGGCCGATGCCGAGGTTCACCAGCATTTCCGGCTTGATCTCCTGGGCGACCCGCTGGGCGATGATGTCCTTGTCTTCCATCAGATGGCTCTTTCGATGAGATGATTGACGAGCACGCCCGGGGTCTTGACGTCGTCGGGAGAGATGACGCCGACCGGCACGATGTGGTGCGGCTCGGCGATGACCTGCTTCCCCGCCAGCGCCATGATCGGGTTGAAGTTGTGGGCGGTCAGCGAATATTCGAGGTTGCCGTAGTAATCCGCCTGCTTGCAGCCGATGAGCGCGAAGTCGCCCTTGATCGGCTTCTCGAGCAGGTAGGGCTTGCCGTCGACCTCGACGATCTGTTTGCCTTCCTCCACCAGCGTGCCGATGCCGGTTGCGGTGAGCACGCCGCCGAGGCCGACCCCGCCCGCGCGGATGCGCTCGACCAGCGTGCCCTGCGGCACGAGCTCGACCTCGAGCTCGCCGGAGATCATCTTCTTCTGGGTCTCGGGATTGAGGCCGATATGGGAGGCGATCACCTTGCGGACCGCGCCGCAGGTGATGAGCTTGCCGATGCCCTTGCCCGGCATGGCTGTGTCGTTGGCGACGATCGTCAGGTTCTTCACGCCGCGCCTGACCATCGCGTCGATGAGCCGGTGGGGGGAGCCCACCGCCATGAATCCGCCGATCAGGCAGACCGAGCCGTCGGGGATGAGTGCGGCGGCCGCATCGGCCGATAGCGCGGTTTTCATGGCTTTTCGTCCCCTCTTTACGCCCTCGCGCGCGAAGCGCGCGCCTTCATCCGTAGTGCAACTTCGGCCGCAGCGGAATGCGGAAAGTCGCAACGTCTTGTCGCGCGGTTCCTCCGGACGGGCGGCAACCTCCCCGCGCACGCTGACAGGCGTATGACGGTTGACCCGCCGAGGTTCCGCGAGGCAATTGAAGGCTCGCAGGAACTCAGCCGCAAGAATGGACCGCCGCCGATGACCGACCCGGCTCCGCCAGCCGCCGCGATGTGGGACGAACGCTACCGGCCGGCGGCCTACGCCTACGGGCTCGAACCGAACGCCTTCCTGGCGTCTCAGGCCCATCGCCTGAAAGCCGGCATGCGCGCCCTCGTTCCCGGGGACGGCGAGGGGCGCAACGGCGTGTGGCTCGCTGGGCAGGGGCTCGAGGTCGACGCGTTCGACCTCTCCGCCGTCGGCGTCGCCAAGGCGAAAGCGCTCGCCGCGGAGCGCGGCGCGTCGATCGCCGCCTTCGAAGCCGACGCGCTGACCTGGGCGTGGGCCGCGGGGCGATACGACCTGATCGCGCTGATCTACCTGCACCTCGTCGAGCCCGAGCGGAGAATCGTTCATGCGCGCGCCCTCGGGGCGTTGAAGCCGGGCGGCCTGATCGTGCTCGAGGCGTTCCGCCCCGAGCAGCTCGACCGCCACGCCGCCGGGACCCGCGGCGGCCCGCGGGACCGGGCGCTGCTTTATCCGGTCGAGGCCCTGCGGCAGGATTTTGCCGGCGAGGAGATTCTCGTCCTCGAGGCCGCCGAGGCGCGGGTCGACGAGGGCCATCTGCACGCCGGCGAGAGCGCGGTCGTGCGCGCGGTGGTGCGGAAGGGCTGAGCGGAGTCCATTTCACCATCAGGATCACGAAGAGCCACGAAGGCTGTGTGGTCCTTTGTGGTGAAGTCGCCGGTCATCCCACCCGCTTCACCCCCGGCGGCTTCCAGGTTCCGGTCCCGAGCGGCAAGATCGAGGGGGGGCTGGTCTTCGGCCAGTAGAGGCGCATGACGAGGTAGATCGAGCCCTCCGGCGCCGGCAGCCAGTTCGACTGCATGTCCGGCCCCGGGGACTCTCTCTGGATGTGGATCGTGATCGAGCCGTCGGAATTCTTCTTCATCTCCGGCAACATCGGCGAATTGATCAGATACCGGTCGATCGGGTTCTTGACCAGGAGCTGGGTCTTGCCGTCGTACATCGTCACCGACCAGAAGGCGTTGACCGGCGGCAGGCCGTCGGCCGGGAAGGTGACGGTGTATTTGCGGCGCCCGTCGAGCGGGCGGCCGCGGTCGTCGGCGCGGGCGAAGGGATAGGCCGCCTCGAGCGCGTCGTTGGCGTAGATGCCGCCCCTGGCGACCGCCGCGCGCTTGAGCCAGTCGCCGTTGTAGAAGGCCGCGTCGCCGCCCGAGAGCCCGATGCGCCAGCCGTTGACGGTCTTGCCGGAGAGATTGAGCACGTCGTCGATCCGCCGTTCGGCCATCTTCATGCCGATGAGGATCTGGAGCCGGTCGTCGAGCTTGAGGCTGTCCAGGTTGAAGGGCTTGCCCGCCTCGACGCCGATCCTCGCGAGGTCGGCGCGGATCGCGTCCTCGTTCTGCATCGGCGGCATAAACTGCATCATGAAGGCAAGGTATTCGAAGAATTTCGTCTTCGCGAGGTCGTCGTCGATCTTGGGGAAGTCGATCGCCGGCGCGGCCGGCGGGGCCGGCTGATCGAGGAAGGCCGACAGCGGACGCGCCTTGTAGCCGTCCTGCACCTTGACGACGTTGTCGATGTCGGCTGCGTTGAAAAGCTGGGTGCGGAAGATCGCCAGCGAATGCTGGGAGCTCGACTTGAACACCTTCCTGATCCCGGCCGGCGTCTCGCCGCGCCAGTTCGGGCCGGCGACCATGAAGTCGCCCGCGTCGCTGCCAGTCGCGCGCGAGCCGATGTAGCCGTAGTTGTAGGTGCCGCTGTCGATGAGCTGGACCGAATAATAGCGCTTGGGATCGACCGCCGGCACGCTGACGACGATCGGCTCGGCCCGCAGGTCCATCCACAGCATCGAATAGGGCGTGTCGCTGTTGGGCGTGACGACGGCGGTGTCCTTGTAGGTGAACACGTCGCGGCTGTTGGCGATGGTGTTGAACGGCGCCTTGTACTGGCCGGAATCCTTGTCGATCGCGAACTTGTACATGACCGCGTAGTTCATGACGATCGGCAGGCCGTAGGCGAGGCCGTTCTGGGCGATGTCGATCGCGCCGAACAATCCCGGCCGGGCGCTCTGGGCGAGCGCCGCGCTGGGCAAGGCGGAAGCGAGGGCGCCCGCGGCGCCGAGACGAAGACAATCGCGTTTGGTCAGCATGTCGAGCCCCCAGGGCTGTGAAATGGGCGCGACAGACAAGCACGCTCTTATCGCCGCGGCAATGCTGTAGGTGTACGAGGCGCGCGCCTCGGGCGCCGATTGCCCTATAGGGCCAGCTCGATCCGAATCGGCGTGTGGTCGGAGGCCTTGTCGCGGCCGCGCATCCCCTTGTCGATCTCGACGGAACGCAGCCGGTCGGCCGCCTGCGGCGAGAGCAGCAGGTGGTCGATGCGGATGCCGTTGTTCTTTTGCCAGGCTCCCGCCTGATAGTCCCAGAAGGTGTAGAGGCCCGGCGCGTCGCGCGTCGCGCGCAGCGCGTCGGTGAGGCCGAGCGCCGTCAGCTCGCGGAATTTCTCCCGCGTCTGCGGCAGGAACAGCGCGTCCGAGGTCCATTGCTCCGGGTGGGCGGCGTCCTTCGGCTCGGGGATGACGTTGAAGTCGCCGGCCAGCACCAGCGGCTCCTCGTAGGCCAGGAGTTTTCGCGTGTGGCGGATCAGCCGGTCCAGGAAGGCGAGCTTGTAGGGATATTTCTCGCTGTCGGGCGGGTTGCCGTTCGGCAGGTAGACGCTGGCGAGCCGCACGACGCCGGTATCGGTCGGAATCACGCCCTCGATGTAGCGCGACTGGACGTCCGCGTCGTCGCCCGGCAGTCCGCGGGCGACCTCGAAGGGGCGCTTCGAGAGGATCGCCACGCCGTTGAACCCCTTCTGCCCGTGCGTTTCGACGTTGTAGCCGAGCGCCTCGACCTCGGCGCGCGGGAACTGCCCGTCGACGCATTTGATCTCCTGAAGGCAGAGCGCATCCGGCGCGACGTCCTTCAGATAGTCGAGCAGATGGCCGATCCGCTGGCGGACGGAATTGACGTTCCAGGTGGCGATGCGCAAGGCGCGAACTCCGGGGGCGAGGCGAATCTCAGGTCATCGTGCCACGGGAGCGGTCGGAAGGGGAGCCCGCGCGAGACCGCCGCATTGAACGCCATTTCAGAGAGCGCCGACATCATGCGGTCCGTCCACAGCTCGGCTTTCACCCAGGACCGGTCCCGGTCCTGGGCCTCCGCGCCAGCGAGCGCCCTCCGGTGCGCGCAGTGGGACGCGGCTGCCGGCTGCGCTATATCAGGCGGCAGGAGCGGCTTTCGGCTTGGAGGACGTCATGGCGCAACCGATCACCGGCATTTCCTCGATGGCGACGCGGCGGGTGCTGGCCGAACTCGCGCAGAGGTTCGAGGCGGCGGCCGGCGGGCGCACGGCGATCGAGGCGGTCGGCGGCGTCGACGCGGCGAAGCGGGTTCGCGCGGGGGAGCCGTTCGACGTGGTCGCGCTCGCTTCCGACGTCATGGCGAAGCTCGAAGCCGAGGGCCTTGTCCTCGCGGGAAGCACGGTCGGCTTCGTCCGCTCGGCGATGGCGCTCGCGGTCCGCGCCGGCGCTCCGAAACCGGACATCGGCGACGGCGAAGCCGTCAAGGCCCTGCTCGCCGGCGCCCGCTCGATCGGCTATTCGACCGGCCCGAGCGGGACCCATCTTCTCGAAGTCGCGAAGGCCTGGGGGCTCGATCCGGCGGGCGACGCGCCCCGCTTCGTCCAGGCCAAGCCCGGCGTTCCGGTCGCGGCGCTGGTGGCGCTCGGCGAAGCCGAGATCGGCGTCCAGCAGCTCGGCGAATTCCTCGACGAGCCGGGGATCGCGATCGCCGGCCTCCTGCCCGCGCCGGTTCAGTCGGTCACGACCTTCTCGATCGGCGTCGGCGCGCGCTCGGCCCGCGTCGAGGACGCCCGCGCGCTGATCGCCTTCCTCAACGCCGCCGAGGCGGCTGCGACGAAGCGAAGGCTCGGCATGGAGCCGGCGTGACGGACGGTTCAGCGCGCGCGGCCGGCGCTTCACGGCAATTCGCGCAGGAAACGCAGGAGCGCGGCGTTCACCTCCGCAGGCCGTTCCGAGCCGGCGCTGGCCACGCGGCGCCGGCGAGTCTAAAGTCTACGCTTCATCACGGTCCCAAAGGCGCAAGAGTCGTGACCTCATCCTTCCTTTCCGTCCGCAAGCGCGAAGGCCGCCCCTCGCCCGACGCCGTCGCGTCGCTCAACGTCGAGCTCGCCGCCCGCTTCGGCAATCGCTTTTCCGCGTCGGAGGCGATCCGCCAGCAGCACGGCCACACGCTGACGTGGCTCGAGAACCAGCCGCCCGACTCGGTCGTGTTCGCCGAGACTCGCGAGGACGCCGTCGACCTCGTGAAGATCTGCGCCCGGCATGACGCTCCGATCATCCCGTTCGGGACCGGCTCCTCGCTCGAAGGCCATGTCAACGCCCCCCATGGCGGCGTGTCGCTCGACCTCTCGCGGATGAACCATATCCTCGCCGTCAACGCCGAGGACCTCGACTGCGTGGTCGAGCCCGGCGTCACCCGCACCCAGCTCAACGCCTGGCTGCACGACTCCGGCCTCTTCTTCCCGATCGACCCGGGCGCCGACGCCTCCCTCGGCGGCATGGCCTCGACCCGCGCATCGGGCACCAACGCGGTGCGCTACGGCACGATGAAGGACCTCGTGCTGTCGCTCGGCGTCGTGACCGCGGACGGAACCTTCCTGCGCACCGGCACGCGAGCCAAGAAATCCGCGGCCGGCTACGACCTCACCCACCTGTTCGTCGGCGCCGAGGGCACGCTCGGCGTCGTCGTCGAGGTGACGCTGAAGCTCTCGGGGCTGCCCGAGGCGGTTTCGGCGGCGACCTGCTCGGTCCCCGACGTCCGCTCGGCCTGCAACACGACGATCGAGACCATCCAGTCCGGCCTGCCGATCGCGCGGATCGAGCTCCTCGACACGCTGTCGGTGCGCGCCTTCAACGCCTATTCCCATTTGAGCCTGCCCGAGGCGCCGATGCTGATCGTCGAGTTCCACGGCACCGACAGCGGCGTCGTCGAGCAGGCGCGACGGTTCGGCGACATCGTCACCGGCAACGGCGGAGGGAATTTCATCTGGGCGACCCGGCCCGAGGAGCGCACCAAGCTGTGGAAGGCCCGTCACGACGGCTTCTACGCGCAGATGGCGCTCAGGCGCGGCGCGCGCCCGTTCGCCACCGACACCTGCGTGCCGATCTCGCGCCTCGCCGACTGTGTCGAGGAGACGCTCGCCGACATCGCCGCGACCGGCCTCGTCGCGCCGATCGTGGGCCATGTCGGCGACGGCAATTTCCACGTGAGCCCGCTCGTCGACATGAAGAACCCGAAGGAGATCGAGGCCGCCGAGGCCTTCGCCTCCCGCCTCGCCCACCGCGCCATCGCCATGGGCGGCACCTGCACCGGCGAGCACGGCGTCGGCCAGAAGAAGATCGCCTACATGGAGGACGAGCACGGGGCGGCGGCGGTGGACCTGATGCGCCGGGTGAAGGCGGCGTTCGATCCGCAGAACCTGTTCAATCCGGGAAAGATTTTTGCAGTGTAGCCGCGAGGCGGCGGCGCGAGGAGCGAACCTTCCCCCCTCATCGCAAGGCGCAAACCTCTCCCCCGCCGTCGCGCGTAGCAAAGCGACGCGGCGATCCAGAGGTGACGGGCGAATCCCTTTGCCGACCGTCGGGCGGCCTGTTCGCGCAAGGGACAGCGGCGGCGGCCCCTGGATCGCCGCGTCGCCCTGCGGGCTCCTCGCGATGACGAAGGTGGGGAGGCGGCTGCGTGTCTCGACGGAGGGGTGCAGTCCGCAACCATTTCCATCTTTCACGGATGACCTCTGAAGAGGAGATGGCAGCGACACGATGTGTTATACCTATGAATAATGTATTATAAACGACAGGATTTTCACAGGGACTCCTTTCGCTTCGTCTTCGCGAGGCGCCCGTTGGGCGGCGGTCCGAGGACCGTCGAGCGCCCTACGTTCCCCTGGATCGCCACGCCGCTTCGCGGCTCGCGAGGACGGCGGAAGTTACGGCTTTCGGCCTCGGGCGGATCGGAAAAGCCGTCGCAAACCCCTGAAAAGCCTCGAAACCGGCGCGGAAACGGCGGCCCCGCCGCCCCTTCCCTTCACCCCCGCGTCCAGTCCGTCCGCGTCACGCCGTCCCCCAGGAAAGCCGTCGCCCCGGCCTTCAGCCCCGCGCCCCGAAGGCACGCGTCGGGCTCGCCATCGAACCGGTCGCGCAGGAACAGGCGCAGACCGCCGGGCAGGCGGACGTCTGCGGCGCGGCAGAGGTGGAAGGCGTCGTAGCCGAGCTCCAGGAACAGGCTGTAGACCTGCGGCCCGCCGATGGCGGCGACCGTCCCGCCGCCGGCGCCGAGCGCCGCGAGCGCCTCCTCGAGCGACGCGCCGGCCGGGTTCCACAGGCGCGCCAGCGGATTGACCGGGTCGGGCGCGACGCCCGCGACCGAGCGGGTCAGGATCAGCCGGCGGCGCATCGGCGTCTTGGGCTGGATCTCCTGCGAACGGCGGCCGTGGACCACGGCCGCGACCGATTCGATCGCGTCCTCGAAATAGACTTTGTCCGCCTCGCGCTGAAGCGCGAGCGGCATGACGCCGGTCGCGTCGGCGATCATGCCGTCGGCCGAGGTGATGGCGTAGCCTTCGATGCGGTACGGGCCGATCATGCCGCAGGCTACTCGGTCGTGTCGGCGTTGACGAGCGCCAAAAACTCGCCGCGCGTCACCGGGCTGTCGCGGAAGACGCCGAGCATGCGGCTGGTCACGAGATCGGCGCCGCGCTTGTGGATGCCGCGGCTGATCATGCAATGATGGGCCGCCTTGACCACCACCGCCACGCCCTGCGGGCTCAGCACCTCCTCGATCGTGTTGGCGATCTGCGCGGTCAGGCGCTCCTGAATCTGCAGGCGCTTGGAGAAGATCTCGACCACGCGGGCGAGCTTGGAAATGCCGACCACCCGCTTGTTCGGAATGTAGCCGACCCAAGCGCGCCCGATGATCGGCGCGACATGGTGCTCGCAATGGCTCTCGAAGGTGACGCCGCGCAGCACGATCATCTCGTCGTAGCCGTCGACCTCGGAGAAGGTCTTGCGCAGCACCTGCGCCGGGTCGTCGTCGTAGCCGGCGAAATATTCTCGGAACGCCCGCCGCAGCCGATGCGGCGTCTCGCGCAGGCCGTCGCGGTCGGGGTCCTCGCCGATCCATTTGAGAACCGTGCGGAACGCCTCCTCGACCTCCGGGTCGCTGATTGCGGAGCCAAGGACTTCGAGCTTCTGCGTCATGCCTGCCTTTCCTTCACGAGGGGCGACTCATAGCCGCCTCGACGCGATTTCTCAAAAAACGATCAGCGAAAAAGTTCGGCGCGGGTCGGCGGCAGACCGCTGGGGCCCCGCACCCGCTTCATCGCCAGGGTCTGGTAGACGCCGGCGTTGTTGCGCTCGAAGGTGAACGAGCAGGCGGCGAGATAGGCGAGCCACACCCGCGCCGTCGCCTCGCCGACCTCGGCGACCGCCTCGTCCCAGCGCGCCCTCAAGCGATCGTGCCAGAAGCGGGTCGTGCGCTGGTAGTGCTCGCGCCAGCACTCGACGTCGCGAACCTCGAAACCGGCGCGCTCCAGATTGGTGACGGTGCGGCCGAGATAGTCGAGCTCGCCGCCGGGGAAGATGTAGCGCGTCAGCGCCTGGAACTCCGGCCGCTTCTTGCCGGTGCGCGCCGCGTGGCTCCCGCCGGGACGGGTGATGGCGTGATGCAGGTAGAGCCCGCCGGGCTTCAGGAGGCGCTGGACGGTCTTGAAATAGTTTTCGAAATTGGCGAGGCCGACATGCTCGAACATGCCGACCGAGACGATCTTGTCGAACCGGCCGTCGCCCTCGAGCAGGGCGTAGTCGCGCTTCTCGAACGCGACCCGTCCGGAGAGCCCGCGCTGCTCGGCTTTCTGGCGCGCGAGCGCGATCTGCTCCTCCGACAGCGTGACGCCCAGCACGTCGACCCCGTAATGCTCCGCGGCGTGGCAGGCGAGCGAGCCCCAGCCGCTGCCGATGTCGAGCAGGGTCTCGCCCGGCTCGAGGCGCAGCTTGCGGCAGGTCATGTCGAGCTTCTGGCGCTGCGCGGCGTCGAGATCGTCGCTCCAGTCGTGGAAATAGGCGCAGGTGTAGACCATATCGCGGTCGAGCCACAGCGCGTAGAAGGCGTTGGAGACGTCGTAGTGATAGGCGATGTTGCGGGTGTTCTCGACCTCCGAGCCGTCGCTTTCCCGGTCGCGGCCGACGCCCTCGAGCGGCCAGGGTCCGCCGCGCGGCACGAACAGGAACGGGGCGAGCGCGCGCAGCGTCGAGAGCGAAACCAGCGCCTTGCGCAATACGCGCGTGCGGCCCTTCGGCCGGGCCGCGACGAGATCGAAGATCGTGCCGTTGACGAGGTCGATGCGCCCCGCCGCCCAGAGGTTGGCGACGCTGGTTATGCTGGGGCCCTTGAGCAGCGCCGCGACCGCGCCCTCGTCGGCGATGGCGAGTTGAAGCCAGTCGGCCGGCCAGTCGGCCGGAACCGTCGCGCCGTCCCAAAGACGGAAACCGAATCCCGGTTCGAGCCGCCGGTGAATCTCGGCGAGCAGCCGCTTCAGCGAGGCCAGGCGCGAGTCCGCCCCAGTCATGATCGTCGTTCCTTCTTGCCGGCGGATCGCCGCCGCGTCCCGCTCATACACCATTCCGGGCGAAAGCGAGGATGGACAGGCGCGCGCGCAACGGGCAAAGAGCCTCCGGCGTAACGGAGCCTGACGAAGCGGCATGGATCAGTGGCGGCGGGGCGGCCTCAGCGTTCGCGAGGCGACGATCGACGACCTCGACGCGATCGCACAGCTCGAGCGCGACTCTTTTCCCGAGGATCGGGTCTCGCGGAGGACCTTCGCCTACGCCCTGCGCGCGCCGCAGAGGCCGGTGATCGCCGCGACGATCGACGGCGCGCTCGCGGGCTATGTCTTCTTGGCCTCGAGCAAGGGCGGGCGCTCGGCGCGCATCTACTCGATCGCGGTCGATCCCCGTTTCGGCCGCCGCGGAGTCGGGAGCGCGCTGATCGCGGCGGCGGAGAAATTCGCCCTTCGTCACGACCGCGGCGCGCTCACGCTCGAGGTCCGCTACGACAACGCGCCGGCCATCGCGCTGTACGAAAAGTGCGGTTTTCGTCCTTTCGGGGAGCACGAAGACTATTACACGGACGGCGCCACGGCGCTGCGTTACAGGAAAGTCCTCGCCGATCGGCCGGCGGAGAATCCAGCGTCTCCCCGTCGCGGCGCAGAGCGCGCGAAAGCGCGGCGCACGTCGTGATCCGAGAGGGCGGGTTGCGCCGCCTGGCGAAACTCCATACAAGCCCCTCTCTTTGCGGACTCCCCTCATGTCAACTTCATTGCCCCCCCACCTCAGGCGCCTCGAAGCGGAATCCATTCACATCATCCGAGAAGTTGTTGCAGAGACGCGCAACCCTGTCATGCTCTATTCGATTGGCAAGGACTCGAGCGTCATGCTGCATGTGGCGATGAAGGCGTTCCATCCGGCCAAGCCCCCCTTTCCTCTGCTGCATGTCGACACGACCTGGAAGTTTCGCGAGATGATCGCGTTTCGCGACGAGACGGTGCGCCGGCTCGGGCTCGATCTGATCGTCCACATCAACGAGGACGGGGTGAAGCGGGGGATCTCGCCCGTCGCGTCGGGCTCGCAGGTCCACACCCAGGTGATGAAGACCGAGGCGCTGCGGCAGGCGCTCGACAAGGGCGGCTGGGACGCGGCCTTCGGCGGCGCGCGGCGCGACGAGGAGAAGAGCCGCGCCAAGGAGCGCATTTTCTCCCACCGCTCCGCCGCCCACGCCTGGGACCCGCGCAACCAGCGCCCGGAGCTCTGGCGCCTCTTCAACACGCGCATGCGCGATGGCGAATCGATGCGCGTCTTCCCCTTGTCGAACTGGACCGAGCTGGACGTCTGGGAATACGTTCAGGCCGAAGCCATCCCGGTCGTGCCGCTGTATTTCTCCAAGGTCCGGCCCGTGGTCGAGCGCTCGGGCGCACTGATCATGCTCGACGACGAACGGCTGCCGCTCGAACCGGGCGAGACGCCGCGTCACTTGCGCGTCCGCTTCCGCACCCTCGGCTGCTACCCGCTGACCGGCGCGGTCGAATCGGACGCCGAGACGCTCGACGACATCATCGCCGAGATGCGCGCCTCGACCACCTCCGAGCGGCAGGGCCGTCTGATCGACAGCGACGAAGCCGGCTCCATGGAAAAGAAGAAGCGGGAGGGCTATTTCTGATGAACGAGGCCTTGCGGATCTCCGCCCTGCCGACCCTGCGCCTGCTCACCTGCGGCTCGGTCGACGACGGCAAGTCGACTCTGATCGGCCGCCTGCTCTACGAGAAGAAGCTCATCTTCGACGACCAGCTTTCGGCGCTCGAGCGCGACTCGAAGAAATTCGGCACGACCGAGGACGACATCGACTTCGCCCTCCTCGTCGACGGCCTCGAGGCGGAGCGCGAGCAGGGCATCACCATCGACGTCGCCTATCGCTATTTCGCCACCTCGGAGCGCTCGTTCATCGTGGCCGACACGCCCGGCCACGAGCAATACACCCGCAACATGGCGACCGGCGCCTCCAACGCCGATCTCGCCATCGTGCTGGTCGACGCGCGCAAGGGACTGCTCACCCAGACCCATCGCCATTCGATCATCGCCTCGCTCCTCGGCATCCGGCATATCGTGCTGGCGGTGAACAAGATCGATCTGGTCGGCTACGACGAGAAGACATTCCGCGACATCGTCATCGCCTACCGCAAGTTCGCCGAGCCGCTCGGCTTCCGGTCGCTGTTCGCCATCCCGCTCTCGGCCCGCTACGGCGACAACGTGAGCGCGCCGAGCGCCCGCACGCCGTGGTATCAGGGCGCGCATCTCATGGACTATCTCGAGCGCGTCGAGGTCGAGGACGACCGCCGCGCCGCGCCTTTCCGTCTGCCGGTCCAGTGGATCAACCGGCCGCACCTCGACTTCCGCGGCGTGGCCGGCACGGTCGCGAGCGGCCGGATCGCGAAGGGCGACCCGATCGTGGTGGCGGCCTCCGGCCGGGCGACCACCGTGGCCGAAATTTTCGTCGCCGACGAACGGACGGAAAGCGCCGAAGCGGGCGACGCGGTCACGTTGACGCTCGCCGACGAGTTGGACATCGCCCGCGGCGACGTTCTGTCGCATCCCGACAGCCGGCCCGAGGTCGCCGACCAGTTCACCGCCAACGTGATCTGGATGAGCGCCGAGCCGATGCTGCCGGGCCGTTCGTATCTCATGAAGATCGGAACGCGAACCGTCCCGGCTTCGATCACCGAGCTCAAGCATCGGCTGGACGTCAACAATTTCGACAAGCTCGCGGCCAAGCGTCTCGATCTCAACGAGGTCGGCTTCTGCAATTTCGCGACCACGATGCCGGTCGCCTACGACGCCTACGCCGACAACCGCGACACCGGCTCCTTCATCCTGATCGACCGTCTGACCAACGCGACCGCCGGCGCCGGCATGATCGCCCATGGACTGAGGCGCGCGACCAACGTCCATCGCCAGGGCCTGACCGTCACGCGCGAGGGGCATGCGCGGCTCAAGCACCAGAAACCCGCAATCCTGTGGTTCACCGGCCTTTCGGGCGCGGGCAAGTCGACGATCGCCAACTTGGTGGAGGCGAAGCTGCACGCGCGCGGCGTCCACACGGCGCTGCTCGACGGCGACAACGTCCGGCACGGACTCAACAAGGATCTCGGCTTCACCGCAGCCGACCGCGTCGAGAACATCCGGCGCGTGGGCGAGGTGGCCAAGCTCATGACCGACGCCGGCCTGATCGTGCTCTGCTCGTTCATCTCGCCATTCCGCTCGGAGCGCCAGCTCGTGCGCGACACCGCGGCGGCGGGAGAGTTCATCGAGATCTTCGTCGACACGCCGCTCGAGACGGCGATGGCGCGCGACCCCAAGGGCCTCTACAAGAAGGCGCTCGCCGGCGAGATCAAGAACTTCACCGGCGTCGACCAAGCCTACGAGCCGCCGGACGCGCCAGAGCTCGTGCTCCTCTCGGGCGAGGCGAGCGCCGAAGCTCTGGCCGACCGGGTGATTGCGGAACTGGAAGAGCGCGGCATGATCATGCGGCTGTGAGATCGTCCGACGCGATCCCGCCTCTCCCCTTGTCGCAAGGGGGGATGGGCGACAGGACGCGGGGCGGAGGCGTTCACCCGGCGGGACATCACAAGCGCGGGCTTCGGGGGTATCTTACGCCACTGACATTTGCGATTGCTCGACAGTCTTGCGGCGAATCCAGGGCGACAGCGCGGTAACCAAGTCTCGCAGCCGAAACGGTTTGGCGACGAAGCCGTTCATCCCCGCGGCCAAGGCCAGTTGGCGTTGGCTGGCCAAAGCGCCCGCCGTGAGCGCGATAACCGGCAGGTCTGCGAGCCCGAGCTCGTGGCGAATGAGCCGCGTCGCCTCGAGACCGTCCATCTCCGGCATCTGGATGTCCATCAGCACGAGATCGAAACCGCCGGGGTCCGCGCGAAGCCAATCGATCGCCGTGCGGCCATTCTCGGCCGCTTCGCAGACGGCGCCCTGCAAGGAGAGCAGCTTGACGGCGATCTCGCGGTTGGTCGCGGTGTCGTCGACCACGAGAATCCGGACGCCCGCAAGCCGGTTCTCGCCATGTCCGTCCGCGGCGTGCGCGGCCTTCGTCGCCGTGGGCGGCGCCGCCTTGAACGCGACGTCGAACCAGAACGCGCTGCCCTTGCCCAGCTCGCTCTCGAGCCCGATTTCGCCGCCCATCAGCGTGACGAGCCGCTTGCTGATGGCGAGTCCGAGGCCCGTGCCCCCGAACTTGCTGTACGTCGTCCGTTCGGCCTGGACGAACGGTTCGAACAACTTCCGGAGATGATCCGAGGCGATGCCGATTCCCGTGTCCCGTGTCCCGCACCGCAATGCGAAGGCGAACCGAGTCCGCCGAGCGGTCGAGCGCCCGGACCGAAACTGTGACGCCGCCCTCGGCGGTGAACTTGATCGCGTTCCCCACGAGGTTGGTCAGAACCTGGCCCAGCCGGATCGGATCCCCGAGCATCGCGGGAAGCCCATCGGGCAGCGGCTCGACCAGCAGGGCGAGGCCCTTGGTGTTCGCCGCCACTGTGAACGTGTCTGAAACGCTGCGAATGACTTCGGCGAGCGAGAACGGCGCCTCGCTCAGCTCGAGTTGCCCCGCCTCGATCTTGGACAGGTCGAGGACGTCGGTGAGCAGCACCAGCATGTTGTGCCCGGCCGAATCGAGCGTCCGGACGCAATTGGTCTGCTCCGCGTCGAGCGCGCTGTGCGCGAGGACCTGCGTCATGCCGACGATGGCGTTGAGGGGCGTCCTGATTTCGTGGCTGATATTGGCGAGGAACTCGGACTTCGCCCGGTTGGCGGATTCCGCCTGGGCCTTGGCCTGCTCGAGCGCATTCAAGGCTTCGGTTTGCTCGGTGACGTCGTACGTGACGCCGACCATGCGCTGGAGCTTGCCGTCGGCGCCGAACGTCGTTCGCGAGCGCCCCCTCAGGTATCGAACCGCGCCGTCGGGCCGGACGATCCGGAAATCCAGCTCCGGATTTTTCCGCCCCTCGAACGCCTGCTGGAACAAGGCTCTGGCGCGTTCCTTGTCTTCCGGATGCACGCCGGCGAAGAACGCCTCGCGCGGGCTTTTGAAGTCCGTCTCGCGCAGCCCATAGAGCTGGTACATCACGCTGTCCCAGAAGAACGAGTCCTGGACGAAGTCGCATTCCCAGATTCCGATGATGCCCGCCGACGCCGCGGCTTCGAGACGCTCCTTGGTCTCGCGCAGCTCGTTTTCGATCCTCTTGTAATTCGTGATGTCGAAATAGGTCACGAGCGCGCCGCGAGGCAGGGCCGCGACGCGCAGCTCGACCCAGCGCCCGTTGCCCAGCTTGCGCTCCGCCTGCCGCCCCTGGTGAGCCTCCACCATACGCCAGACCTGATCGGCCGGGAGCCCGCGGCCGAGATCGGCGAAATCGCCGCGATCGAAGCAGAACTGGAACTGATCGATCAGGCGGAAGGGCTTCCTGTCCAGCAAATCCCGAGGCAGACCGAGGATGCGCCCATAGTTTTCGTTACGAACGACGCACGCGCGGCTCTCGTTGAACACGCCGATGCCGTAGGGCGCAGAATCGACCAGCTCCTGAAGCAGTTGCCGATTCTCCTCGAGCGCCAGTTCCGTGCGCTTGCGCTCGGTGACGATCGCAGCGACGCCGCGATAGCCGGCGAAGCCCCCGTCGGCGGCGAAGAATGGAACGCCGCTCGCGGACAGCCATTGAATCTCGCCGGCGTCGTCCTTGTACGCGAGCTCGAAATCCCTGAAAGGCCGTCGCTCCCGCAAAATTTCGAGACCCTGCGCCTTTCGCGCGCCCGGATTTCGTGTCTCTTTCGTGTGGATTTCCGGCAACGGCATTCCAAGCAGATCCTGCTTGGAGATTCCGTTGATGCTTTTGAAGCTGTCCGACAAATACGAGAACTTCAGGTTCTCGTCGAGCTGCCAGAACCAGTCCGCCGTGCTGTTCGAGAAGTCGCGCAGCCGCGTCCGTTCCTCGTCGAGTTGCTTGCGCATCCGCACCCGCTCGCTGATGTCGCGCGACGACGTATAGAGGTAGGTGATTCCCTTCAGCGAGACGGCCTTGACGTTGATCTCGACATCCAGGACCGAACCGTCCTTCCGGCGATGGCGAGTCTCGATGACGAGGGGCGCGTCGCTTTGCGCATCCTTGCGGAACGCCGCCCTCAGCGCGCTCGCGGTCTTGACGACGTCGATGTCGGCGACATTGAGCGTCGCCATCTCGTCCCGGCGGTAGCCGAGCATGTCCGCAAAGGACTGGCTGAATTCGACGATCACGCCGTCCAGATCGTGGATATAGACGCCGTCGACGGCGGTGTCGAGGAGCGCCCTGAGACGTTCTTCGTACTCGAGCCGAGCCGAGATGTCCTGCCCCTGCGATATGAAATAGCGAAGCTCCCCGGACGCGGTCCTGGCGCTCGAAGTGTCCACCTGGACCGGAATCCGGCGCCCGTCCTTGTGCAGGTAGCGTCTCACGGTTCGGTAGGCCTTCAACTCGCCGGCCGCGAGGCGGAGCATATTTTCGGGTTCGAGGGGGGGCTCCTCCGGCGCGAGGATGCTGCGAACGTCCGACGCCAGAAACTCCTCGCGCGTATAGCCGAGCAGGTCGCAGGCCGCGGCGTTGACCTCGACGAAGCGTCCGTCCGCGGCGAAGAGAGCGATCGCGTTCGGAGCGCACGCCATCGCGTCCCGGAATTTCGATTCGCTCGCAATCAGGGCGTCGCTCTTGGTCTGGATTTCCGCGGTCCGGTTGGCGACGCGCCTTTCCAGCAGCCGCTTGTCCGCGTTCAGGAACTCGGCCGATTCGTGCAGACGGCGCGCGATCCAGAGCACGCCGAGCCCCACGCCGAGGCAGAGCAGGCCGAGTTCGAAGGCCAGCCGGCGCCAGGATTGGTCGAGGGTCGCCTTTGGCAGTCCGACCCTGACGATATAGGGCGCCTGCTCGAGTTTCTGGTAGGCGAACAGCCGCTCGATGGCGTCAACCGGCGAAGTCGCCGTGTAGAGGCCCTGGACTTGTTCGGGATGCTCGCGCAGCAGGGCCTTCGCCGTCTCGGACAGGCTGCTCGAGCCTGTGTCGGCGGGCTTGTCGGGTCCTGTCGTGTGGCGCGCGATCAGGACGCCGTCGCCGGTCCACAAGGAGACGACGCCGCCGTCGGCGTAATCGAGCGTCGAGAACCGTTTCGCGAAGAACGCCACCGGAATGCTGGCGTTGACGGTCCCGAGGAAGGCGCCGTTTCGGTCTTCCAGACGCCTTGCGAGGATGACCACCCACTCGTCGGCGAACTTGGCCTCGACGGGCCCCTGGAAAATCAGACCCCGTTCGCCCGCGGCCGCCCGCTTGAAATACGTACTGTCCGAAACATTCGCCGCGCTCGGCGCGATCTGAAACGCGCCGCTGCCCAACAGGACCTTGCCGACCGGATCGACCACGAAGATTCGCGCGACGAAGGGAAAGTCGGCGATTTCCTTGTCCATGTGCTCGGCGAGGCGCGGCTTTTCCTCCGGTCCGTTCTCGCTGCCGTCGACGTATAGCCTTCCGATCGATTTCAGCAGCGCGTCGATCTGAGCGAAGGAATTCTCGACGTCGTCGGCGACGAGCCGGGCGGTGTTCAGCGCCGCCCGGCCGCCGGAGGCGTAGTCCGTCGCCCGGACCTGCCAGACCGCGTAGGCCGAGACCGACGCGAACAGCAGCGCGATCGCAAGGGCGACGCCGTAAAAGGGCCAAGGCGACAGGCCCGCGAGCGGATTCCGTTTTTTCGACAAAGATTCGATCCGAATAGCGAGCGTTGCGATGAAGGCGACGCTGGTCGCGGCCAGCTTTGCCCATCGCC
The DNA here is from genome assembly GCA_903932535.1 of uncultured Hyphomicrobiales bacterium. GTDB lineage: Bacteria > Pseudomonadota > Alphaproteobacteria > Rhizobiales > Beijerinckiaceae > Roseiarcus. The sequence goes on along the minus strand of CAIZGR010000444.1, from coordinate 6,222 downwards.
GTTACGATGCGCTGTATGGCGCCGGCGCGCAATCTCGGCAGCAACAATGCGACGTCAGGCCGCCGATCCTTCCCCTCCCGAGATCGGATAAAGCTTATCTGCAACGTCGTTTTACGCGGTACGAAGTCCGACTTCTCGAGTTCGGAAACCAAACCACGATTCCAAACCCTTAGCCTCATTGACCGGCAGACGGAACTCATCGACCACAGGATCGCCGTCTCCGCCGTCATCGCGCGCGGCCGCAGGGCGTCGATCGACGCCCGTCTATCGACGGGCTATTGCGGCGCAGCGATCCGGCAAATCGTCGGAGCCCTTTCGACGCAGAAAAAGTATACTAACGTAAGATTCTGATTAACAAAATATTTCAACGCCCTTTTCTCCATTGCGCCGTGCGTCGTCGCAAGTCTCGAAGCGTCGCTTCGCCTCCACGCCGAGCGCCCGGGCAAGGCGGCGAGCCGCGACCGCTTCGGATCGCGGCGCGGGCGGCCGCAGCCGCCCGCATCGACGGTCCGGCATATGGTCAGGCGATCTTCACATATTCGAAGTCGCCGGTCTGGCTGTTGATGCCGACGCGCGGGGGGGCGATCCAGCTCGCGTACTTGCCGGCCTCGTGGCAGGGCTTCATCAGCGAATCGATGAAGGTCATGTCCGCGTCGTTGGGCAGCCACGCGCCGCTCTCGGCCTGCCACTGCGCCTCGGTGAGCACCTCGCCCGCCGGGCCGATGCGCTTGCCGGCGAACTCGCCGATCCTGCGGTTGAAGCCCTTGTGCGGCTGGGTGAACTTGAAGGCGACGCCCGCCTTCTCGATCACCTTGTTCCAGCGGTCGATGCCGCCCTGGCAGTCCTTGATGTAGTCGTCGAGCAGGCGGGAATTGATCGAGCGCAGCGCCGGAACCCGTTCCTCGACGAGCTTGCCGTCGACGACCCGCGCCACCGGATAGGTCGCGTCGGCAAGCACGTGATCGTCGCCCTCGAGCTTCGCCTCGTTGAAGCGGCCCTTGAGGCCGGCGCTGAACGATTCGGCGGCGTTGCTCGAAATCTCGCTGCCGAACAGGTCGCGCGTTACGGACATGTGGAAGTTGGCCTTGCGCTGCAACAGCGGCAGATCGACGACGCCGAGACTGCGGATCGCCTCGACGTCGCTCGGATCCTTGATTCCGGCCTTGTTCATCGCTGCGCAGGTCGCCTCGATCGTGCGCTGGACGCCGGTCTCGCCGACGAACATGTGATGCGCTTCCTCGGTCAGCATGAAGCGGCAGGTGCGCGAGAGCGGATCGAAACCGCTCTCGGCGAGGGCTGCGAGCTGCATCTTGCCGTCCCTGTCGGTGAAATAGGTGAACATGAAGAACGACAGCCAGTCGGGCGTGCGTTCGTTGAAGGCGCCGAGGATGCGCGGGTTGTCCTGCTGGCCGCTGCGCCGCTCGAGCAGCGCCTGCGCCTCCTCGCGGCCGTCCTTGCCGAAATATTTCACCAGCAGATAAACGATCGCCCAGAGGTGGCGGCCCTCCTCGACGTTGACCTGGAAGAGGTTGCGCATGTCGTAGAGGCTCGGCGCGGTCGCGCCGAGATAGCGCTGCTGCTCGACGGAGGCGGGCTCCGTGTCGCCCTGGACGACGAGGAGCCGGCGCAGCGTGGCGCGATATTCGCCGGGAACCTCCTGCCACGCCGGCTCGCCCTTGTGGCGGCCGAAGGGAATGACGCGGCCCTCGACTTTCGGCGCCAGCAGCACGCCCCAGCGATAGTCCGGCATCTTGACGTAGCCGAACTTCGCCCATCCGGTCGGATCGACGCCGACGGCGGTGCGCAGATAGACCTCGGCGTTCTGGAACCCTTCCGGCCCCATGTCGCCCCACCAGTCGAGATATTTCGGCCGCCAAGTCTCGAGCGCGCGCTGGAGCTGCTTGTCCGACGACAGCGCGACGTTGTTGGGGATCGGACCGTCGGTGTCGATCTCGATGAAATGATCGCCCCGGACGGATTCCGGGGCCTCGGTCAGGGTGTCCGTGGAGCTCATGTTTCCTTCCCTTCAGGTATCGCGCGCGTGCGCACTCTTGGTTGCGATCATCGTCACTATTATGCGCTTTTGTCAAGCATAGACGCATTTTATTGCATACACGTTACCGACTCGTTTGCCGACCGTCTTCCGACCTTCCCATGAAGATGCATTTTCATGCACGATCGAGGCGGGGACTCAGATCGAAGAGGCTGGTCGCCTCGGATTCGAGCACCTCGTCGCCATGCTGGTTGAACAGACGCCACCGCCAGCGCATGATCCCGAGGTCCGGCTGGCTCTTCGAGAGCCGCGTCTCCAGCACTTCCGCGCGCAGGACGAGGCTGTCGCCGGGGCGCACCGGATGGGGCCATTTGATGTAGGCGACGCCGGGCGACGCGAAGGATTCCGACCCGGCGAGCACGGCGTCGACCGCAAGCCGCATGGCGATCGCGCAGGTGTGCCAACCGCTCGCGATCAGGCCGCCGAAGGGTCCGTGTCCGGCGGCCTCGGCGTCGACATGGAACCACTGCGGATCGTAGGCCTCGGCGAAGCGCAGGATTTCGTCCCGCTCGACCCGATAAGGGCCCGCTTCGACGACCCGGCCCGGCTGCAATTCAGCGAATTTCATTGTCTCCCCCTCGCGGCGCGACGGCGCCGGCGCGTCAGTACGTCTCCAGATGCAGCCGGCCCTCGCGCCTGAGCGCCGGGCCGGCGATGTCCCAGTCGAGGCCGCCCTCGCGCGCGACATCCCGCAGCGCGAGCACGACCCCCTCCTCCATCGCCTTCAGCCCGCACACATAGAAATAGGCGTTCGGGTCGGCGACGAGGGGCGCGAGATCGGGGCCACGCGCCCGCATCAGGTCCTGCACGTAGCGCCTGGGCTGGCCGGGCGTTCGGCTGAAGGCGAAGTTGATGTCGATGAAGTCCTTGGGCAGGTTGCCGAGCGGCCCGAAGTAGGGAAGCTCCTCCTTGGTGCGCGCGCCGAAGAACAGCATCAGCTTGCCGCCCTCGAACTTGCCGGACTTGCGCAGGCGGCGGCGCCATTCGGTCATCGCCCGCATGGGCGCGCTGCCGGTGCCGGTGCAGATCATCACGATCGAACTCTTCGGGTGGTTCGGCATCAAGAAACTCGTGCCGAACGGACCGATGACCCGGACCTTCTCGCCGACCTCGAGGTCGCAGAGGTAGTTGCTGGCGACGCCGCGCACCGGGCGGCCCTGGTGGTCCTCGAGCACCCGCTTCACGGTGAGCGACACGTTGTTGTAGCCGGGCCGCTCGCCGTTGCGCGCGCTCGCGATCGAATATTGCCGCGGATGGTGCGGCCGCCCCTCGGCGTCGAGCCCCGGCGGGACGATCCCGATCGACTGGCCTTCCAACACCGGGAACGGCATCGCGCCGAAGTCGAGCACGATGTGGTGGGTGTCGTATTCCCGGCCGACTTCCGTCACCCGCACGTTGCCGGCGACCGACGCGATGACGAACTTTTCCGAAGCGCGGGGTCCGTAGAGATTGGCGTAAGGGTGGGCGGCCGACCAGGGCGGGATGACTGCGGCGCAGTCGGCCGCGCTGAAGACCCCCTCCCCTTCCGCCTCGGCGACGGCCGCAGGCGCGGCCTCTGCCGGAATGTCCAACGCCGAGACGCCGGCCGCGGCGAGTTCCTCGGGCTTCAATTCCGCCGGCAGGACGTCCCAGCCGAACTGCGCCGCGACACTGTAGGCGACCGCCCGCGGCATGGTCCGCCAGTTGTCGATGCTGCCGGTCGGACAGGGGGGGATGCAGGCCATGCAGAGGTTGCACGCCGCCGCGTCGACGACGTAGTTGCGCGCGTCGTGCGTGATCGCGCCGACCGGGCAGGTCGCCTCGCAGGTGTTGCAGCGGATGCAGATTTCCGGATCGATCAGGTGCTGCAGGATGACCGCCGCGTCGATGGGCTCCATGCGCCTACTCCCAGACCCCTTTGCGTTTCCTTCGGGCCGCGCCTTGTGACGCGCTCGCTGACCGCGTCATCGCGCTCAGCGAGCGCAGCTACAAGTGGCTGCGCCGGCCCCAACGCAATCCGCGCTAAACCCGGTCCCAGTCGAAGGCGGCCTTTTCGCCCTTGCCATAGACTTTCAGCGCGCCCTTTTCGCCGACCGCGTTCGGCCGCTGAAACACCCAGTTCTGCCACGCCGTCAGGCGTCCGAAAACGCGGGTGAACAGGGTCTCCGGCCCGTCGAAGCGCAGGTTCGCCTCCATCGCGGTCAGCGCGTCGGGGCTCATCGACACGCGCTCCTCCACCGCGAGCCGCACCTCGTCCGCCCAGTCGATGTCGTCGGGCGCGCTGGTGACGAGGCCGAGGGCGAAGGCTTCGCCCGCGTCGAGCAGAGCGCCGATCTGCGCCTTCGCCGCTTCGAGCGCCGGCTTCTCGTCGTAGAAGCGCCGGCCGAGCCGGCTCTGTCCGCTGGCCATCGGATAATCGCCGAAATTGGCGGCGCCGAGCGCGATCTTCGGCGCGCGCGCCAAATCGTCCGGCAGCGCGAGCTGGTAGACGCGGTCGCAGGCGAGCGCCAACTCGAGGAGCGGACCGGCGAAGCAGGAGCCCTCGTCGATCAGCGCGAACAGGCTGCGCGAGGTGACGTCGAGGCGGCTGAAGGTGCGCCGCAGGTATCCGATCGTCTCGCGAACGAGCCAGTTGTCCTTCAGCGCCTGCAAGGTCGCGTCCAGGGCGAGCGCGGCGGCAGGATCGCCCTCGGTCCTGATCAGCCAGACACCGATGTCGAGTTCGTTGGTGCGCATCGTCAGGATCGCGTCTTCCAGCTCGCGCGCGAGCGCCAGCGGATACCAGCCCGCGCCGGCCGCCTCGATCGAAGCGACGTCCCGAGGCTGATCGCCCGACGGCCCCTCGACGGTGAAAGTCGCCGTGCGGGCCGCGCGGTCGATCGCGACCGCAACATGGCGGTAGCGGAGCGCGTCCGGCGCGATCTTGCGGTCGAGCGGCGTCAGCGCGACCCCCTTCGCCCCTTGCGGACGGTCGCTCGCCGCCGCCAGCGCCAGGGCGCGGGCGCGCACCGCATCCGCGAATTGCGCGGGCTTGGCGATATGGTCGACGAGGCGCCAATCGACCGCCTTCTGCCCGCGCACGCCTTCGCTGGTGGTGCAGAACACGTCGGCGAGGTCGTGGCGCACCCGGCGCTTGTCGGTGAGGCGGGTGAGGCCGCCGGTGCCGGGCAGCACGCCGAGCAGCGGCACCTCTGGCAGGCTGACCGCGCTCGACCGATCGTCGACGAGCAGGATCTCGTCGCACGCTAGCGCCAGCTCGTAGCCGCCGCCGGCGCAGGAGCCGTTGACCGCGGCGAGGAACTTCAGCCCGCCGTAGCGGGAGGAGTCTTCGAGCCCGTTGCGGGTCTCGTTGGTGAACTTGCAGAAATTCACTTTCCAGGAATGGCTGGAGACGCCGAGCATGAAGATGTTCGCCCCCGAGCAGAAGACGCGGTCGCGCCCGCTGGTGACGACCACCGTCCGCACCTCGGGATGCTCGAAGCGGATGCGGTTGACCGCGTCGGCAAGCTCGATGTCGACGCCGAGGTCGTAGCTGTTGAGCTTGAGCTTGTATCCGGGCCGGATGCCGGCGTCCTCGTCGAAAGCCGCGATCAGCGTGGCGACGGGGCCGTCGAACGCGAGCGTCCAGTGGCGATATTTTGCTGGCTCGGTCTGGTAGTCGACCGGGTCGGGACGGCTCATGCGGCGCTCCTCGATAGGCAATTTTATGCATCATTCTGAATGCATCATAGTGCATCTTAGAGGCCGAAACAAGCGCGGGCGCGGGCGTCTCGCGTGGGTGCTCTCAGCACTGGGCGTCTGCGTCATAATGTCTCACGAAGGAGGGAGCGGACCTTTATGCACCGCGTAGCCCGTTGGTTTCATTGACGTCAATTCGTGGTGCGAAAATCTTGACTTGTGCACATCCCGACGTCCACCGAAAAGGTCAATCCTTCGGTGTTTACAAATGAAGTGTTTCATGTTTACCTCAATCGCGTTGTATCGCGTCTGTTCCGAGTTCGATTATTAGAAGAGTACATTTATCGTCATAAGAGAGGCCTATATGAGAAGAATGTCGAATACAACGGCTGCGCTTGTTGTTGTGTTTTCATTCTCAGGTATCCCCTCATTTACGTGATCCCGAAGGCGCCGGCGAAAGTCGCGTTTTCACGGAGGATTTCGGCGTATCGCTCGACGAGGGGGCGCAGGCG
>CAIZGR010000443.1 GCA_903932535.1 uncultured Hyphomicrobiales bacterium | reverse complement strand
GACAGGCGTCCGTTGACGATCAGCGCCGCCTTCTCGAGCGCCGCGGCATAGGCCTTCTGGTCGGACTCGAACTTGAGCGAGTTCGGCATGAGGCCGGTCGAATCGGCGATCATGCCGTCCTCGGAGGCGATCGCGTGGCCTTCGATGCGAAAGGAACCGCGCATGCGCCGGCCTCCGGCTGCTGCCTACGGGCTGAGCGCCTGAATGGTTTCGATCATGGCGCCGGGCGGAAGCCTGAACAACCCGGCGTAAGGCTGCGACAGCTCGATAATGATGAAGATCGCGCTGGCGACGGCGGTCGCGCCGAGCGCCAGCGCCGTGACCACCGTGGCGTTGACCGGCGACACCAGCCCGTAGCCGCAGAACAACAGCAGCGACCAGCACACGACGATCGCCAGCATCGGCCAGGATATGCCCCCGGCCAGTTGCAGCATCATCAGGAGCCGCGTCTGCGCGATCTGGCTCGCGGCGAGGTTGGCGGTTGCGAGCCCCTGCTTCTGGGCGTCGGTCTTGGGCGTCAGCGACATCAGGAACTGGTCGAGGATCTTGGTGCCGGCCATGACGGACTTGACGTCCAGGCCCTCGAGGTCAGGGGTCTCCCGGCCCCAGATCTTGTTGTAGCTCTGCGTGATCGCTTTCCTCAGCCCGTCGCGGCCCGGCTCCGCCTCCGGCCCGAAGGCCTCCAGCGCCGCGTCGAGTTGCAGGGTCCGGGCGGCCAGGGTCTCGAGCTCGGCTTTTTGGGTGGCGTAGATCGTGTAGGCCGAGCCGACCAGCGTTCCGAGCACGAGCGCCAGGAGCAGGCTGAGCATGCCGGTCATCGCGCCGATCATGTCGCGTGCGCGGTCCGGGGCGTGCTGTTCGGGCAGCCAAATGTGGAGCGCGAGGCCCAGCATGCCGGCGCCGAAGGCGAGCACGGCCACGCCGACAACGAAAAACACCGTCGCCACAAAAAGCCCCCCACTCCCGATCCGGCGCGGCGCCGTCGCTGTCCGTACGCCGCCGCTCGAGCCGGGCGCAAGGGGGTTCCGCGCCGCATCCAACCGGCCTTTGTTGACATTCCGGCAAATTCCACTATGTCAAGCTCTGCCGAGAGCGAAGCAAGGCTCCGGCGCAGCGTTGGCGCCGCGCTTCGCGCCCACGCATGGCGCGAAGAAAATAAACGCCACAGTCCCGCGGCCGATCGCAAGGGCCGTCGAAGCAACCACCCCCCCGGCGCGAATGACGATCATTCGCGCAATGCGAGATGCAATGAAGTTTAATGAACTCGGCCTGAGCGAAAAAGTGCTCAACGCCGTCGAAGCGGCGGGCTACGACACGCCGACGCCTATTCAGGCGCAAGCCATTCCCTACGCCCTCGAGGGCCGCGACGTGCTGGGCATCGCCCAGACGGGAACAGGAAAGACCGCCGCCTTCACGCTGCCGATGCTGTCGCTGCTCGAACGCGGACGCGCCAAGGCGCGGATGCCCCGGACGCTCATTCTCGAGCCGACGCGCGAGCTGGCCGCCCAGGTCGAGGAAGCGTTCGAAAAATACGGCGTCAACCACAAGCTGAGCGTCGCCCTGCTGATCGGCGGCGTGTCCGACGGCGAGCAGAAGACCAAGATCGATCGCGGGGCGGACGTCGTGATCGCCACCCCCGGCCGACTGCTGGACCTGACCGAGCGAGGCGGCCTCCTGCTCACCGGCATCGACATCCTGGTGATCGACGAGGCGGACCGGATGCTCGATATGGGGTTCATCCCGGACATCGAGCGCATCTGCAAACTCGTGCCCTTCAGCCGGCAGACCCTGTTCTTCTCGGCGACCATGCCGCCGGAAATCACCCGCCTCACCGAGGCGTTCCTGCACAATCCGGCGCGCGTCGAGGTCGCCCGCGCGGCGTCCACCGCCGAGAACATCACCCAGACGCTGGTGCCTTCGGGCGGGGCGCCGCACGACAAGCGGGCCACGCTCCGGCGCATCATCCAGGACGCCGACGCCTTCAAGAACGCGATCATCTTCTGTAACCGCAAGCGCGACGTCCAGGTGGTGTACCGCTCGCTCGAGAAGCACGGCTTCTCCGTCGGCGCGCTCCACGGCGACCTCGACCAGCGGGCGCGGATGGCCGCGCTCGACGCCTTCCGCGGCGGTCAGGTGCAACTGATCGTCTGCTCCGACGTCGCGGCGCGCGGCCTCGACATTCCCGACGTCAGCCACGTCATCAACTACGACGCGCCGCACCACTCCGAAGACTATGTGCACCGCATCGGCCGGACCGGCCGGGCGGGCAAGGCCGGCCAGGCGCTGACCATCGTCACCCGCGGCGACGCGAAGTCGATCGCCGAAATCGAGAAACTGATCGCACGCAAGATCGACTGGTTGCAGGGCGCCGAGATGCCCCCCGAAGGCGAGGACGAAGCGGAGCGTCCTAACGACCGGCGCGGACGCCGCGGCGAACGCAGCGACCGAAGCGGCCGGCGTTCGGAGCCGCGGGTCGAGGGCGAGGGCCGCGGGGACCGCCGCGTCGCCGAATCGCGCCATCACCGTGCAGAACGCCCGCCGCAGGAACGCGTGGCCGCAGACCAGGAACGCTCCCACGAGCGGGTCGCGCGTCCGGGGCGCCGAGCGGAAAGGCCCCAGCCGGAACGGGCGGCAGCGGATCAGGAGCGTATCCCCGAGCGGACCGCGCGCCCAAGTCGCCGGGCGGAGCGGCCCCCGCTGGAACGCGGGACCTCGGAGCAGGAGCGCCCTCGCGAGCCGGCCGGGCGTCCGGTTTCCGGCCGGCCCGGCGCCGGCGCGCCGGTCCGACGCGAGCGTCCGCGGCGCGACGACGAACCGGTGATCGGCCTCGGCGACCACGTGCCGAGCTTCCTCCTGCGACCCGTGCCGAAGCGGAACCACAATCCGCAAGAGCCCGAGCGCATCACGGAGGACTGACGGCCGGTCGAAAGGGGGTCGAACAGCGATGCTGAAATTCGGCGCCCTTCGCGTTCTTGCGCTCCTCGTGTTCGGGATCGCGGTTCCCTACGCGCTGTTCAAGCTCAGCCGCGCCACCGGACAGGCGCGGCTGATCGCCGGCGCCGCAGCGGCCGGAGTCGCCTATGGCGCACTCAAGGCGGACAATCCCTGGTCCGGCGACGGCCTCTCCAGCAATCTGCAGCTCATGGCCGTCAGCGCGGCGGTCCTGGCCGGCTATGTCGGATTGAGCGTAGCGGCGGCTGGGGCGATCGCGAAGCGGCGCCGGTAGGCGCGGCTGGCGCGGTCAACGGCCGCGCCTACAATTCTCGTTCACGCCGGGACGTTCAACGCTTCAGGATTCGCCGGCGTGATGGCGACGCTCTCGCCGCAGCCGCAGGCCGAGGTCTCGTTGGGGTTGCGGAACGAGAAGCTGGCCGACAAGCGGTCGACGGAAAAATCCATCTCGGCGCCGAGCAGGAAGAGAATCGCCTTCGGGTCGACCAGCAGCCGGACGCCCTTGTCCTCGACCACCTCGTCGAGCGGCGCGATCTCGTCGGCGAGCTCCATCGTGTAGGACATGCCCGCGCAGCCGCCGTTCTTCACGCCGACCCTGATGCCCACAATCGGCCGGCCAGCCGATTCGGTCAGCTCACGCATGCGGGCCGCAGCCGCGTCGGTCAAAGTCATCACCTGCCGCCGCAGGAGTCTGGACGCCATCATCATGTCTCCGTCATTCGGGTTCAAGGCCCGACGCCGTTTGCGTGATATAGCATCGGACCGGTCGCTTTGCGAGAGCGGCCTCACGCGCTGCCGACAGCAGATCGGATCGCCGTATTCCGGCGCGCCGCGCCTCATGTTAGGGATTTGACCATGAACAGCCGACACAAGCATGACGACGATTCGGAAAACGCCCAGACCATGCATCGATGGACGGCGAAGCATTACGTCCTGACCGCCGTCATCGTGATCCTGGTCATGGGCATGTTCGCCTATAGCTGGTCGTAGCGCCGCGAACGCAGAGGTCAGCCGCCCCCCTCGCGAATCGCGATCAGCGACTTCGGAATCGGCCCGAACCATTCGAAGCGGATTTGCGCGTCGGGAAACAGGTGCGTCATCTGCGCCCGATCGAGCAGCCGGTAGAACTGAACCCGCCGCATGGCTGCGCCCATATCGACGCTCGCGCCGTAGGCTGCAAGCGGCGTGTGCAGCAAGATTTTTGCTCTCACGCCTTCCGGGAGCCAGTGGAAGACCGGCAGGAGAACGTGAGGCTCCAAGGGGAACCAGTAATACGGCGTTTGGATATAATAGGACGGCGCGAGCCGGCGGGCTTCCCTGGCGAAGCCCTCCATCTTGCCCCAGTCGCCAACGTGTTCGATCGTCGAATTCGAGTGCACGACGTCGAACGCGTTATTTCCGAAGGCCGGAATAGAGCAAGCGTCGCCTGCCAACTCGACAAAATCTTCGGACTCTTTCGTGTTCGACTCCGACAGATCCGGATTCAAAAGAGTGATTTTGGCATTTCGACTGGCGAGATAGCCGTTTTCGAAGATGTTCCAGTACGCTTTGCGACCACCGAGATCGAGGATACGCACTGACCCGCGCCGACGATAGGCGTCGTCGATCAAGGTCTCGATCGCCGCTCTCCTGCGTTTGCGGAGCTGATCCCCAATTCGGTATGCATAATCTATTGTCGTCGTGCTCTGGTACACGGTATTCGACCCTTCCGGACACAGGCGAATGTTGTTGCCGCGAACTTACCGCAGCGGCGCGGCGCCGGCAAATTCCTCTTGGCGAATTGTCGAACCGATTCGTCGCGCGCCCCTGCGAAGCTCGGCCCCGCCTGGAGCCCGGCGCAAAATTATGGCAGAGCGTTCCTCCGCTCTTGATCCGAGGCCGTTTTGCCGGAATTCGACACCCACGACGCGCTCCTCCGCCGCATCGCCGAGGCGCTGGAGCGGCTCGCGCCCCCGGCCCCGGCGAAGCCCGATTTCGACGCGGCCGAGGCCTTCGTCTGGCGCGCCGAGAAAGGGACGCTCGCCCCCGTCGCCCGGGTCAATCGCATCGACATCGCGCTCCTGCGCGGCGTCGACCGCGTGCGCGACCTCCTCGTCGAGAACACCGAGCGCTTCGCCCGCGGCCTTCCGGCCAACAACGCGCTGCTCTGGGGCGCGCGCGGCATGGGCAAGTCCTCGCTGGTCAAGGCGGCGCAGGCGGCGATCAACCGCCGGCCGGAGGTCGGGGGCAAGCTCAAGCTGGTCGAGATCCATCGCGAGGACATCGAGGGCCTGCCGGCGCTGATGAGCATGCTGCGCGAGGCGCCTTACCGCTTCATCGTCTTCTGCGACGACCTGTCGTTCGACGCGGGCGACGCCTCCTACAAGTCGCTCAAGGCCGCGCTCGAAGGCGGCGTCGAGGGCCGGCCCGGCAACGTGGTCTTCTACGCCACCTCGAACCGCCGCCATCTCATGCCGCGCGAGATGATGGAGAACGAGCGCTCGAGCGCCATCAACCCCGGCGAGGCGGTCGAGGAGAAAGTGTCGCTCTCCGACCGGTTCGGCCTGTGGCTCGGCTTCCACCGTTGCAGCCAGGACGATTACCTCGCCATGGCGCACGGCTACGCAAAACACTTCGGGCTCGACGCGCCGCCCGGCGAGATCGAGCGCGACGCGCTCGAATGGGCGACGACGCGCGGCTCCCGCTCCGGCCGTACGGCGTGGCAGTTCACGCAGGATCTGGCGGGGAGGCTCGGAAAGGCGCTCGGCGCCTCCGATTGACGGCGCAGGACCGCCAACGGCATGAACGCCGGCTCTTCGCCCCTGAAAAGGCGCAATCTCGTGCCCAAGTAAGGCCTTCGAAATTCGGCTGGACCATCTTTGCCTCGAGCCGCCCAAGCAGCTCGGCGTGACGCTCTTCCCCCCAAAAATCGAACGCCTGACGATGACTTCGCGACGCGAAGTCTCGTTGTCACACGTATTTGCAAGAGGCCCTCATGGCGACGACCGGCACAGTGAAATGGTACAATTCGGAAAAAGGCTTCGGTTTCATTCAACCGGACGACGGCGGCAAGGACGCCTTCGTTCACGCGAGCGCAATCGCGCGCGCCGGCATGAGCGACTTGCGTGAAGGCCAGAAGATCAGTTTCGAGCTGCTGAAGGACGCCCGTACCGGCAAGATGTCCGCCGAAAAGCTCGAAGCCGTTTGAGCGCGGCCAAAGGCCCTCTCGGTCGGCGACCGCTGAATCCGCCTGCGCCGGCAGGGCCTTTTATCCTGCAAGCGAAGGGTCGGGCCGGGTCCCGGCCCTGTTTGCATTTTCACCTGCGAGGCGGATGTTCATGACTCGCCATAAATTCGAGATCGGGCAAATCGTCGATTTCGACTCGAAAATCACGCCGGCCACGCGTCCCGCCGGTCCTTTCGAAGTGGTACGGGTATTGCCGGCCGAAAACGCCCAGTCCCGGACGTATCGGATCAAGAGCAAGTCGGAGCCTTTCGAACGGAGCGCGAAGGAATACGAAATCGTGGCCGTCGACAAGCCGTCGGCCGCGCAGCCGGCAAGCCTGACGCAATGGGTGGGCGCCGAGTCGATGCGCCGGCCGCAGACGTCCCGTCCGTTTCGATCGCGCTGAAGCCGGGGTCGGGGCCACAACCAGGCCCTCGCGCGCCAGCCGGCAATTCCCCCTGCGCATCTCGGGTGACCCGAGACGGCGGAAGGGAGCCCGCGCGACCGGGCGGCGTCAGCGCGCGGTTTCCGGGCCCGTTGCCCGATCGGCCTCTCCATGCGTCTTCATGACATCCGCCATGGTTTCGAAATCGCCGTCCGGAAGGCTCCGGACGACTTCGAGAACGTCGTCGCCGGCGCCGTTCTCTTCGGCGCAGCGCAGGAAGTCCTCTTTTTGCGCGGGGAAATCGACGCCCTTGCGATGATGCGTCGCGTTCGCGGGCGAATGTCCGCCCAGCCCTCTCGTCATGGCGCGCTCGTGGCGCATCTCGCCGCCCCGACGGCCGATCTCGGAATGACCTTCCCGGTCGCCGAACCACCCGCCCTGGCCGACATCCTCCGCGTAGCCGCGGGAGCGGCCGCGCTCCAGAGCGTCGCGATCGTCGTAATCGTCTCTGGAATGCTGCCTTGGCATCGACGCCTCCATCGCTCCGTCGTCCACGGCCCGCGCCGGAAACGATTCGGGCGTGCTTCTGTTCCAGCGAGCGGTGCGCCGTCCGGACAACAGGCTCCGATTGTTGCTTTTCCCAGACGGGAGGGGCGGCGTCTCGACACCCGGAGCGCCCGACGCGGGCGCCCTTGCAAACGGCTTCAGCCCCGGCGACGCTCGTCATACCGCCGCTGGGCGCCGAGAACTGCGCCGATGTTGTCGCGCGCCCAGCGCTGGAGATCGTCGAGCACCGCCGAAAGCGCCCGTCCGAGCGGCGTGATCGCATATTCGACCGATACCGGCGTCGTCGGGAGGACCGTTCGGGTGACCAATCCGTCGCGCTCGAGCGCCTTCAGCGTCTGGTTTTCGGACATCGGTTCCCTCTCCCGCGCGTCAGCGCGCCGGCCCCGCCGCGGCCTTCAGCAGG
>CAIZGR010000442.1 GCA_903932535.1 uncultured Hyphomicrobiales bacterium | reverse complement strand
CTTGGCGCCGCCGGCGACGCAGGCCGGCAGCTTCAGATAGCCGTCGGCGACCGTCTCGGCCGCGTCGAAGGCCTGGATCGCCGCCGCGGCGTAATTCGGATTGACCGTGCTCGACGCGATCCCCGTGATCGCCTGCCATTGCGCGCAGCCCGACAGCATCGCCAGCAGCGGCAGCAGCGCCAGCCAGGCCTGCGCGCCGAGCTTTGGCCCCGGCGGCGGCGGCGGGGCGTCGGCGGCCTTCGCCGGCGGCCAGGGCACCGGCGTCGCCAGCGCTTGGTTGAACAGCTCCGTCGCCAGCCCCACGAGCATCGGCGGCAGGCCGGCGTAGGGCCCGAACACCGACCAGTCCACATGTCCCAGCGCCGTCAGCGCCGCGACGACGATGGCGGTGGCGAGCTGCGCCCCCAGATGCCGCCACCAATCTCCCGAGATCTTCACCATGCTGCTGCTCCCTTCGAGTGTAAGCCTCACGCCGCCGCGGCCGGCGGCGGCTCCAGCGCGATCACCAGCTGCGCGCAGGTCTCCGGGCCCGCCCAGCCGTCGACGTCGAGCCCATGTTTTTCCTGGAAAGCGCGCACGGCCGCATGCGTGGCCGGCCCATAGCCGCCATCGACGTCGAGCGGCGGCTGAAAACCCAGGCGGTTGAGCGCCCCCTGAATGTCGGAGACGCTGAAGATCTTCGCCGGCGTCACGTGATCGGCCGGCGTCGCCGGCAGCGGCGCGGCGGCCGGCGTCGCCAGCGGCAGCGGCGCGCGCGCGGCGGCGATGCGCGCCAGCATGTCGGGCTTCGACACCTTGGAGCCGGGGCAGGCGTGATGGTCCTTGGCGCAATCGTGATGGAAGTGCAGCCCGCGCTCGCCGAGCGCGAAATCGGCAAGGTCGAGCCAGCCGAATTTCTCGGCGAGATCGGCCAGCACCAGCGCCGCATTGGCGCGAACCTCCGCGCCGATCCCGGTGGCGAAATCGTCGCCGCCGACCTCGTAATTGCCGACCATCTCGACGCCGAAGGTCTCGAAGTTCCAGCAGCTGACGCTGACGCCGGATTTGGCGAGGTCGCAGAGCACCCAGACGTAGCTCGGGCAGACGACGAGATGCGGCCCCGCATGCCAGCCGAGGCCCTTGTAATAGCGATCGAGGCTCGCGCCCCAGCGCTCCTGCGGCGTCGCCCCCATCGCCATCCATTGCGCCAGGCTCGGCACGCCGGTGTTGTGCAGGGTCGGGAAGGCGGGCTTCCAGCCGTCGAGCTTCAGCCCCGCGAGACAATGGCGGAACTCGTCGATCGTGTAATGCACGGGGTGATCGAGAAAGGTCGGTTGCACGCGTCAGTCCCCTCGGCGCGAATGGCGGCGAGGGGATCATAGGCGGCCGAAAGCCGGGGCAAATGGAGCGCGCGCTACTTCCAGAATAGCGTCATGATTATATCGCCCGCCGCGATCGCCGTCGTGTCGCTGTCGGCGATGAACTGAGTGGTGGAGTATCCTAGCCCCGCGGTGAACGCGATCCCGGCATCGCCGAAAAATTGCGACACCTGCGTCGTCGCGAGCAGCTCTACGGTAAGGGCGATTGCCGATGTTCCTACGACGGGGGCGCTTGCGAGATCGTAGAACTTTACGAAGCGAGCGGCCCCCGCCACGTTTATGATGGAGAACCCGGCAAGGGTCGCCGCGCTAGCCTTCACGTTGGTTGCGTTGGTAGTGCCAAGAGCAACAAGCCGGCTCTTGGAAAAGCCGCCCGCCGCCGACGCGGCGACATTGGCGGAGCCGAGCAAGTTAGTTCCCGCCGGCAAAGGTGAATTCGGGTCTAGGCCGACCGTGACGCCGGAGACGTCTGGCGCCGAAGAGACGATGGCCGCGATGCCGACGTTGCCCGCCCCGGCGATCACCGTGGAAAGGCGGACGCGCGTCTGCGGGAAGCCGGCGACGGAAAGCTGCCAAGCCTTCAGCAGACTGGCCGAGAGCGCGATCGACTGGTCGCTGAGATAGCTGTCGGTGCGAAAGCCTTTGATCGGGATCCAGTTGACGCCGTCGAACACCTCCCAGACCAGAACGCCGCCGCTGATCCCGGCCGCGCAGCTCACCGTGACGACGACGGTGTCGTAACCGGCTGTGGCCAAGGTCAGCGTCGTGTTAAGCGCGGTCCCGTTGGTCCAAGTCGCTGCCTGCGGCGCCTGGAAACCGTCGTAGATCGGGATGCCATTGGCGGCGCTGATCGCCGCGCCCGCCACCGAGGCGAGGTTGTCGTTGATCGGGTTCGCCGCCGACCCCAGCGCCGCCGTCGGCGGCGTGACGCCGGTGCCGTCGTCGAGGATCACGCGTTGATGAATGTCGGCCATGTAAACCTCTCAGAACTGGTTGCCGTAATAGGCGCGCTGGTTTTGATACAAGGCCGTGATCTGCCCGGCCGAAAGCGCCGTCGTCGTCAGCATCACTTCGGCGATCTGCCCGGTGAAGGGCAGCGCGATATTGTAGTTGCCGCCGATCGAAGCGTAGGCCGAAATATCGTAGGTCGTTCCCGTCGCCGTCTGCGGCGCGCCGTTGTTGACCACGAGGCTGGCGCCCGTGGTCGACACAGTCGCAACAATCGAATTCCATGCGCTGTCGTTGGCCGTAGCGCTTACGAGCTTAGTTCCGTTCTCATAAAGCGCGCAGGTGTTGGCCGTCGTGTAATAACCGAATTCGCCCTGGGAGCCGTTGAGGCTCATGAACACGGCGGACTGCGAAGTGAAACCGCCCGTGCGCTCGCCCACCCAGGATAGGCTTAGCGGCCTCGTAAGCCCCGCCAGCGCCGCGCCCGTGCTGATAATCTGGCCGCCATTGAACGCCAGCGCCGTGCGCCCGTTGAGCGCGTTGAAAGCAAGCGTTGGAAATTGCGTCAGCGTCTGACCGCTTTGCGTTTGGGTCATATCGTTGCTGCCAGCGCCGTTGAAATTACCCGACTGCAACAGCGCTTGATTGTATAATTTCGCGTAGCACGTCGTCCCCGCGCAGAACGCTTGCGCGGTCTGATCGTCGAAATCGCCTGTGGGGGAGAAGCCGACGTTGAGGCTTGTCGTATCGGAGGCGCGCGTGATCAGCGCAGCATAGCCGGTGTATCCGTTGCGACACTTGCGCAAGGCCCAACATCCGGAGACGACGGCCGAGGGGTCGAGTTGGCCCGCGCCGCCGAGACCGCCCGCCTGCATCAGCGCGTCCGTCGGCGTTTGTGGCGGCGCGATCTGCGCGCCGTAGAAGCCGGCGAAATTGGCTTGCACCGCCGCCAGCGTGGCCGGGGAAGGCGCGCCGTTGGTGACGCCGCCTTCGAAAAACTCTTCCGGCACAACCGAGGCGTCGCCGCCCTCTCCCAGGGAAAGCCCGGATTGCACGGCGGGCGCGCGGAATGGCGCGACCTGATAAGCCTGGAAAACATTTGGCTTGGTTGCGTCCCCCCAGTCGACGGTGGCGGCGCCGGTCGCGTTGTTCCAGATGGCCCATTGCGACAGCACGTTTGGAAGCGTCGAGGGCACGGCGCCATAAACGAAAAATTCCTGATCGACGCCAGGACCCGGCGCCGACAACGTGGCAGCCCCGGCGTCCGAATTGCGAAAATAGGTGGAGAGCGCTGTCGCCCACATCGAGGATGGGGGGCAGGTTCCGTCGGGGTCGCTGCCGCAGGCCGTCGCGACGTAGCTTTCCATGCGCCCGTAGCCGCCGCCGAGCGTGCTCCAGGCGTCCGTCCCGCGCACCTCGAAAGTCGCCGACGAGGCGGTGCCGACGGGAATTTTGGAGGTCGCCGCGCGGTTGCGATAGGCGCCCTTGTCGCCGTAGGTCAGAACGACCGGCAGGCCGTTGCGGTAGGAGATCGTCCAGGGCGCGGCGTTTCCCGGCGTCGCGTTGGCGGCGAATACGTTGCCGACGACGGCGAGATCGTTGCCATTCGGCGTCTGATCGTAGATCTTCGAGACGATGCAATTCGCCCCGGCGCAAAACGCCGCGACAGTCGCGGAATTGTAGAGGCCGGACGCTGTGGCGAGCACATCCACCGAAGCGCTGTCGGAAGAGCGGGTGAGCTGGAACAGCCGCCCGACATAGTTGGCGAACATCGCGCGCGTCACGCTATGGGCGGCGACGCAGGGGGTCGCAGCGCTCGCCAGAAGGTCGCAGGGTCCGACATAAACGGGATTTGCGACCGCGGAAACCGCCCCAGTCGGCGTCGAGGGGGCGACATTGGCGATTAAGTTCTGCAGCTCCCAATTCGACAGCGAAGGCACATCGAGCGCAGGCGCCGCCGCCGCCAGATCCGCATGCAACAGCGCGCCGATCGCCGCGCCGCACAACAGCTTCCGCATCGCCTTCATGCCTACCTCCTCAGAAAATACCCGAGCGGATAGCTCGTCGCCGCGCCCGCGGAATAGACCGCCTGCACCGAGAGCCAGCTCAGCGCGTCGAAGGTCACCGGCGCGGCCAGCGCCGCGCTGTAGTTCGTCCCGGAAATGACCACGCTCGCCAGCGTTTTCGGAACGCCGTTGGCGTCCTCGATCAGGTTGAAGGTCACGCTCTGGCCGACGCCGGGGGCGGTGTTGACCTTGGCGAAGAAGGCGAGGATGAAGCCGTTATATTGCACGAAGTCGATCGGCGAGTTGACGCTGACCTGCCCGCTCTGGCCGAGATAGGCGCTCTGTCCCGCCGTCATCTGCGTCGCGGAATTGAAGGCGAAGGTGAAGCCGCCGTGCAGCACCACATTGCCCGCGCCGCCCATCGTGAAGGTGACGGAGCGCCAGTTGGCGACGTTGACGTCGACATAGCTCGTCGCGTCGGCCGAGATCTCGACATTGACGCCGAGATAGGGGTTGTACTGCCCGGCCGGGATCAGCGACGAGGTCAGGCTGTCGATCACGATCGAGCCGGAATTGACCACCTGCACCGGCGTGCGCGACCAGGTGGCGTAGAGGTCGACGAAGGTGATCTGGCCCGGGATGTTGGTCAGCGCCACGCCCGCCATCATGCACGTGTCGGCGATGAGCCCGACATAGCTGTCGGCCTGCGCGGCGTTGAAGTCGAAGCCGATCATGCACTTCAGCGCGCGCACGTTCTCGAACGTGTTGCCCGCCGGCGTCAGCGAGCTGCCGCCGCGGCTGTCGTGGATCATCCCGCGCACCGCCGGATGATAATGATTGATGACCACGGCCGCGCCGACGCCGGGGAAATGCCCCGCCAGGAACTGGATGTGCGTGTCGTCGGCGAAGTTCCAGGCCGTGCCGTAGACCTGCGCCACGCCGGCCACGGTCACCGTCACGTCGCGAATGAGATCGTTGGCGTAGCCGATCGAGAACGGCCCCGCGGAATTATTGCCCGTGTAATTGAACGTGTCGGTGACGCCGTTGCCGAGCGTCGCCTTGGCGAGCGCGAGCCCGTGCACGCTGCGATAGATCGCGAGCGAGCAATAGCGGGAGCTGTCGACGCGGATGTTTTCGACGATCGGGTCGACGATGTTGGTCGCGTCGGCCGACGAGGCGAGCACGATCCCGACGTCGCAATTGACGAACACCAGGTCTCTCAGCGTCGGGTAGTAGCTGTCCGTGACGTTGACCAGGCCGAACGAGGCGACCACGGCGAGCCCCGCGGTCGCCGCCGCCGCCGCGCCCTGGTTCAGCGTGATCGCCGTGCCGGCAACGCCGGCGATCTGCGTCTGATCCCAGACGGTCGCGCTGTCCTGGATCAGCACCATCTGCCCGGCGGCGAGGCCCGTGCCGGCCGCGACCGTCAGCGCCGTCGCGCCGGGCGCGAGCCCGCCGACATTGGTGGTCACCTTGGCGACGTTGCCCTGATCCTGGAACAGCACGTCCCAGATCCCCGGCTGCCAGCCCGTGAGCTGGAAACAGAACGGCGCGCCGGCGGCGTCGCGCACGATGCAGCCGCGCCCGTCGAACTGCACGCCGTTCAGCACGACGCCGTTGACGGTGTAGATCTTGCCGGGCGTGCCATAGAGCCGCGTGAAGCCCGCCGCATAGCCGCGCGTGAACGACAGCGTGTCGTCGGGATCGCCCGCCTGTTTGAAGGCGTCGACCGTCGGCGCGAAGATCGGGGCG
>CAIZGR010000441.1 GCA_903932535.1 uncultured Hyphomicrobiales bacterium | reverse complement strand
TTTCGGCTTCGTCACGATCACCGGACAGCAGGCTGGCGAATGCTGGCGGCTTGCGAGACGATCGCGCGAGGTTTGGGCGGAGGTCGCGGAGGCGGCGGGAATTCCCGTGGTCCAGCGCGGGCTCCTCGCGATCGCCAGACGGCCGGAAGCGCGCGCGGTGCTCGAGCAGTTCCTCGCCACCGACATGGGCGCCGGTTGCCGCCTCGTCGAGCCTGGAGTCCTCGGGACCTACGGGACGGGCTTACGGTCCGAGTCTTTCGCCGGAGCGCTTTACAGCCCGCACGAGATACGCGTCGAGTCGCGCGAGGCGATTCCTCGTCTCGCGGCTTGGCTCGCCGAGCGCTGGGGCGTCGCGTTCTGGCGCGAGACGGTCGTTCACGCCGCCGCGCCGCCGCGTCTCGAGACCAGCCGCGGAATCGTCGAGGCGGATGCCGTCGTCGTTTGCCCGGGCGACGACTTTCACACGCTGCACGCGGATCGGGTCGCCGCCTACGGCCTGAACCGATGCAAATTGCACATGATGCGCCTCGCGCCCGCTCATTTCGACCAGCGCCTCCCCGTGATCATGTCCGATCTCGGCATGATCCGCTATCTGGGCTATTCCGAACTGTCGGCGGCGCCGGCGCTCGCACGCCGGCTTGCGGCGGAACAGGGCGAGCATGTCGCGAACGGCGTTCATCTGATCGTCGCACGCAGCGCGGATAATTCTTTGGTCGTCGGCGATTCTCATCATTATGCCGCGACTCCCGATCCCTTCGCTCCGACAGCGGTCGACGACCTGATCCTGGATGAATACGCTCATGTTTTCGCCGGCGACGCGCCGCCGGTCCTCGAGCGCTGGACCGGAACCTACGCCTCGGCGAAGGATCGCCTCGTCTTGGTCGACAAGCCGTCGGACGCGCTTCGCATCGTGCTCGTCACCAGCGGAACCGGCGCCAGCATCTCGTTCGCGCTCGCGGAGGACGTCGTCGCCGATCTCTTCGATTGAGAGGAAAGAAGTCGCAGCATGAAGCACGTCAAAGCGGTTATTTTCGATTGGGCCGGGACGGTCGTCGACTACGGCTCGCTCGCCCCGATGGGCGCGTTCGTCGAAACCTTCGCCGAGTTCGGCGTCGAGATCGGCGTCGACGAAGCGCGGGGCCCGATGGGCATGGCCAAGCGTCCGCATATCGCGGCGCTGGCCGCGATGCCGCGCATCGCCGAGGCCTGGCGGCGAAAGCACGGCCGCGCGCCGGCCGAGGGCGACGTCGACGCGCTCTACGACGTCTTCGTGCCGAAGAACGTTTCGGTGGCCGCCCATTACGCCGACGTCATTCCCGGAACCGCCGAGGTCGCCCGCGCCCTGCGCGCCGAGGGGATAAAGATCGGGTCGTCGACCGGCTACACCCGCGAAATCATGGCGAGGATCACGCCGCGCGCCGCCGAGCAGGGTTTCGCGCCCGACAGTCTCGTCTGCACCGGCGACACCCCCGAGGGCCGGCCGAGCCCGCTGATGTTCTACAAGGGCCTCGTCGACCTCGACGTCTGGCCGGCCTGGAACGCCATCAAGGTCGACGACACGACGGTGGGCGTCGCGGAAGGCGTCAACGCCGGCGCATGGGCGGTCGGCGTCGCCGTCAGCGGCAACGCCTTCGGCCTGTCGCTCGCCGATACGCAGGCCCTGTCGCCGGACGACTTCCTGCGCCGCCGCGCGCGGGCGCAGGACGCCCTCTGGGCCGCCGGCGCGCATTACGTGATCGATTCCGTGGCGGACCTCATGCCCGTCGTGGCCCAGATCGAGGGACGCCTCGCGCGGGGCGAGCGGCCGTGACCCGCTCGGATTCTTGACGAACGCAAACGAGACGGCCGAGCTCAGCGCGGCGCGGCCGACCGGATCGGCGCCCGCTCGAGCCCGAGCAGCAGGATCAGCGTCGTGACCACCAGGATCATCGTCAGCGCGGCGCCGGTGAAAATGTCTCCACGGTCCGTCAGCCCGAAGATCGCGACCGGCATCGTCACCCAGCCCGGAGGATAGACCATGACCGTCGCGCCGAGCTCCCCCATCGACAGCGCGAAGCTGAGGCCGAACGAGGCGACGAGATAGGGCGCGATGAGCGGAAGCGTCACGTGCATGAGCTTGTAGCCGGGGCGGGCGCCGAGGCACGAGGCCACCTCTTCGTAGTCGGGCGCGAGGCGCGACAGTCCAGCCGAGATGTTGCCGAACGCGAACGCCGAAATCAGCACGTAATGCGCGACGAACACGATCGCCGTCGTGCCGTTGAGCAGCAGGGGCTTCTGGCTGAACGCCACGAGCAGCCCGAGCCCGACGGAGACGGACGGCACGGCGCTGGGGATGAAGAACAGAACCCCGAGCGCGTCGCCCCACCGGCCGGCGCGCGCCCGCAAGGCCAGCGCCGCCCAAGCGCCGGTGACGAGCGCGAGCAGGCTCGCGACGAAGCCGGTGACGAGGCTCGCGAAGACCGCGTCGCGCTCCGCGCCGCCCGCCGCGTCGCGATAGTGCTCCAGGGTGAAGCCGGTCGGCAGGATGCCGTTCCACTGCTGCGAGACGCTCGCGAGCATGATGACCGCGAGCGGCGCGACGAAAATCACGCCGAGGATCAGCGCCGCGAAGCTCCAGACGAGGACGCGGCCCGACAGCGACCAGACGAGCATGACCCTAGCCTCCCAGCCGGCGCGCGGCGAACCGGTAGAGTCCGAACAGGCCGAGCGACAGCGCGACGTTGACCATCGCGATCGCGCAGGCGGCCTGATAGTCCGATTCCTGGATCGCCTTGTCGTAGATCAGCAGCGGCAGCGTGATCACGCCCTTGGCGCCGATGAACAGCACGATGCCGAACTCGTTGACCGTCAAGAGAAGGCAGAGACTGCCGCCCGCGACGATCGCCGGCAGCGCCGCGGGCAGGATCACTTGGCGGACGATGCGCAGCGGGCGCGCTCCGAGCAGGCTCGCGACCTCGATCTGGCTGCGGTCGACGAGCGAGAAGGCGGCCAGCAGCGGGCGCAGGACGAAGGGGGTGTAGACCGTCACCTCCGCGAGGACGACCCCCCATGCGGAATAGAGAAAATCGACCGGCGGATGGTCGAGGCCCAGGCCCGAGGTCAGCGCGCCGTTGAGGATGCCCGCCGAGCCGTAGAGAAACGTGAAGGCGAGCGTCACCAGGAAGGTCGGCAGGGCGATGAAGGTGTCGACGATCCGCGCGACGAGGCCCGCGCCCGGAAACGGCGCGAAGGCGAGGAT
This sequence comes from uncultured Hyphomicrobiales bacterium, assembly GCA_903932535.1. GTDB lineage: Bacteria > Pseudomonadota > Alphaproteobacteria > Rhizobiales > Beijerinckiaceae > Roseiarcus. The sequence goes on along the minus strand of CAIZGR010000441.1, from coordinate 15,200 downwards.
CAGCCCGAGCGTCAGGCCGAGGACGACGCATCCGGCGGTCGAGGCGACGGCGATCTCGGCGGTATTCAGCAAGGCGTCGAGGAACGCCCTGGAGTCGAGGACCTCGAACGCCGCCGCGAGGTTCAGCCCGCCGGAATCGTCGATCAGCGCGGCGCGCGCGATCAGCGTCAGCGGATAGAGAAAAAGCAGGGCCAGCACGATCAGCGGCGGCGCGATCCACCAGCCGGCGAGATCGACTTTGGCGGCGCGCGGCGCCAGCGCGACGGCGTCAGACACCCGCCTCTTCCACGATCAGGTTGGCGTCCGAAGGCGAGAAGAAGAACGACAGCCGGTCGCCGCGAGCAGGCGGGTTCGGCAGCCGCGTCGCCACGACGCGCAGGATCGATTCGCCGATCGCGGCGACGAGATGGGTCAGCTCGCCCTGCCAGTGGATCTCGCGCAGTTCCGCCTCGATGCTGTTCGATCGTTCGGCGTCGCCGGTCAGGGTGAGATTCTGCGGTCGCACGCACATCAGGCGCCGCGAGCCGGCAGGATGATCGTCGCCGCTCACGACGACCTTGGCGTCGCCGATTCGGACGCCGACGAAGCCATGGTCCCGCGCCTTCCCCTCGACGACCACCGGCAACAGGTTGGCGCGGCCGAGGAACTCGGCGGCGAAGCGATTGGGCGGGCGGTGGTAGAGTTCGCCGGTGCGCCCGATGGCGCTCAGTTCGCCGTCCTTGAGAATGGCGATGCGGTCGGCGAGGGTCAACGCCTCGCTCTGGTCGTGGGTGACGTAGAGAATGGTCAGGTCGGGCAGATCGGCGTGCAGCCGGGCGACCTCCTCGACCATCGCGCGCCGAATCTGCGCATCGAGCGCCGACAGCGGCTCGTCGAGCAGCAGCACGCGCGGGCGGACCGCGAGCGCGCGCGCAATCGCCACCCGCTGCTGCTGACCGCCTGACAGTTCGCGCGGAAAGCGCCGGGAATACTGCGACATGCCGACGATCCGCAGCGATTCCTCGACGCGCCGGGCGATCAGGTCGCGGCCGGCGCCGCGCGCCTTCAGGCCGAAGGCGACGTTCTCGGAAACGCGCATATGCGGGAACAACGCGTAATTCTGTACGACCATCGCGAGGCCGCGCTCGCACGGCGGCAAGTCGGTCGCGTCGGTTCCGCCGATGTAGATGCGCCCGGACGCCGGACGCACGAAACCGGCGACCGCGCGCAAAGCCGTCGTCTTGCCCGAGCCCGAGGGGCCGATCATGGCGAGAATCTCGCCCGCCGCCACCGTCATGGTCAACGGCTTCAAGACGACGGCGCCGCGATAGGCGACGCTGACACGGTCGAACGTCACCCCCGACCCGGCCGGCGCTTTCGGAGCGACAGAGTCTGCGGCCGTATGGAAGGCGGCGGCTGCGGTCATGTCAGCTCCCGGTGACTTCGTGCCAGCGCTTGACGTCGGCCGGAAGGCTCCTGAGCACCTCCGCCCAGTCGGGCGTCCAGACGGTCACGCCTTTCAGCGCCTCCTGAAGACGGGCGTAGTTGGCGTCGGCAGGCGTCACGTCCTTGCGCACAGGAACGCCGATCGCGATCGAGGAGACGGTCTCCTGAGCCTCCTTGGAAAGCAGGAAATCGATCAGCTTCTTGCCGTTTTCTGCGTCGGGGGCGCCCGTGACCAAGCCGACGTAATAGGGCAGCGGCAGCGCGGAACGCTCCCCGTTCGGACCCGCGGGCCAGAACACGCGGATGTTCGGGTCGTCGGCCATCTGCGACATGTTCATCTGCACGTCGCCGTTGGCGACATAGAGCTCGCCCTTGTTGACCAGCGCGGTCAGCTTGCCGGTCGAGGCGGACGGCCCGACGTTGTTGGCCTGCAGCTTCTTCAGAAACGCGAAGCCGGCGTCCTTGCCGCCGTAGGAATGGATCACCTGCAGCATGACCGCCGTGCCGTCGCCGGCCTGTCCCGGCGTCGAATACTGGATCTTGCCCTTGAACCGGGGATCGAGCAGATCGTTGTAAGTGGCCGGCGGCGACTTGAGCACGGCGGAATCGTAGATGAAGCTCAGGTAGTTGCCGACGAGCGGCTGATAGAAGTCGGAACCGCCGGCGATCTGGGCCGCGGCGGCGGGCGTGAACTTCTGGAGCAGGCCTTCGGCCTGGGCGCGCTGGATGAACGGCGGCAGGGTGACGAGAACGTCGGCCTGCGGATTCGACTTCTCTTTCGCGACGCGCTCGACGACGCCGCCGGAGCCCGCCTCGACATATTGAACCTTTATGCCCGTCGCCTTCGTGAATGCGTCGAACTGCGTCTCGAGCCAGCTTCCCTTGCCGTCATGCAGGCCGTCGGCCGCATAGATCGTGACAACGTCGGACGCGGCAAACGCAGGCGTCGCGGCCATGGCGGCGGAGACGAGGAGAACACTCAACAGCGATTTCACGGGATCAGGCCCTCTTCGACAGCAAAAGGAGTCCTTCGACGCAGTAGGACCAGCATGTGAAGCGCGTATGACTGCCGCGAACGCGCCTCAGGCGGCGAGTTCACTCAAGGCCTGATCCAGGATCGTCAGCGCCGCGTCGAATTGGTCGAGGGGGATCGTCAGGGGAGGACACAGCGTCACGATTCTGCCTGCGCCGACCTTGAAGCTGAGCCCCTTGGCGAGGCAGCGGTAGAGCAGCCGGTCGGCGAGGCCGGCCGGATCGCCGCCGCCGATCTCGACGCCGAAATAGCAGCCGAAACCCCGAACGTCCCGGATCGCGGGATGACGCGCCTGCATGTCGCGCAACGCCCGAAGGCCGCGCGCGCCCAATTCCCTCGCACGGCCGGCGAGCTTTTCCTGTTCGATGACATCGAGCGTCGCCAGCGCGGCGGCGCAGGCCACGGGGCTCTTTTCGTGGGTGTAATGGCCGAGCGCCGCGTCCGGCGCGCAGTCGAGCTTTCGCGCGGCGAGCATCGCGGCGAGCGGCATGATTCCGCCGCCGAGGCCTTTGCCGATCACCAGAATGTCGGGCGTCGCGCCCATCTGCTCGCAGGCGTAGAGCGTCCCGGCGCGCGCGAGGCAGCTCGGGATTTCGTCGAAAATCAGCAGGGCGCCGTGGCGGGCGCAGGAGGCGCGAACCCGCGGCCAGAAGTCGGGCGGGGGCGCCTCGACCGTCGTCCAGCGGATCGGCTCGGCGATCAGGGCCCCGACGTCGCCCTGGACCTCGAGCACATAGTCGATGTAGTCCGCGAAGCGCTCGAAAGGGCGGTCGTCGCCGAAGAAGCGGCGCGCCAGATCGAGCGGCGGCAGGTGCTCGGCGCCCGGCGCCATCGGGCCGAGTCCGCGCCGAAACAGCGCCTCGCCGCCGACGCCGATCGTGTCGAGATTGGCGCCGTGAAACGAGTCCCACAAGGAGAGCGTCTTGTGACGCCCGGTCGCATAGCGCGCGAGCTTCAGCGCCATGCCGATGGCCGCCGCGCCGCTCGGCGCGAGCAGGACCTTGTCGAGGCCGGCGGGCGCGGTTTCGACGAGGCGGCGCGCCAGGGCCGTCGCGGTCGCGTTGGCGTAGCGGCGCGGACAGAACGGCAGGGTCTCCATTTCGCGCCGGATGGCGGCCACGATCTTCGGATGGCCGTGCCCGAGCTGATGCACGCTGTTTCCGTGGAAATCGAAGATGCGCCGCCCGTCGACGTCGGTCAACACCGCGCCCTCGGCCCGTACGATCTCGGTCAGGCACGGCGTCGACAACGACTGCCGCAGGAAATAACGCTCGTCCTCGTCGAGCGCGTCGCGCGCCCGCTCGCTCGAGGACGCCCGCCATGCCGCGCGCGCCGGCGAACGGTTGACGTCGCCTTCGCTGGGCGGCGGCGCGGGATCTTTCATCTCGAGCCGGCCGGGCGGCCACGCCCGTGGTCGGAGGCTGCCCCGCTCGCCGCCGCCGCCCGCGAGAGATCGACGTCCATTTCGGCGAGCGTCTCCCGCACGGCTTCGAGCGCGCCGCGCATGTGATCGGCGCCGAGGCGGCCGATGCAGCCGATGCGGAACGAATCGGCGACCGTCAGCTTGCCCGGATAGATCACGTAGCCGCGCGCCTTCAGAGAATCGTAGAAGCGCTGGAAGACGAAACGGGGATGCCGGGGCATGTGGAACGTCGCGATGATCGGCGCCTGCAAGGCGTCGCTCAACAGCGTCTCGAAGCCCAGCGCGCGCATGCCCTCGATCAGCACGCGCGCGTTGCCGGCATAGCGGCCGCCGCGGCCCGCGACGCCGCCCTCGGCCCAAAACTCTTCGAGCGCCTGATGGAAGGCGACGATGACATGGATCGGCGGCGTGAAGCGAAACTGGCCGGTCTTTTCGAAATTCCTGTTCTGATCGAACAGATCGAGCGTCAGCGTCGTCGCGCGTCCCTCGGTCTGAGCGAGCGCCTCGCGCCGGCAGACGACGAATCCCAGCCCCGGCACCCCTTCGAGGCACTTGTTGGCCGAGGCGGCGACCGCGTCGAACGGACTCTTGCGGGAATCGAGCGGCAGCGCGCCGAATGCGCTCATCGCGTCGACCAGAAGCCTCCGGCCGCGCCGCGCGACGATCGCGGCGACGTCGTCGATCGGATTGAGGATGCCGCTCGTCGTTTCGCAATGGACGGCGAACACGTGGCTTATCTCCGGCGCCTCCGCGAGAATCCGGTCGACCGCGGCGAGGTCGGGCGGCGTATCCTCGGGCGTCTCGTGCACGATCGCCCTGCGCCCGGCGATGTCGAGAATACGCTTGGCGCGCTGGCCATAGGCGCCGTTGACGAGCACCAATACCAAGCCATCCTTCGGCGTGAAGGTCGTCAGCATCGCTTCCACCGCGAAGGTGCCCGACCCCTGCATCGGCACCGTGACGTAGCGTCCCTCGCCATGCACGATCTCCGGCAGGCGCTCCATCACCTCGCGGTTGAGCGCGACGAACGCCGCGTCGCGCGACCCCCAGTCATGAACCATGGCCTGCTTCACCGACTTCGAGGTCGTCAGCGGCCCCGGCGTCAGCAACAACGGATCTCCGGTCTCGGATCGACCGGTCGCCTGGTGCGCGGCGGATGGCGGCATTGGAAGTCCTTCGATCGAGCCGGCTTGGTTTGGACGCAGGCTTTGCCTACGCCAGGGGCCATGAAGGCTTTGTGACGGCGGCGGCTCATGGAAACGGGCCTTGCCTTCGACCCGCTCCCCGGCGTTGCTTCGCGTTGTCGCTCCGAACCGGCGCCCGCTTGGTGCGCGCCTTTCTTCAAATCAGAAGCCCGGAGCGCTGTCAGGCCGTTCTCGAATACGTCAAGGCCAACGAAATCCTGACCAGCATCGCGGATGGCTTCTATGCGCTCGACGCGAATTGGCGGTTTGTCTATTTCAACGATCCAGCGGAAATTCTGCTCAAATTATCGCGCGAAAAGGTCATGGGCCGCCCCTTCTTCGACGTGTTCCCGGAGGTTCTCGAAAGTTCGATCCACGACAACTATCAACGGGTGATGGACGAGCGGACGCCGCTCCAGTTCGAGGCGAATTCGTCAGTCCCGGAGCGCTGGACCTCGTACTCGGTCTACCCCACGCGCGACGGCGGATTCTCCGTCTACTTCCGCGACATCTCCGAGCGGAAGCGGATCGAGGGCCAGATCGCGGAAGCAAGGAACGAGGCCGAGCGCGCCAATCACGCCAAATCCAAGTTTCTCGCGGCGGCAAGCCACGACCTGCGCCAACCCGTGCAGTCGCTGGTGTTGTTGATGGCGTTGGTGGAGCGACAGATCGCCCCCAATCCGGAAACGCGCGAAACCCTGGCGATGTTGCGGAAAGCTATCGGTGGACTGGAGAATCTCCTGACCGCCATACTCGACATATCGCGGCTCGACGCCGGCGCGGCTGCGCATCCCGAACCTGTCGATCTGGCCGCGATGTTGCAGGGTCTCGCGCTCGAATACAAACCGAAAGCCGACCATCTCGGTCTCGGCCTCGCGATCGTGTCCCGGATCGCGAGACTGCTCGGCGCGGACATCGAGGTGAGCTCTAAAGTCGGACGGGGATCGCGGTTCTCGCTGCTTCTCTCCGCCGCCGAGGCGCCTCGCGCGGAGGACGATGAAGCTGCGGCCGCGTTCGAGGATCCCGGCGGGCGTGTGCTGATCGTCGAGGACAACGCAATCGTCTTGAAGAGTCTCGAGGCGTCGCTTGCTCAGTGGGGCTATGAGACCGTGACGGCGACGACGGGAGAGGAGGCGCTCCGTGTGGCGGAGGGCGAGCGCTGGATGTTCGGCGCCATCGTGACCGACCAGCACCTCGGAGCCGGCATGACCGGCCTGGAGACGGCGAAGGAGATCGTACGCCGCTCGGAGCGCTATCTGCCGGCCGTCATCCTCACCGGGGACACCTCCCGCCAAGGCATTTCGGAAATTGTCGCAAGCGGCTTCAAGATGATACGCAAGCCGATCGCCGCCGAACCGCTGAGGCGAAGTCTCGCGATGCTGTTGAGCGGCTCGTGATGCCGGCCCGCGCCGGAACAAGCGCCGAACGCCCGGCGGCAGAATTTTTCCGCGCCGACTTTGATCAACGAGGATCGGGCCGAGCGCGTCCCACGCCGATCAGCCGCTATCGAGGGGGTATCGTTACGATGGGAGCCGCCGAAATCGTCGATGCCTGCGGGGATGGGGCGATGGCCGGGCGCGAGGCGTCCGGCGTATCCGAGACAGCATCGTAGAAACAGGCTCGGCGCCAGCGAAATCAGACCAACAAGGACAGGAACCCGAAAGAACTCACTGCCGCGGCGGATTGAAGGGACTTCGGCGAGCCGCAATTCTCATCGTGAAAATTGCCCGTCTGTTCTCGCCTCATGGGGGCGCAATTTGGCCGCCTTACGGTCGGTTAAACCTCGACATACCTCTGAATCCGAGTGCAACCGAACCACAGACGGCCATAATGAGAATTGCTGTTCGGCGAGGGCGCATCGGGAGGCGCTTGTTTCGATGGCGTCCGCAGGCCACGACTTCCTTTTCGAGGCCTGCTTGCCGAAAATCCGGCCGCTCTGCCGGCGGCGGGCGGCGCGATCGGCGACGCCTTCGAAGGCATTTGCGAGCGGGCGCCGCTGGTCGATCATCGAGCGCTCAGAACGCGACCCGATCGCCGCCTTTCAACTGGAGGATCGCGCGGGCTTCGTCCGCGGTCGCGGCTTCGAGGCCGAGCTCCTCGATCATGCGCCGCGCCTTGGCGACCTGCTCGGCGTTCGAGCGCGCGAGCTGCCCGGGGCCGAGCCACAGCGAGTCTTCGAGCCCGACCCGCACGTTGCCGCCGAGCGCGAGCGCCTGCGCCGCGATCGTCATCTGGTTGCGCCCGGCCCCGAGCACCGACCAGTGATAATCCTTGCCGAAAAGGCGGTCCGCCGTGCGGCGCATGTGCATGACGTCCTCGGGATGGCCGCCGATGCCGCCGAGGATGCCGAACACGCTCTGGACGAAGATCGGCGGCTCGACGAGGCCCCGGTCGACGAAATGGGCGAGCGTGTAGAGATGGCCGATGTCGTAGCACTCGATCTCGAACCGCGTGCCGTTGTCGGCGCAGCTCGTCAGAATCTTCTCGATGTCGGCGAAGGTGTTCCTGAAGATGCGGTCGCGCGAGCCTTCGAGATAGGGGCGCTCCCAGTCGTGCCTGAATTCCGTGAAGCGCTGCAACATCGGATAAAGGCCGAAGTTCATCGAGCCCATGTTGAGCGAGGCGACCTCGGGCTTGAACGTCGCGACCGGCTGGAGCCGCTCGTCGATCGTCATGGTCGGGGCGCCGCCGGTGGTGATGTTCACCACGCAGTTCGACCGCTGCTTGATGACCTTCAGGAACGGCAGGAAGGCTTCGGGCGACTGGTCGGGCCGGCCGTCGACGGAGTTGCGCGCATGCAGATGGACGATCGCGGCGCCGGCTTCCGCCGCGCCGATCGCGGCTTCCGCGATCTCTTCGGCGGTCACCGGCAGATGCGGCGACATCGAGGGCGTGTGAATGGAGCCGGTGACGGCGCAGGTGACGATGACTTTGCGAGGGGTCATGGCGTTCGCTCCTTTTGCGAAGCGCGGCCGGGCGCCGCGACGTCGGACGACGAACAAAGTCGAAAATCAGGGCTTTGGCAGGGCCGGGAATTCGGTCCGCGTCCGAAGCGCCGGCTGTCGCATGAAGCCCTGCTCCCCGAGGCGGCGATGAAAGCCCGGCGCCGCGCGCGCCCTTCCTGCGTCTCCCCGGCGTCGGCGACCAGGATGTAGACCGGCTTCCCCGCTGCCGGCGCCGCGACGATCGGCCCTTCCGCGACCGCGCACGCCCGGGATCGGCCGCGCCCTTCGCCCCGCCGCGACCGTAAGATCGCACCGGCCGATGAACAAGGCGAGCGAAGGGGCGCCGTCGAAGACCTCGATTTCAAGGCCGGCATTTCGCAGCGGGACGATTGCGCTTCCTCGATCCCGGGCATGCGCTCGGCGCGCCACGGCCGGCGCGGCGTCGACTTCTCGGCCGGCTTCCGCGATATCGAAGGGCTCGGCCTGCGCCGGATGCGGTAGGCCGGCGACCGCTACGCTCGCGCCTCGGCGATCACGGAAATCAGCCGGGCTCGTTCCGACATCGCGCGTCGGATGCGGAGCCTTCGACCCGAAGGACGCGCGCGTTCGCTTCCGTTCACGCCTCGCGGGCGCCCTCGCTCGGATTGCCGACCGACTGGATCACCTCGAAACCCTCGAACTCGGGAGGACCGAGGTAGAGTGGTCTGTTGTCGCCGGCGTTGCGATGCGCGGCGCGGAAATGCTCGGATTGCGTCCAGGCGGTGAAGGCCTCGCGGCTCGCCCAGATCGTGTGCGAGGAATAAAGCACATGGTCGTCGCGCTCGGGGCCACGCAGAAGATGGAAGGCGACGAAGCCGGGAACCTGATCGAGATGGCTGTCGCGCGAGAGCCACACGGTCTCGAACGCGCCCGCGGCGTCTTTGACGACCTTGAAGCGATTCATGGCGATGTACATGGGCAGCGTCCTGGCGAACGATCGGCGGTTGACCGTGCGGCTTCATCGGCCGTCGCCCGAGCCGCGTCAAGCACGCCCGACCCCGGCGCGCGCCGGCCGTGGAGAAGGCGGCGATCGACGATCGACCCGTCCCGCTCCGTCGGCGACGGCGGCGCTCATCCTTCGAGCCTCAAAACGCGGCCGATTGCGGCGGCCCTCGGCGGCGGCCGTTCAGAGCATGCTCGGCAGCACCCGGTCCGGCGGCCGGTGGCCGTCGGCGAAGGTGCGGATGTTGATGATCACCTTCTCGCCCATGTCGGCCCGGCCCTCGTAGGTCGACGATCCCATGTGCGGCAACAGGGTCACCCGGCCTTCCCTGGCGAGCGCGACCAGCTTCTCGTTGACGGCCGGGGCGTGCTCGAACACGTCGAGGCCGGCGCTGTAAAGCTCGCCGTTCTCCAGCATCCGAATCAGCGCGTTCTCGTCGACCACCTCGCCGCGGGCGGTGTTGATCAGGATCGCGTCCGGGCGAAGGTGCTTCAGGCGGCGCGCGGACAGCAGATGGTAGGTGCCCGGCGTGTGCGGGCAGTGGATCGAGACGAAATCCATCCGCGCCAGCATCTGGTCGAGCGAATCCCAGTAGGTCGCCTCCAGCGACTCCTCGATCTGCGGCGCGACGCGCCGCCGGTTGTGATAATGGATGGACATGCCGAAAGCCCGCGCGCGGCGCGCGAGCGCTTGGCCGATGCGGCCCATGCCGATGATCCCGAGACGCTTGCCGGTGATCCGCCGCCCCAGCATCCAGGTCGGCGTCCAGCCCGTCCACTGGCCGTCCGGAATCACATGCGAGCCTTCGACGAGCCGTCGCGCCGTCGCAAGGATCAGCGCCATCGTCATGTCGGCGGTGTCTTCGGTCATCACACCGGGGGTGTTGGTGACCGTGATGCCCCTGCGCAAGGCGCTCGTCACGTCGATGTGGTCGACGCCGTTGCCGAAATTTGCGATCAGCCGCATCTGCTCGCCAGCCTGGGCGATCATCGCGGCGTTGATATGGTCCGTGATCGTCGGCACGAGCACGTCGGCCTCGCGCATGGACTCGACGATCTCGGTTTGCGACATCGGCTTGTCGTCAAGGTTGAGGCGGGCGTCGAACAGTTCGCGCATGCGCGTTTCGACGAGCTCGGGGAGCCGCCGGGTGACGACGACAACGGGTTTTTTCTTGGTCATGAACGCCGCCCTTTCCGCCCTGCCTGCGCCTTTTTCGCCTTGGCCTCGTTCTTCACCATTTGCGTCCACGCCTTCAAGCGGTTTACGCCTCATTAACGCTGCGCGCAGCAAAAGCGCTGCGTCGGCGCCGGCCCGCGGCGCGCGCCGTCGGCCCGCTGGCCTCTCTACCAGAAGGCCGGACAAAGACAAGGATGGCCTCCCCGCCATCGAGGAATCCTGGATGAACCGACCCCATCGCCCGACCCTCGCGCGCCGTCCGGCGCGCCGCGCGTTCGTCGCGCTCTGCCTCGCGGGCCTGGGCCTCGCGGGCCTCGGCCTCGCCGCGCCGTCGTCTGCGCCGGCCTTCGCCGATCAGGTCGGAACGGCGACCAAGCTTCCGCTGCCGCGCTTCGCCAGCCTGAAGACCGACCGGGTCAACCTGCGCGAAGGTCCCGCCAAGGATCACGCGACGAAGTGGGTCTACCAGCGCGCCGGGCTTCCCGTCGAAATCATCGCGGAGTTCGAGATATGGCGGCGCATCCGCGATTCCGAGGGGGTCGACGGCTGGGTGCTGCACTCGCTGCTTTCGGGCCGGCGGACCGCTTTGGTGACGCCGGGCCGGAAGGGCGAGAACTCCAAGATCTACGCCCGCCCGTCCGACGGGTCCGACCTCGCGGCGACCCTTCAGTCCGGCGTCATCGTCAACCTGCGCAAATGCGACGGGACTTGGTGCCAAGTCGACGGCGACGGATTCAAGGGGTATATCGAGCAGTTCAAGCTCTGGGGCGCCTACCCCAACGAGAAGATCGATTGACGACGCACGGGCCGCGGGACCCATTGCCTTTTGACCTCCGTTCTGCCGCCTGAATCGGAAAACCTCGGGCTCGAAGCGCGCCGGCTGCGGCTCAACACTCTCGTCCGGCTGCGCTGGCTGGCCGTCGCCGGGCAGACCGCGGCGGTCCTGATCGGCGTCTTCGGCCTCGGCCTCGGCTTCCCGGCGGTCGCCTGCTTCGCCCTGATCGCCGCCTCGGCCGCGCTCAACCTCGCGCTGCGATGGCGGTTTCCGGTCAGCGCGCAACTGAGCGAGCGCGACGCGACGATGATCCTGGCCTTCGACATTCTCCAGCTGGCGGGCCTCCTCTTCCTGACCGGCGGCGTGGCCAATCCGTTCGTTATTCTCTTTCTTGCGCCCGTGACCATCGCGGCCTCCTCGCTGTCGTTCCAGCGGACGGCCGGGCTGCTCGTCCTTTCGCTCGGCTCGGCGACGGCGCTCCTGCGCTTCAGCCTGCCGCTGCCCTGGATCGGAGGCGAGAGCCTTGTTCTGCCGCCTCTTTACGCGATCGGAGTGTGGGTTTCGCTGACGGTCGGCGCCGCCTTCGTCGCGCTCTACGCCTACCGCGTCGCGGCTGAGGCGCGCCAGACGGCGAGCGCCCTGACCGCCGCGGAGCTCGTGCTCGCGCGCGCCCAGCATCTCTCGCAGCTCGACGGGCTCGCCGCCGCCGCGGCGCATGAACTCGGCACGCCGCTGGCGACGGTCGCGCTCGTCGTCCGGGAAATGGCGGCCCAGGATTCGCCGAACCAGGACTTCGCCGACGACCTGCGCCTGCTCGAAGAATCCGTCGAGCGCTGCCGGACCATTCTCGCCAAGCTGTCGGCGCCGTCGGATCTCAGCGGACAGCAGATGGACGTCTCGAGCCCGGTCGAGCTCGCCGAACTGGCGGCGGCGACGCATCGAATGAGCGGCGTCACGATCACCGTGACGGGAGAGGGGCCGGAGCCGGCGCCGAAATGTCCGCGCAATCCCGGGACCCTTTTCGGGCTCAGCAATCTGATCGAGAATTCGGTCTGCTTCGCCGAGCGGGCGGTCACGATCCGCGCCGACTGGACGAAATCGACAGTGACCATCGTCATTTCGGATGACGGGCCTGGCTTTCCCCAGAGCGTCCTCACACGAATCGGGGAGCCGTACCTGTCGCGGCGGAGCGGGGCGCGGCGGAGCGAAAAAGCCGGAGGCGGGCTCGGACTCGGGCTTTTCATCGCAAGATCGCTGCTCGAGCGCGCCCGAGCGTCCTTGCGCTTCGGCAACGGTCCCTCCCCCGCGACAGGGGCCGTCGTCACGGTCCAGTGGCCCCGGGCAGCTTACGAGGAGGGTCGACGGGGGAACAATTAGCCTGTAGGCTTTTGCTCCCAGGCCGGATTGCCTGTATTGCAGGTCGAATGGACAAAGACGCCTCGCACCCGTCGACACATCAGACCCAGAGCGGCGGAGAGACGCTCGACAAGTCTCTGCTCGTCGTCGATGATGATCGCTTGTTTTCCGACCGGCTCGCCCGGGCTCTGTCGGCGCGTGGGTTCACGGCGCGGACGGCGACGAGCGTGACCGAGGCGCTGGCTGCGATCGAAACTTCGCCGCCCGCTTTCGCCGTGATCGATCTCAGGCTCGGCGACGGCAGCGGCCTCGACGTGATGCGCGCCCTCAAGGCGCGGCGCGCCGACTCGCGCGGCGTGATCCTGACCGGCTACGGCGCCATCGCCACCGCCGTGATGGCGGTCAAGCTCGGCGCGTTCGACTACCTCGCCAAACCGGCCAACGCCGACGACGTGGTCGCGGCGCTGATGGCGGGACGGCTCGACACGCCCGCCGAGCATGACCCTCCGATGTCGGCCGACCGAGTCCGCTGGGAGCACATCCAGCGCATTTATGAAGCCTGCGAGCGCAACGTCTCCGAGACTGCGCGCCAACTCAACATGCACCGGCGCACCCTCCAGCGCATTCTCGCTAAACGCGCGCCGAAGTGAATGCGGCCGGGCGTCGCAGGGACGCTCGGGCTTACCCCCACCCGGCCGCTTCGCGGTGTCCATCGCCCGCTTCGCGGGCGAGGGGGCTCGATCCCTTGCCCCTCGTCGGAAGATGGCCGGATGAAGGCCCCCGGGCGATCAGCAGATGCGGGGAAGTTGTTCGCCGGCGAGCCAATCGACGATCCGCCCGCCGCCGAAGGCGGTCCGCATCTCCACGAAATGGTTGGGGTCCTCGACCGCCCGGCCGATGATCGAGGCCCGGGCGCCGAGCGGGTGGGCGCGCATCGCGGCGAGGAGCGGGGCCGCGAACGCCTCCGCCACGATCGCGACGAGCTTGCCCTCGTTGGCGACGTTGAGCGGATCGAGGCCGAGAAATTCGCAGGCCGCCGCCACTTCGGCCCGCACCGGAATCGCCTCCTCTTCGATCGAGAAGCCGACGCCCGACCGATCGGCGAGTTCGTTGAGGGTCGCGGCGAGCCCGCCCCGCGTCGGATCGCGCATGACGCGCAGGCCAGGGCCGGCCGCGGCGACCATCGCGGCGACGAGACCATGCAGGGCGGCGGTGTCCGACACGATCTCGGTCTCGAATTCGAGGTTCTCGCGCTTCGACATGACCGCGACGCCGTGGTCGCCGATCGTTCCCGAGACGATCGCGACGTCGCCGGGGCGAACGGCGTCGCTCGACAGAACGAGCCCCGGCGGCGTGACGCCGACGCCCGCGGTCGAGACGAACACCTTGTCCGCCTTGCCGCGCTCGACGACCTTGGTGTCGCCGGTGATGATGGGGACGCCCGCAGCGCGCGAGGCGTCGCCCATGCTCGCCGCCACGCGCTTCAGGTCGGCGAACGGCAGGCCCTCCTCGATCACGAAGCTCGCCGACAGATAGAGCGGACGCGCGCCCGCCATGGCGATGTCGTTGATCGTGCCGTTGACCGCGAGGACGCCGATGTCGCCGCCGGGAAAGAAGATCGGCGAGACGACATAGGCGTCCGTCGTCATCACCATCCGTCCGGCGGCGACGTCGAAGGCGGACTGGTCGTTGCCGGCGCGCAGCCACGGATTATCGAAGGCCTCGAGGAAGATAGCCTCGATCAGCTGTCCCATCGCGCGCCCGCCTGCGCCATGCGACAGGTCCACCCGGCCGTTCTTCAGGTCGAGCCTGCGCCGAACCGGTTTTCCGAGGCTCACGAGATTGCCTTTCGCCGTTCGGCCTTCGCCTTCTCGCGGAAGCGGCCGTAGGTCCAGTGGGCCGCGCAGGCGCCCTCGGGAGAAACCATGCAGGAGCCCATCGGCGAATCGGGCGTGCAGACCGTGCCGAAGAGCCGGCAATCCCTCGGTGCCTTGGCGCCGCGCAGGATCGCCCCGCATTCGCAGGCGGGATTGTCCTTCGCAGGCTTCGGCGCTAGCCCGAAGCGGCGCTCCGCGTCGAAGCCCGCGAGCTCGGGCCGGAGCTTCAGCGCGCTCGACGGCAAAAAGCCGAGCCCGCGCCACTCGAAGGTCTCGCGCGTCTCGAAGACGGCCGCGACCTCCGCCTGCGCCTTGAGATTGCCCTGAGGCGTCACCGCGCGAATGTACTGGTTCTCGACTTCCGCGCGACCGCCGTCGATCTGGCGGACGAGCATCAGAATCGCCTGCGCGACGTCGAGCGGCTCGAAGCCCGCGATCACCACCGGCTTGCCGTATTCGCGCGCGAACGGCTCGTAAGGCCGCGTCCCGATCACCGTGCTGACATGCGCGGGGCCGATGAAACCCTCGATCATGACCGGCGCCGCGTCGTCCTCGGCCGCGCCGTCGAGAATGGCGCGCATCGCAGGCGGCGTCATGACGTGGTTGCAGAGGATCGAGAAGTTTTTCAGGCCCTTCTTCTCGGCGGTGCGAACGGCGAGCGCGGTCGGCGGCGTGGTCGTCTCGAAGCCGATGGCGAAGAACACCACCTCCCTGCCCGGCTCGGCTTGCGCGATCCGGATCGCATCCAGGGTCGAATAAACCATGCGGATGTCGGCCCCTTCCGCCTTAGCCTTGATGAGGCTCGAGCCGCCGGAGCCGGGAACGCGCATCAGGTCGCCATAGGCGCAGAGCGTGACCTCGGGCCGGCGCGCGCATTCGATCGCCAGGTCGAGCCGCGCCATCGGCAGGACGCAGACCGGACAGCCCGGCCCGTGGATCAGCCGCACGTTCGCCGGCAAGAGGTCCTCGAGCCCGTAGCGGGAAATGGCGTGCGTGTGCCCGCCGCAGAACTCCATCAGGCGGT
>CAIZGR010000440.1 GCA_903932535.1 uncultured Hyphomicrobiales bacterium | reverse complement strand
GTGCGCGGTCATCATGGCGTCACCCCGGCGAGCCAGGAGAGCGCCAGCCCGATGACGAGCGACACGACGAACAGCACGAGGACGACGGCCGGGCGGTTCTCCGGCTCTCGCGAGCCCGAGTAGTCCTCGCAGCGCGAGACGAGGGCTTGGAACTGGGACATTGGTTTCAGGCGGCGCATCGTCAGTCTCCTTTCGATCGATCCCCTGATCGCTCGTTCCCGCGTCCCGCTCTGACCGGGGCGCAGTGACAAGGGGTCAGAGCGCGGCCCGCGCCCGCGCTGTCTCGCGCGCGTAGCGGCCGACGGTTTTCGCCGTCGGGACGCGCGGTCCCATGCCCAGATCGGGCACGCCGAGCCGCAGGCTCGCGGCAGCCCGATCAAGACGTTGAGCCCAGAACAGAAGGTTGCCCACATGCGCGCCGTCCGGCGCGTGGGCGAGGGCGAGGCAGGCTCGCGTGCCTTCGCGCTCGGCCCAAGCAAGGATTTTGTCTCTGTTGGTCATCGGTGCTCTCCTTTGGGTCAGAACGGCAGGTCGGGCAGGTCGGCGGCGCCGTCCTGCGGGTAGTCGAAATCCTCGCGGTCAAGGTCGACGATGTCGCCGTTGGTGAGATATTGGATGCGGCGGGGCTTGGGCTGCTCGCTCGGGAAGGCCTTCGGGAACAATTCCTGGAGGGTGCATCCTTTGACCGTGATCTTGCCGATCCCGTCGCCGGCGATCGCGTAGCCGGGGCCGATCTCCGGGGTTTCGCCGACCCGGCTTTGAGCGTAACGGCGAGCGGCGACGAGGTTGGGGAAGCTCCGGGCTTTGCTGTAGCCGTCGACGGCGCGGTAAAAAACTTGGATCATGGGGTGCTCCTCTCAGTATCCCGCGAAGGCGCGGAGTTCGGCGAAGGTGCCGCGGAAGATCATGGTCGTTCCCGGCGGGTCCTCGGTGGACATGGTGTAGATCGTGATCGTCCCGTCGAGGTTGTCGCCGACGAACCAGTCGTGGCTTGCGGCCCACCGGATTTGCGCTTTGGTCAGCATGGGGTTGGCTCCTTGGGTTGCGCCCCGGCGCGAGGCCGGGGTGGGTCAGTCAGAGCGCGGCCTTCGCCTTCTCGTAGGCCTCGCGTGTCTTGAAGAAGCGGGCGTCGATCGCCTTCGCGAGCGCGGGGCCGATGTCCTCCTCGCGGGCCGCGGCGACCACGGTGGGGGAGCCATGGCAGGCTCCGGACTGGCGGTGGGGCTTGCCGATCAGTTGGGGATAGGTCTTGCCGTCGTCGATCCTCACGTATTTGCCCGGCCAGATGCGGCAGGTGACGATCTCATGCTGCTCCCCGGGGAGTTCGGGGTCGAAGCTGGTGATGCGGGCGTAGTCGCCGTCGTAGTGCAGAAGGGCGTTCATTTCCATTCCTCCAGTGCGCGGTTGATGCCGTTGAGATGGATGGCCCGAGCGCGGGCCGAGGCGCGCAGGCGCTCGCCGCGCCGCTTGTCCAGATGGGCCGAGTCGAGCAGGCGCGGCACCCCGGAGTGGGAGTGCTCGGACCAAGCCATTTCTGCGGCGACGGCCGCCGGCTTGGTCTTGGCGGCGATGGCGTAGGGGCTGGTCGGGTAGGCGTAGCTGCTGAGGCCGGTCCTCTCGTCGAAGACGGTGAACCCGCCCTCCTCGTCCAGTTCGTAGAGAATGGTGTTTGGCGTCATGTGCTGTGCTCCTCCTGATGATTCAGATGATCGGGTCGGCTTCGGCGAAGACGATCCGCAGGGCCTCGTCGACCTCGGCCCAGTCGTTGGTGTAGAACGCTTGGACCGGCTCCGCGTCGATCTGGTCCGAGGCGAACCACTCGAGGCAGTAGCGTTCCATCTGTGGCCACTCCCGCTTGGCGGGGTCGACGTAGTCAATCCAGACCCGCGCGTGGCGGTGGCGGAAGCTGGGGCAGTTGTCGTTGCCCCAGCTGCAGTCGGTCATGTCGATTGGGAAATTCGGCATGTCCTCGGGCGGAAAGTCGGGGAATTCGGTGCGGTAGTTCATGCGCAGTCCTCCTCCCTCACATATGGGGCATTATGCCCCACAAGTCAAGGTGAAAATTGACAGAACCCGCAAATAATGTCGAGGCGGCCGAGGCGCAGCCCGCGGCTGTGGCCAAGCCGGTGCGGATCGCGCTGACCTTGGACGCCGAGGACCATGCGTGGCTGCTCGAACAGGGCTATCCCTACGCGCTCGAAGCGGCGGGCTATCTGCGCATGTTCGTCCGCCGCGGCCGCCTCGGGCTGTCGCCCCGGGCCGACGACGCGCCCCAGCCGCAGCCGCGCCCGCGCTACGCGCCCGAGCCGCGTCACCTTGACGAGATCGAGCGCGAGAACTATTTCCCGCCGCCCTCGGCGGCGCCGGACAGCGCGGCCATCGACGATCTGGTGGCGAGCGTGGTCGGCGAGGCGGAGGCGCTGGGCGCGCTCGCCCCGCAGGAGGAGCCGGGCGATCATCCAGGGGCGCGCGGGACGGGTCAGGTCGTGGCGTTGACGCAGCGCGGTCCGGGGCTGTTCGCGACGCCGAGCGGCGGCGACGGC